>JALSIN010000471.1 GCA_026989935.1 Polyangiaceae bacterium | reverse complement strand
ACCGGGCAGCCACTTCGGCGAGATGGCGCTGCTTTCCAACCGGCCACGGTCCGCCACGGTGACCGCGCGGGCTCCGACCGAGTTGCTGGAGTTGGGGCGCGACGCCTTCCTCGATCTCGTGGCGCGGGATTCGACGATCGGCGCCAAGATCCTGTGGCGCCTCGCCCAGCAACTGAGCCTTCGGCTCGACGATCTGTACGCCCTCGTCCCGGAGGAGGGGCGCGAAACGGCGGCGATCTCGTTGTTGTCACCGTTCGGAGCGGTGCCGGCAGGGGCGGGCGCCGCTCCTGCGAGGGAGGGAACGGGACAACGGGATCGGGGCGACGCCTGACCGCGCTACGGGTCGAGGGCGCCGCGCGTCCATCGCCCGCGGGCGAAGGCGCCCAGGAGGAGGACGGTGCGCACGCTCCAGTCGAGGGTGGAGGCCCACCAGATCCCGACGAGCCCCAGCCCCGCGCCCACGGCCAGCGCGTGGGCGGCTCCGACCCGGACCACGAGGCTTCCGAGCAAGGCCGCGACGAACGGCGTGCGCGTGTCGCCCGCAGCACGAAGGGCCTGCGCGACGACGACGGCGATGGCCATCACCGGCTGCGCGAGCGCCAGGAGGACGAGGCAGGGAGCGGCCGTCTCGACCAGCGGCTCCGGCGGTACCCCCTCCGGCACGAAGACCGCGAGGAGCCGGGGCCCGGCCGCCCACAGCGACACGCCGAGGATGCTGAGCACGGTGACGGCCATCGCGACCGCAAGCAGCGTCCCCCGGCGCGCCCCGGCCGTCCGCGCGGCGCCCAGGTGCTGTCCCATGACGGCCGCGGCGGCCACCGCGAATCCGTCGGCGGTCAGGAAGCAGATCGACTCGAGGGTGATGAGCGCCTGATTGGCCGCCATGGCGCGCGGGCCGAGGGATGAGATCACACGCACGAACGCCAGGAAGCCCACGTGGATCGCCAGGCGATCGAGCACGGCGGGCCCGGCGAGGCGGAGCATCTTCCGGGCGAGGCGGGCGTGCTCCCCCGCGGGAAGGAGCGCCGGGCGACGCAGTCCGATGGGGTGGTCCCGGCGCGCGAGCACGCCCGCAAGCAACACGGCCTCCGCGACGAACGCCGTGCTGGTCCCGATCGCCGCCCCCGTGACCCCGAGCTCGGGGATGCGGCCCAGCGGCGTATCGGCGCCGAAGATGAGCAGGGCGTCGAGAAGGATGTTGAGGCCGTTGGTGAACACCCCCACGACCAGGGGCGTGCGCGTGTCGCCATAGCCTTGCAGGACCATCGCGGCCGTGCTCGCGACGAACAGCCCCGCGGTCCCGGCGGACGCCACACGCAGGTAACCCGTGGCGTAGCCCACGACGGTGGCGTCGTCGGGCCCGAAGAACACCGCGATCGGTTCGGCCAGCAGGCCCACGCCCCCCCCGACGAGGAGCCCGAGCGCCGCCCCCGCCGCAAGCGCGATGCGGGCGGTCGCACGCGCGGCCCGCAGGTCGCCACGCCCCACGTTCTGGGAGACGAGAGCGACGGTGCCCACGAGCCCGGCGAAGAACACGCTGAACACCGACCACAGCACGGGCCCCTGCACCTGCATGCTGCCGAGGGCATTTTGGTCGTAACGCCCCAGCATGACACGGTCGGCCAGGAACACGAGCGTCTGCACGAGGCTCGACAGCACCGCCGGCCATGCCAGGCGCAACACGACGCCCAAGAGCGTGACGGTCCGGTCGTCGGGCGCGACGGCGGCGGCGCGAAGACGGGCCATGGGCGCGCAAGCATAGGCGCGCGCGGCCGCCGGCGGCTATCGTGTCGTACATGCGGCGCCGGCGCCCCTGGATGCGCACGCTCCTCGCCCAGCACGCAAGCCCCCCGCGCATCGCGGGCGGGGTCGCGCTGGGGTTGTCGCTTTCGCTGGTCCCGGTCCCGTTCGCGGGGATGGCCGCCGCCCTCGCGCTTGCGCCCATCGTGCGCGTGAACCTCCCCGCAACGTATCTGGGGACCGCCGTCGTCAACCCCGTGACGGGGCCGGCCTTCTACTTCGCCGAGTACTGGATCGGCACGCGCCTTCGCGGGCACGCGCCGCCCTCGTGGCAAACCGTGGCCGCGCTGGACGGTGCCGGCTGGTGGACCCTGTTCAAGACGGCGCTGCCCGACTTCCTGCTGGGCGCCGCGGTCGTGGTCATGCTCGCGGCCCCGGTCGCGTTCGCCCTTACGTGGCTTTTGGTCGTCGTCGGGCGCCGGCGCCTCGGGTTCGACCCGCCGGACGCCGCGCCGCGTGCATAAAAGACCGCGGGTCCCCACCAGGGGAACCCGCGGTCTCGGTTGGGCGGTTCATTCCCCGAGCGCGGGGAACCGCCCCGGTCCGGTCAGCGCCAGCGCCGGCGCACGAGGCCGCCCAGCACGAGCGCCCCGAGACCGAAGACCGCATCGACCGGGCGGGCGGGGGTACGGCAGCTACACCCGCCGGAGTTGTTCCCGTCCATCATGTTGCCCCCGGACTCGATGCCGCCGGTCGTGTCACCGCCCCCCGAGGTCGTGGTGCCGGCGGTCGTCGGGCCACCCGAGGTCGAGCCGCCGCCGGTGGCCGAGCCGCCACCCGACGGCTCCACGGTGACCGTGATCTCCTGCGTGGCCGTGTTGCCGGCCATGTCCTGCACCGTGAACCGGAACTTGTACGTCCCGGCCGGCGCGCCATCGGTCGCCGAGAAGAAATCCCACGGAAGCGACGGATCCGCTCCATGCGAGTTCATGAACTCCTGCGGGCACGCGCGGTTCGTGGCCTTGCAGAACCAGGAGTCGGCGATGGGATCGGGGATCCCATCCACCCAGTCCCAGCGGGCCACCACGTACCCCGAGTCGTCGCTCGCCGTGGCGCTGACCGTCCACGAATCGGAGGTCGAGAAGGTGGCCCCGTCCTCCGGGAAGATCGAATCGATCGTCGGCGGCGTCGTGTCCGGCTCGGCGGGCGCCGGCCCGTACACCCCCAGCAACTCCTGGTGGGAGTTTTGCACCCCGTCCATGTCGTTGCAGTACAGCTTGTGGATCGACGACAGGCACTGGAGGTTCCCCGGATCCGCCAGCATGTTGCACATGTCCTGGTACATCGTGGGAGGATTCATCGTGTCCTGCGGCACCGTCATGGGATCGTCGGGAACGTCCACCAACGGCTCGAGTCCCGAAAGACGGCCGAAGGCGAACAGCGCCGCCGCCAGGGGATCGCGCTCCATGCAGTTCATCGTGGAACCGAGCACGATGGCCGTTTTGTTGCGGGGCAGGCCGTCGCAGCCGAGGGGCGCGAGCGCACACACCTCGCTCATGGCCTCCATGTCGTCCATGTCCGTCATCAGGAGCATGTGGTACGGCACGTAGTCGTCGGGGCGCTCGTTCGTGATCCGGACGTTGTAGGGCGCCAGAGCGTTTTGCAGCCCGGTCATGAGGTCCTGTTGGGCGGTGGCGTCCCCCCAGGCGGGAATCGTCGTCTCGGCCGAGACCACCCCGGTGCAGTTCTTCGCCGAGTTGGACTGGGTGGTGCCGTCCGCACACGGCGGCGGCTGGACGGTGACGTCCTCGAAGGGCACGAACAACACGCCGGGGCGCGGATCATAGCTCTCGGCGGGCAGCGGAGGCTCGGGGACGGCCTGAACCCAGTCGGCCGCAGACGAGGACGCCGCGGCGTCCGCAGGAGCCACGAGCACGGCCACGGCAACGGGTGCCATGAGGATCGGCGAAAGGAATCGGATGCGAGTCATACGGAAATCTCCCGGTTGGAAAGCCGCCGGACGATCCCGCCGACACCAGGACCTGTCAAGCACGCCGAGGGTCGCAAGATCCTCGCCCCAAAGAACCGTAATTCACCCCACGAAGCCAACGAACCGACAACCCGACCGGCCGGACGGCCGCCCCTCGTCCCGCGCCCCGCTCTCGGGTGCCCGCGCCACCTATCCGGGCATCCGCGACCGCGACACACTCTGCAGGAGCCCGAGCGCCACCATCATGCTCAGGAGGTTGCTGCCCCCGAGGCTGAAGAACGGCAGGGTGATCCCGACGACGGGGAACAGCTGCAGGACCATCCCCACGTTGATGACCACGTGCCAGAAGAACAGGGCCCCGACCCCCACGGCGACCAGGGCGCTGAAACGGTCGCGGGCACGAGCCGCGAGGTGCAACGACCACAGCACGAGGCTCGCGTAGAGCAAAAGCACCATGGCGCACCCCAAAAAGCCCCATTCCTCCGCGAAGATGGCGAAGGGGAAGTCCGTCAACCGCTCGGGCAGAAAGCGCAACACGTTCTGCGTACCCTCCCCCACCCCGCGGCCGAAGAACCCGCCGTTGCCCACGCCGATCATCGCCTGGATCGTCTGGTAGCCCTCGTCGTCGGCGTACAGCTCGGGATCGAGCCACACGTCGATGCGCAGGCGCTGGTAGTCGAGCATCCCGTAGCGCCACATCAGCGCCAGGGCCACGATGCCGCTCGATCCCACGGCCAGCAGGCTCTTGAGACGCAGCTCGGTCACGGCCAGCATCGAAAGCGCAACCAGGGCCAGGAAGATGCCGGTGCCGAGGTCCGGCTGCCGCACGATGAGCACGACGGGTGCGGCCACCATCGCAAGCGCCTGCAGCAGGTTGCGCCACGGCCTGTGCCGGTGCCTCGGCAGGCCGTGCAGGTAGCGCGCGAGCGCCAGGATGAGCAGCACCTTCATGATCTCCGACGGCTGGAATCGCGTCGAGCCGACGACCAGCCACCGCCCCGCCCCCTTGGCCGTGTACCCGAGCAAGGCCACCAGCACGAGCATGAAGATCCCGGCCCCGTACGCGGGGAACGCGACGGCGTAGAGCGTGCGCGGGTCGATCGCCGACACCAGGAACATCGCGACGGTCCCGACCCCGCACCAGACGAGCTGCGTGACGATCCGTGACGAGAACGGGGCCGGCGCAGCGCTGTTGAGGTTGATGAAGGCGAGCACCAGGAGCGATGCCGTGATCACCACGATCACCCAGTCGATGCTCCGCAGGGCGCGCAGGAGACGGCTGTTCGGTGGACCGAGGGTGGAACCGAGGGGCATCACGAACCTCCTCGCGGTGTGCGCGTTCCGGGCAGCGGCGGCGGGACGCCCGCGGGCCGCGACGTACCGGTGGCCGCGACGGCGCCGAGGCGATGCTCCAGGACGCGCATGACGATGGGTGCGGCCGCATCGGCCCCCACGCCACCGTGTTCGACGAGCGCGACCACGACGATCTGCGGGTCTTCCGCCGGGGCGTAGGCGGCAAACCAGGCGTGGTCCTTCGTGGGCTCCCAGCCCGGAATCGCCGCATCGCCCTCCTTCTGCTCCTCGCGCCCCACCTGTGCCGTGCCCGTCTTGCCGGCCACCTCGATCCCCCGGGGCCGCTCCGAGTAGGCGGTGCCTCGCTCGTCGTTGACGACCCCGTAGAGCCCCCGGCGCACGCGCGCGAGATCCTCCGGGTCCACGGGGGGCCGGGGCTTGGCGAGCGGCTCGGTCTCGAAGACCAGACGCCCGTCGTGGGTCGTGATCCGGTCCACGATGTACGGCGTCCACACGGTACCGCCGTTCGCCACGGCCGCGTACAAGACGGCGATCTGTAGCACGGTGGACTTGACGTTGCCCTGGCCGATGGCGCTGTTGAGCTGCACGCCGCGCTGGTAGGTGCCGGTGCGCGCCTCGAATGCCTCGGTGGGGATCCGCCCCCGAACCTCACCGTTGAGACCGAGCCCCGTCCGCTCCCCGAGCCCGAAGGCACGCGCCACCTTCGCCATCCGTTCCAACGTCAGGATCTCTTCGATGGCAAGTGTATAAAAGTAGACGTTGCACGACTGGACGATGGCCTGCTCCAGGTTCATCGGCCCGTGGGCGTGGGTGTCGCGGAACCGCCGCCCGCCATACAGCACGGAACCTTCGCATTCGATCTCCCGCTCCGGATCGAAATGCGGGTCTTGCAGGGCCGTCAGCGCCGAAACCACCTTGTAGGTCGAACCGGGGAAGAAGTGCTCCTGCACCGTTTTGTCGATGAACGGCTTGAGCGGGCTTTTCGTCCACGCCTCCCACTGCGCACGCGGGATCGGCTGCTCGTAGAGGTTCGGGTCGATGGCAGGCACGGACACCATCGCCAAGATGGCGCCGGTGCGCACGTCCATCGCGACGAGCCCACCCGCGAGCACCCCCTCGAAGGCGTCGAAGGCCGCCTGTTGCAGGTCGAGTTCGAGCGTCAGGTGGATGTCCTGCCCCGGGATCGGATCCCGGTAGGGCGGCAGGGACGCCACGGCGGCCTTCGGTGGATCCTCGACCTCCCGGTTGCGCACGTCCACCACGCGGGGGCGCGCCCCGGGGCGACCCCGCAGGTAGTTCTCCCACTGGCGCTCGATGCCGGTGTGCCCGACGCGATCCCCCGGCCGGTAGCCGGTACCGTCCTGGCGACGAAGGCGTTCGGAGGACACGTTGCCCATGTGGCCCGTGACGAAGGCCGCCACCTCCCCCACCGGATAGAAACGGCGGTCCGACGCGCGCACATCGACCCAGGGCGCGAGATCGTCGAGGCGCGCCTGGATGCGGGCGTTTTCCTCCCACGACAGATTGTTGCGAACGCGCGTGGCGTACCGCCCCCTCGCCTCGTCGGCCACCAGCGCCCGCACCTTCTCCAGGAACCTGCGCCGGTCCTCGTCGTCGGCGAAGTCGAGGAGGCTCGCGAGCGTGTCGAGAACCCCATCCGGCATGGGTTCTCGCCGGGTCACCGTCGCCTCGGCGCCGCGTCCGGGATCAGCCGGTCGGCGCACCCACGCCGTGACGTGCAGGCTGTACGTGGGCCGGTTCGTCGCCAGGGGCTCGCCCCCCGAGGCGAAGATGCGGCCGCGCGGCGCATCCACGGGCACGACGTCCACGAAGTTCTGCTCCGCCCGCCGCGCGTAGTGGGCGCCTTCGAGGATCTGGAGCTGACAAAGGCGCCCGAGCAGTGCCGCAAACACCAACAGGGCGACGCCCGCCATCACCTGCAGGCGAGGGCGTAGCAGTCGCGGGTCGTCGGCGGCCCGCAGATCGATCATCGCCGCGCCCCTCCGCCTTCGACGGCCAACCCCCGGCGAAAAAGTCCCACCCGCGCGTAGATCCGATCGGCCGCCAACCACACGGCCGGCGCCCACAGCGCCGTCGCCGCCACGTGCCAGAACACCCCCTGCCAGACCGAGCGCTCCGCGAGGTGGGCAAGGCGCACCCAGGGAAGCAGGACGTAGAGGCCGACCGCGACCCATACATCCACGAGCAAGGTCCAAAGACCGCTCCACAGCGCGCGACCGACCGCGCCCGGGGCGCTGATCCGGCGGGCGATCCGGTGCAATCCCACGAAGGCGAGGCCGTAGGCGAGCGCCGAAAGACCGATCACGCCACCACTGTCGAGATCTTGTAGGTACCCTGCCAGGATCGCCAGGCCCACTCCCATCGGCAGGGTGACCCCCGACCACGCCAGGTGCACCGTCAGGATCGCCGGGGCCGCGGGGACGAAGACCGTCCCGTGCAGGGCATCGGCCAGCCCACCGGCAACGGCGATGCCGGCGAGCAACAGCACGACGAACGTGGCGAGACGGACCATGGTTTCGGTTGCGATCCTAGCGCGCCGGGGCGAGGCCGCTGGCCGGCGGGATCTGTGGGGGCCGCTCGGCCTTCGGATCCGGGCGGGGCGCCGGGGCGAGCACCACCCACATCACGAACAACCGGTCGAACGCGACGAACGGTGTCACCATGAGTCGCTTCGTCCCGTCGGGCCGCGCCTCGATGGAGCGAACCGCCCCGATGGGCTGCCCCTTCGGAAAGATGTCGTCCACGCCGCTGGTCTGCACCAGATCCCCCGCGCGCACGTCGAACTCCTCGGGTACTTCCACCTCGCACAGGTCCTCGCCCGCGCCGACGAGGATCCCCTGGGCCCGCGTCCGGGGCAGTTCCACCGCGACGCGGCTGCGGGGGTCGGTGATCAGCATGACCTCGCTGTAGTCGTCGTAGGTGCGGTCGATGCGCCCGACGACCCCGTCCGGGGCGATGACGGGCATGTCGGGCCGAACCTGGCCCCGGCCGCGGTCGATGCGCACGCCGATCACACGAAAGTGCGGGGACTGCTCCACCCCCACCCGCTCGGCCACGAGCAGGTCGTCCGCGGCCTTCTCCCGCATCTGCAACGCACGGCGAAGCTCCTCGTTCTCGTCGGCCAGGGATCGGAGCCGTCGCACCATGCGCTCGAGGTCCCGCACCTGCCCGCGTAGCACGGCGTTTTCTTCCTGCAACCGCGCCTGCAGGATCCAGCGCTCGAAGAACGCCCCCACCATCCGGGTGGCATAGGACACCCCCGCTTCGAGGGGCACGACGATCCGGCGCACGGCACGGTCGAACGGGCCGAGCCGCTCGGGTCCGCGCACGAAGGACACGAGCAAGGCCACCGGGATCAGCAACAAGCCGGCCACGATGGCGGCGTCTTTCGCGGATCGCCAGGACGCAGCCACGGCGCCCCTCCTACGGCAGCGCGACCTCGCGCAATAGGTCGAGCTCGTCGAGGACGGCGCCCGACCCGAGCACGACGGCGTACTCCGGTTCGTCGGCCAGGAACACCGGCAGCCCGGTCTCGTCCGACAACAGCACGTCGAGGTTGCGAAGCTTCGCGCCCCCGCCCGTCAGGACGATCCCCTTGTCCACGATGTCCGCACACAACTCCGGCGGCGCGCGCTCGAGCACCGAGCGCACCGCCTCGACGATGGCGGACACCGGCTCGCCGAGCGCCCCGCGGATCTCCTCCGAGTCGATGACGACCGTCTTGGGGATCCCCGCCACCAGGTCGCGCCCCTTGACCTCCATGGTCTTCGTCACGTCCGACGGCGCTGCGGTGCCGATCTCGATCTTCACGGACTCGGCCGTCCGCTCGCCGATGAGCAGGTTGTAGCGCCGCTTGATGTGGGACACGATGGCCTCGTCCATCTTGTCGCCGCCGACGCGGACGCTGCGGCAGGCCACGATCCCCGCCAGGGAGATGACGGCCACCTCCGCCGTACCGCCGCCGATGTCCACCACCATGTTGCCCCCCGGCTCGGTGATCGGAAGCCCGGCGCCGATGGCGGCGGCCATGGGCTCCTCGATCAGGAAGACCTCGCGCGCCCCCGCCGCGAGCGCCGAATCGCGCACGGCGCGCTTTTCCACCTCGGTGATCCCGGACGGCACACAGATGATGATCCGCGGCTTGACGAGCGTCTGCCGGTTGTGCGCGCGCGCGATGAAGTAGCGCATCATCGCCTCGGTGACCTCGAAGTCGGCGATGACCCCCTCTTTCATGGGGCGGATCGCGACGATGTTCCCGGGCGTGCGCCCCACCATCTCCTTGGCCTCCTTGCCCACGGCCAGGACGCGCTTGGTGTTCCCGTGGCGCTGGACGGCCACGACGGAGGGCTCGTGGGCGACGATCCCCTTGCCACGCACGTACGTCAGGGTCGTGGCGGTGCCGAGGTCGATGGCCAGGTCGTTCGAGAAGAGGCCGTATACCCAGTCGAAGAGCATCCGGGATGGTCCAATGGGACCGCTCGACGCGCCCGGCCCTCGAATGGACGGCGCGCCTTCGGCCCCGTGGTCGTGATCGTTGCCGGGAGTGCCCCGTATAGCACACCGGCGCGGCCCCGATGCCGATGAATGCCCATGCGCACCATGCGCACCTTACCCCTTGGGCGCCCCCGTCCGGCGGCCGGCCACGCGAGGCGCCCGGCCCCGGGATGTATCCGGCCCTCAGGCCGAATTGCGCCGCCCCCGCGCGATGCGCGGCCCCGGGGCCCTCCGCCTGCTACCTTCCCGCCGCCATGCTCGAATTCCTGCGCCGCTCGGCCTCGAGTGTCTTCGCCTGGATCATTCTCGGCGTGCTCGCCCTCGTCTTCGGGTTGAGCTTCGGGCTTCCCAGCGACAGCCTGACCTTCGGCGCCTCGCCGCTGGTGAAAGTCCACGGCGAGGACGTGACGGACGCCGATTTCCGGTACCAGCACGCGGTGATGGCGCGGGTCCTGCCCATGCCCAAGGACGAACGCATGGCCGAGCTGATCGGCCTGCGGGAGGAGGTGCTCGACGCCATCGTCGAGCGCCTGGAACTCGCCCGGATCGGGCGCGCCATGGGCCTGGCCGCCACGAAGTGGGACGCCGAGACGCTCACCATGAACGGTCACTTCATCGTCCTGGGGGACACCTTCGACTGGCTCGGCGACGCCAAGTTCAACTACGCCCTGTTCAAGGACGGATGGTTGGGGGCGCTGCGCGTCCCCGAGCCCCGGTACCTGGAGATCCAGGCCGACGAGATCCTGGCGCGGACGGTGCGGGACACGGTGGCGGCCGCGACCACGGTGCCGCCTTCGGAGGTACGCAAGGCCTATGAAGACGAGGCGAACCGGCTCTCCCTGCGCTACGTGCGGTTCGAGACCGCCGACTACGCGCAGCTCGTAGACCCCACCGAGGAGGAGATCCGCGCCTACGTCGAGGCGAACCGTGACGACCTGGTGGCGCGCAAGAAGAAGCAGGCCCTGCGCTTCTCCCGACTGCCCAAGCAGATGCGCCTGTACGTGATCGAGATCCCCAAGGACCGTGCGGGCGCGCGCAAGTCCGCACAACAGGCCCTGCGACGGATCCGTGGCGGCGAGCGCTTCGAGGCGGTGGCCCGCGAGGTGTCGAGCCATGCGTCGGCCCGGCGCGGCGGCGCGGTCGGCTGGGTCAACGAGGAAGGGACGGGATCGGGGCTCGCGCCGGCGGTGGACGAGGCCGCCCGCGGGCTCGCCACGGGGGCCGTCAGCGACGTCATCGACGGCGAGGACGCCTACTACGTGGCATGGGTCCGGGCCCGCCGCGAAGGCGACGTGCCCGAAGACGATGCGCTCGCGGAGCTGGCCGAGGAGGCCCTGCGGGACAAGCGGGGCCGGGCCCTGGCGCGCCAGGCCGCCGAGGAGGCCCTGCTGGCCGCCAAGAACGGCAAGCGGCTCGACGACCTGTTCGATCCCGCCGGCGCCGGCGCCCCCGGGATCGAGCAACGGATCGCGGGCGAGGCGGCGAGCCCCGACCAGGCGGGGCCGGTCCTGCGGACCACCGGCCTGTTCGCGCGCGGCAAGCCGGTCCCGGGCCTCGGCCCCATGCCGGACCTGGTGGCGGCGGCCTGGGATGCGCCCGCCGGCACCGAGGTGCTCCCCGCGGTGTTCGAGGCGCCCACCGGCTTCGTGGTGGCCGGCATCGACCGCAAGGAGGAAGCCACGGACGAGGGCTTCGAGGCGGCCCGACCCACCATCGCCCGCCGGCTCGCCCGCGAGAAGGCCAAGCGCGTCCTGTCGCACTTCGCCGCACGAAGCTGCCTCGAAGACAAGGCACGCGGCGCCATCGTGCCGTCGAAAGACCGCATCGCGCGCCTTATGACCTACGAGACGAAGCTCGCCACGGACGAGGAGGGCAAGCGCGTCCTTCGCCCGTACTCGGTGTGCGACCGCGTCGGGATGCGCGGCGGCCTGCTGCGCACCGGCCTGCTCGCCCGCGGCGGCGGCGGCTGAGCGCCACCACCACCGGCCTCGAACCGCGGGATCGCGACCCACCTGCGCACCCGCGGCGGCGGCCGAGCGCTCCGGGGTTCGCCGCCCCCCGGCCGCGGCTCGGGGTTCGATCCATCCATCGCCCGGATGGCCCGCGCACCGCCGGGCGGGCCGGCGCCGAACCCACGGCCGTGGGACATCGAGGAATCTGCACCACCGCCCAGGGATGCCGCCCACACGTGCGAACGGAGCGAAGATCCCCGCCCGTGCCCCCACCCGGCGGGGCCACACGCCGGCGAGGCCCGCGGCCCGGCGCACATCCTGCGCCGCCCCTCGCCCGCACGCCGGGGCCGCGCAAGACGCCGTGCTACGATCGCCGGCGGCCGCTCGCCGCCATGGCTGCACCGCACGCACCGGGGCGCTTCCTCCTTCCTCGCTCGCCACCGCGCGTGCTCCTGTGGCTCGAACGGAGAGCCGCGCGGCTGTCGTTCGAGGGCATCGACCTGGGCCCTGCGGCGCAGGTCACCGCCTACCGGGCCCTCGTCCGGGATGGACCGCTCGCGGGCGAGGCAGGCCTGCGGCCCGGCGCCTACCGCCACGTCGCCTGCTGCGCCGAACGACTCCACGTCCGCCTCGCCTTGGCGGCCCAGGCGGACACACCGCTTCCGCACGGCCCCGTGGCGCCGTTCGCCCGCCTGCACACGGTCTCGCTCGTCACGCGCCCGGCGATCGCCCCGCTGCTCTGGGCAACGGGGCTTCTCCCCGACGCCCGCCCGGCCCTCGCGGTCTTCGCCCTGCTCCCCGCCCTGGAAGGGTGGCGCCTTACCCTGCGAGCGAGGCCGCTTTTGTTCTTCGACGGGCGGCACGCGACGGTCCACGAAATCCTGGAGGCCGCGGCATGCGCCAGCCACCTTGGGCGGCGCCTTCCCTCCTTCGGATCGTTCGTTCCCGCCACCGGCGAAGACGCCTTCGTGTGGGACCTTCGCACCCTGCCCGTCGGGATCCACGTCGCCGCCGGTTTTCGTCCGCCGCTCGGTTTTGAAACCGGCGGCGGCTGGACCGCACCCGTCGAGGGCGCGCTCGAAGTGATCGTGGGGGAGGCCGACACAGCTTCGGCGCCCCCCAAGGTCCCCGAAGGGGTCCTGCACCGCGCGGCGCGGGCGGCCGCGGCGGGAGCGTTCGACGAGGCCACCCGCGAGTTGGACGAAATGGGGGTTTCGGACCTCGCCACCGCGCTCCTGACCGTCGTGTCGGACGCGCGAGGGGCCGAGGTCGAAGCGCACGCCCTCGCCGCCGCACGGGCCGTGGCCGCGCGTCGGCCCGGCGCCTCGAACGCCCAGGGGCCCCTCGCCCGCCGCACCATTGCCGCCGGGGAGTGGGCCGCGGTCCTCGGCCGCCTCGACGAAGTCGCCGCGTACGGGGAACGTGAGATCGCCACCGCGGCCCGGGCCGCTCGCCTGACGCTGACCGCTCGAACCGGACGACCCCTACCGGACGACCTGCAAGCGGCCGTGGCGAACGCCACGAAGGATCCCAAGCTATGTGAACGAACCCGCGCGGTCGCGGCGCGCGCTCTTGCGCGAGCCCTCGCGCCCGACCGAGCCATCGAGATCGTACGATGGTACGAGGCCGCGCTCGCCATCCATGCTCCGATCGAACTCGACGCGGCCGACCTGCGACGTCTCGCGGCCGCCGCAGAATCAGTCCGGGCGGCCGCACGAATCCTCGCCGCACCACACCGACTGGCCGATGCGGCACGCGCCCTTGCAGAGGATCCAAGGGCCATCGCCTCCCTCCTGCAAACGGTCGCCCCGGTCGCGGTCCCGGCTGCAGCCGAGGCCGTCGCGCCCGCGCTCGCCGTGCAACCGGACACGGCCCGGGCACTGTTCGACTTCGTCGAAGCCACGGGTGCCTCCCCCGTGCTCCTCGAACCGTTCCTCGGAGTGCTGGACACCCCCCGCCGCACACGAACCGCCGCGGCCACACTTCGTGCCCGACTCGACGCGGGGGACCTCGACGGCGCAATCGCCGTGGCACACACCGTCGCCGACGAGGCCCAACACGACGATGACCTGCGGGGGATCGTCCGCGCCGCGGCCGTCGCCTGCCTGGAAGCGGCCCGCGAAGACGCGGCGATGGCGCTTGTCCGGCCGGTCGTCGAGCCGGTCGGGACGCTCCCTTCACCGCTCGTGCGTCTGCTGCTGCGACGACTGGATCCGGTACCCGAGGCCGTCCTCGAACGGGCCAAGGCTCTCGCGATCGTGACGGACGCGCAGGCGGCCGCACGGATCGAGGCGGCGGCGACGCTGGCCCCAGACCAACGCGCCGCCGCCATCGTGCGCTGGAGCAACTGTGTCCTGCCCGACGCCCCCGTCCGGGCCCGGGCACGGGCGGCCCTAGCGGACGCCATCGCCGAGGTTTCGGACGTCGCTGCGATCACCGACCCGAAGGCCTGCGCCGATCTACTCCTTTCCGATCGTCCGCCCCGAGACGGTGCCGATACGGTACGACGCGAGGCGGCGGCGGCCGCACGTCTCGGCTTCGCCAAAGACGCCGCCCGTTTCGTGGCGACCTGGATCGAAGAACACCCCGGGGCCGACGCGCGGCAAGCGCTGGCCGTCGAGGCAGCGGGGTGGGCGGCCGATGCTCGACAGTGGAAAATCGTATGGAGCCTTTTGGCGCCCGACGGTGGCGCCGTCCCCGAAACGCCCGACGCGGTGACGCTGGCCGTCGAGGCAGCCGGCGTTCTCGGCACCGACGAGGCGATCGGGCGCGCGCTCGAAGCCGCCGCCAAGGCCCCTCCGGCTTCGGATGTCCTCGATAGAGCCGTGCGGATCGCAGCACGGGTCGCCGGCGACACGGCGCAAAGCCGCGCTCGACTCGCCGCGAGCGCCGCCGTCACCGCCGCCACGGAGGCGGGCCACCTCGCCCCCGACGCGCCCCTATTCGACGTCCTGCTCGCGTCGTGGGAGACGGTCGAGTCCGTCTCGTCGGGGAGCCCTCTCCCAGAGCTGGACGACCTGCTCGCCCACCTGTGCCCGCTCGCCACCGGTGTGGCCTGGCCGGCGCCGCGGGCCGCGGCCGCCCGTTTGTTCGTACGCCGTCGCCTGGCGTGCGGGCGGCCCGACGACGCACTGCGGGCGGCCCTGCGGGCCCTCGTACACCTCGGCGGCGACGAGGTGCTGCCGGATCTGGTCGAGCGCGCCTGCGAGAGCGCACTGCTCGACCCCGTTTGCTGGCCCCCGCTGTGCGAAGCCGCCGCCTCGCTGCCCCCGTCGGACCTGCGGGACCGCGTCGCCACGGCGCTCACCCGACTGGCCGTGGCCCAGGCGGACGTTGGAGCCGTCATGGCACTGCTGCCCCTCCTCCGGCCGGACGCCGCGATCCAAGACGACCTTTTGGAGGCCGCGGTCTGGGCCGCCCGCGAGTCCGGCGACGTACAGGTCTTCGAGGACGTCTGCCTACGGGATCTCGCCCGCTCCGAAACGGTGCGGCTCGCACTCGCCCGCCTCGCCCGCCTCCTGCGAGACGGACGCGCACTGGCCCGCGTCGTGGCCCGCGCCCTGTCGGCCGATGAAAACGGCGCCGCTGCGCCGCTGGACGAGGCGGTCTTCGGGGCGGCAGCCGCCGTCCTCTCCGCCGACGAACACGCGACGTTCGTGCTCGCCCTGGCCGGTCGGATCTCCGCCGCATGCTACGAACGAGCGCTCGCGTCGGCGTGGCGCCGGGCCGAGGCGCTTTCGCCCGCTCGCTTCGCGGATCTGGCCGCAGCCCTCGCCCAGGCGGACGCCCTGACCGGCGACGCACGTGACGAGGCCGTGCGCACCGTCGCCGCCGCCGTGGCCGAGGCCCCGGGCGACTTGCCGCTCCACCGCGCACTTTGGGTCCTGTGTGCCGGCGACGATGCCTCGGACACGTGCCGGCGCGTCGTCGCCGCCATCGCAAGCGCGCGGCCGTTCGAGACGTTTTCGGCCGACGAGATGGCCGCCCTCGTCCAGGCCGAGGCCTGCGTCGGGCCGCGCGAGGACGCGGTCGAGGCCATACGCTGCCTCGCCCTCGCGCACATCGAATGCCGCCCCCTCATCGAAGCCTGCCTCGGTGCCCTCGACGAGCTCGGGGCGCATCGGGCCTCGGCCGACGTGCTGGCCGCGTGGGTGAACGTGCTGGAACCGAACGAACGCGTCGAGGTGCTCAAGCGACTCGCCCACGTTCAGCTCGATCACCTCGGGCGGGAGGACCTCGCCTACGCCACCCTCGAAGCAGCGCAAGCGATCGCCCCGGACGACCCGGACGTGTTGCTCTCGCTGTTCGAGACCGCCGAGGCCTCGTGCCGACCGACCGACGCGGTCCGCTGGACGGTCGAGATCCTCCGGCGGCTTCCGCTGGGCGATCGTGCGGCCTCCGACGTGGCAGGCCGCGGTCTGGACGCGGCGTTCTCGTCGTTCGACCTCGACGCCGCCCGCGCCATCGCGGACGCCCTCGTCGAACGCCATCCCGACGCCCCGTTGCTTCGGGATCGCGCCGCCGAGTTGGCCGCCCTCGACGGGGACGCGCAGGCGCGCATCGACCTGCTGGCGACGGTGGCCGAACGTGCCTCCGGCGCCACGTCGATCGCGGCCCGAATCGAGCGTGCACTTCTGCTGCACGAGGTGCGCGACGACTCGGAGGAAGCCGAGCGAATCCTCGTGCACGTGCTGGCCGAGGCCCCCGACCGTTTGGAGGCTCGCACAGCCCTCATTCGGGTGCTGCGTGACCGGGGCAAGTGGCTGGAACTCGCGCCGCACCTTCGCGCCCTCGCGCCGCGACAGCTCCCCGCCGAACGGGTCCAAACCTTGCAGGAGATTGCCCGGATCGAGCGTGACTTCCGGGCGGATCCGGCCGCGGCGGAACGTACGCTCCGGGTCGCCCTCGACGCCATGGAGCACGGCAAGGTGCCCGTGGAGATGCAATGCACGATCGTCGGGCAATTCGTCGAAGTTCTCCAAGATCAGGGGCGCATGGCGGACGCGGCCGCCTTCCTCGCGAGCCACCTGGCCGAAGTCCTCTCCCCCCCGCAGCTACCGCACGATCTACCGGAAGAGACCCTTGCGCTCGTCGAGCGTCTGGCGGAGCTGTACGGCGAAGGGCTCGGGGACGACACGAAAGCGGCGGTCCTGCTCGAACGACTCGCACGCGCCGGGCGCCTGCCCGAGCGCGGTGTGCCTCGCCTCGTACGCTTCTACCGCGAGCAAGGGCGCTTCGACGACCTCCGGCGCCTGCTCGAACGGCGCCGGCGCGTGCTCGTGGAAGCCGGAGACCGCGCGCGCGCGGCGGACGTGGAGCAGCTCGTCGCGGAGTTGCTCGAGGGGCCACTCGGACGTCCCCACGAGGCAGCCTACCTCTGGCTTTCGGCCTATCTCGAAGATCCAGTGGCGCGCGTCCATGCCGGGCGGCGCGCGCGCGTGCTCCTGTCCGGGACGGACGCCATCGCAAACGTCGCGCGCAACGCAATCCCCATCGTCGAGGCGGCTTCCCCCAACGCCCGCCCCTTTGGATACGCCCTACTCGGGGACGTCCTGTCACCGCACGAGGCGTTCGAGTCTCGTGCCGCAGCCTGCTACCAGGCGGCCCTCGGCTGCTCGGCGCGCTTCGAGCCCGCACGGCTCGGGTGGGGCCGGCTGCTCGCACGCCAAGGTCGGCTCGAGGAGGCCTGGCAGGCCCTGCGGCCCCTCGGCCGTCCCACCGGTCCCGCCGCCGCGCACCTTTCGGACGCCGACCGCGGCGAGGCCGTCGCACTCGCCGCCCGCGTGGGGGTTCGGCTCGGTCGATTCGACGAGGCCGACGCGCTCCTTTCGAAGCACCTTGCGCGCTATGGTCCTTCCGAGAAGGTGCTGTGGGAGCGGGTGCGCCTGGCCGACGAGGCGGGCCGCCCCGCAGTGGCCTGGGCCGCGCTCGAAGCCCTCGCGCCGCTTCCTCTGTCCTCGATGCTCCGGGCCGAGGTGGCATACCGCCGGGCTCGGCTCCTGCTCGACGGGGCCGTCGCCCCTCGAACGGATGCCACGAACGAGCAGGCTCGGGTGTTGCTCGTCGAGGCCGTCACGGCCGACCCACGCCACGCCGACGCCCGGCGGCGCCTGGCGGATCTCGCCCGGAGCCGCAGCGACTGGTCCACCTACGCACAAACGCTGTTCCTCGGCCTGCGCGACCTCGGGCCGAGCGCGGACCGAGCCCGGCTACAGGCGGAGCTCGCAGTCATCTATGCCCGATACCTCGACGACGCGGCCAGCGCTCGGCGCAACCTCGACGCCGCGTTGTGCGCCGCCCCGGAGGACGAGGTGGTCCAACGGCACGTGCGGGACGCAGCGCTGGTGCTCGCCAACCCCGGCCGGCACGGGCGGCTGCTGGCGCGCGCCGCAGATGGCCCGAGCGAGCGCTCACCCAGGGCCCGCGCGGCGCTGCTCCTCCTGGCGACCCGCCTGTTCCTCCGGGACGAAGACCTGGTCGCCGCCGAGCAGGCGGCCCGCCGGGCCCTCGGGCATGTCAGCTCGGACGATCCCCTCGCCCGGGACGCACGGACACTCCTGTCCGACATCGAGCAAGTGGATCACCGCGACCTGCGAACGGAGCGAACCATGATCCGCCGGTGTCTCGAGGAGGAAGACGATCCCGAGGAACGGGCGCACATGCAGCTTCGATTGGCCGAGGTCTCGATGGCGCTGGGGGACGACACCACCGCCCGAACGGTCCTGCGGGACGCACTCGCCGAACACCTCGACGCCACCGACCCCACCCGCGTATACCTCCTTTCCCGGGCGCTGGGTCGTGCTTATGAGCAAACCGGTCGCTTCGAGACGTTCGCCCGCGCGCTCGTGCGCCTGGCCGATCGGGCCGAAGGCCCCGGGCGGGCCCGGGCATTGTTCGAGGCGGCGCGCGCCCTCGGACGCAGCCGGCCGTTCCCGGACGATGCGCCACGACGCCTCGCCGAAGCCCTGGAGGCGGCAACGCCAGGTGCCGAAGGCGACCCCGGAGCGGAGATCCTGTCGGCCTGGGCCACCGTGCTCTCGCCAGACGCGGCTCGACGCGCAGTCGAGCAGGTGGCACCGGCGATCGAGGCTGCCGGCACGCCTGCGCTCGCGCTCGCGCTCGCGGACCTCGCACGACGAGCCGGAACCCCTGGGGTCGCGGCCCCCGCCCTGGCGCGCGCTGCCGAACACCCACTCGAAGGGTCCACGGCAGTCCAGGTCCTGCTCGCCTACGCCGACGCCCTGGAGGCAACGGGGCGATCGGGCGAGGCGCTGGTGGCATCCCGACGCGCGCAGGCACTGGCGGCACGCATGGCACCGGACCGGCTCGACGACGCCACAAACGCGGCGCTGGCCCGTGCCCGGCGGCTCGGGAAGCTCGACGTGGCGTTCGACGTCCTGGCCGTCGCGCTGCGGCACCGCCGCCCCCTGCGTCGGTCCGACCTGGCCGACCTTCGAGCCCTGTCGGACGAGTTGGGCCGCCCGCACGACCTGCACCGGCTCCTCACCGGCGCACGCACGGACGTGCCCCTCCCAAGGGATCGCGCCGAACTGTTGCGAACACGGGCCGAACTGACCATCGACCACCCCCACGTCGTCGAACGCGACCCGCTGGGTTCCGCCTTCGACGACCTGCGCACGGCCCTAGAACTCGACCCCGGCAACCGCGCCGTGCTCGCCGCACTCCTCCCCGTGGCGTTCGGGCGCCGCGACTGGGCCAGGACCCAGGCCTGCGCCGTCGGTCTCCTTGCACACGGTCCGAACGAGGGGGCCGCACTCCTCGGTGGTCTGGCCTCCGCCTTGCTGGAAGGAAAGAGTGCCTGGTCGCTCGGCCTTGCGCCGCTGCCAGCCCAGCGCCGCGGGTCTTCGGCCGTCTTGGGGGCCCTTGGGGACGCCCTTTCGGCCGTGGCGGAGCAGGGGCCTTTGGCCCACCTCGACGCCGTACTGCAAAGCGCGGCCCACCTGCTCGGTGGGGCGCACGAGTTGCGTGATCGGGTGCGTGCGTTTTGCCGAAAGCGCCCCCACCATGCGGGCCTCTACCTCGCCCTCGGTCGCCTCGAAGAAGCCGCCCGGCACGGCGCCAAGGCGCATCTTTTGTACCAACTCGCGGCCTTCCTGACGCCAACTGGACCGCTCGCGCGCTGGGTCCGCCGCCTGCCTCCCCGCCCCACGCCCCCGTGGCCACCCGATCTCTCGCCGGGGCGTTTCGGGCTTCCCGAAGGGGTCGTCCTCGCGCTGGAACGGGCCGCCCCCGCCCTCGGTCGTCTGGCCCCGCCTCCACCTGCGGCCAACGCCCCCCACGTCGCCGACCTCGTGTCCGTGGCGGCCGACCTGCTGGCATCCCTTCGCCTGCCGGGTCCCACACCCGTCCTCCGTCTCGTCCTGCGCGAGGCTGGCTCGTGCGTGACGGGACACGCCGCCGAGCAACCGATCCTCTGTATCGACCCGCGCTGTGCCGTGCTCGACCCCGCCGAGTTCCAGGCGCGCCTTGCGGTGGCCTGGGCCCTGGCGCGCCGTGGGCTCGGCGCCCTCCCCTCGGGCACGGAACCATTCCTCGTCGAGTTCCTCGACGCACTGGCGGCGGTCCTCGACCCGTCCCACACCCCCGCGACCCCCACGGCCGCCCGCATCTTCAGGGGGATGATGTCCAACGACACCTTCGTACGCGAGACGGCCGGCTCGGTGGACGCGCGCCATCGCCTGCTCGACGAGATCGTCGCCGTCCTGGCCTCGCCCGCATCGGTTCGATGGCATGGCCAGCGTCTGGAACTCTTCGCGTGGGTCGAGGCGGTACGCCACGGTGCCCGCCTCGACGGGGTGCTCTACGCCCTGTCGGGCAGAGCGCCCACGAACCCGGACGAAGCGTTGGCGGTTCTCGAAGAACCCGCCGCAGCTTCGGTGCTGCGTGCCCTCGACCTCGTGTGACCACCTGTCCCAGGGAACCGCAGGGTCGGCGAGCGACGGCCCGCGCCGCCTAGAAGCGCAGCTGGAGGTCGAACTGTGCCGCCATCGGGTTCTGGAACTGGGTCTCCACCCCGAAGTTGCCCTGGGGCGCCAGGACCGTTCGCTGGAAGAAATCGGTCGGCGCCGACGGCGACTGGATCTTGGCGTGCTTGAGGTCGCCGAGATCGCCGCCCGCAATGGGACGCGCGTTCTGGAACGAATACACCTCGTCCACCCGCAGGACCGCCTTGGCGTTCGTCACGTTGAGCAGACGTGCCGAGATTTCAAACTCGAGATCCTTCGGAAGGGGATAGGCGTACCCGAGGCTGAGGTTCCACTGGTAATTGGGCTTCACCCGGCCGGCCGACCCGCGGGGCAGCACGTAGATGAGATACTGCCCGCTGTACCGGTTGTTGTCCGCTCGCAGGGACACCGGATAGCCCGACTGGAAGTTCAGGCTGGTCCCGAGCGTCAGCCGCCCGGCTTCCCGCAGGTCGAACGTGTAGAAGCCATTGAGCCGCACACGGTGGCGCTGGTCCGTCGGAAGCGGGCCGAAGGCATTTCGCACGAGTTCCGGGATGTCGTACTGCGGATCGACGCCGAGGGTCACCTGGCCCGTGATGGGGTTGACGATGCCCTGGTAGTTGCCGATGAGGCGGCTGTAGGTGTAGCTCGCCAGGAGCATCCAGTTGCGCGCAAAGCGCTTTTGAACCTCCAGGGTGAAGGCGTCGAAGTTCTGCGTCGGCTTGGAGAACAGCTCGTTGATCCGTTGGAAGGCATTCGCCAGGAACTGGCACTGCTTGAGCTCGCGCGCGATGGGGGCGAAGTTCTCGTCATCCATCGGCAGCATCTCGAGTTGGGACTCGAGGGCGGCGCACTCGTCTTCCTTCTTGCGGATGTCCTTTTCGTCGATCTTTTCGCCGGGGTTCGCAACGATGAAGTTCAGCCCGCCGTCCGTCGAAACGTCCTCGACCGCCCGCCCGAGGTCCGTGTGCAGCCAGGACACGCGCACGAGCAGGTCCTCGACGATCTCCTGCTGGTAGCCAATCTGGAACTGTTGGCGGTACATGCCCTTGAGGCGGGGCACCACCGATCCAGCCGTGAGACCGGTCGTGCTCGCAGGAAAGTCCACACACCACTCCGTCGGTTGCCCGTTGAGCGTCTTGGGGAAGGTCCCTTCGGCGGTCTGCACGGACTGGCCTTCGCAGTCCGAGTTTCGATACGTACGGATGACGTTGATGAGGCCGCCGAACACCCGGCTCGACAACTGCAACGGCATCGGCTGGTAGAACCAGCCATAGCTGGCGTAGAGGCGCGATTTCCCCTCGTCCGTCCAGTCGTAGACCATCCCGATACGCGGCGCCACGTTGTCCCAGATGAGCATGGCGCGCTCGCCGAAGATATCCCGAATGTCCTGGATCTCCCAGCGCACGCCCGCGTTCAGGTAGAGGTTCGACAGGATGGCCCACTTGTCCTGCAGGTAGACCGCGTAGTTCTGGTTCGAGATCTTGACGTCGTAGGCGTCGGCCCGCAGGCCGTCGCCCTTGGCCGTGGCGATGGCGCGAAGGTCGTTTTGTTCGAACCGCGACCGGCCAAACCCGAAGGTGGTCCGCTGGTCCGGGTTGTCCACGTCCACCAGTACGAACCGACGGTTGTTGACCCGGGTCCCGATCCCGATGTTGTAGCTATCGGTGGCCGAGTCGTAGCAGCCCTCCCCCAGGTCCTTCTGGCCGGCCGGACAATCCTCGTAGAAGGAGGCCAGATTCTTGCCGGAGTACGTCGTGTAGGTGTTGCGCTCGATGTGCTCGATCTGGGTTCCGTACTTGAGTTGGTGGGACCCCGCCTTCCCCGTGGTGAAGAAGTGGGTCAGGGACAGGCGACCTTCCACCCGGCGCGCCGTGTCCCGGCCGTATTGCCCGATCCCTCCGGACAGCCAACGCCGAACCGGGCACGAAAGCCCCGGCAACGACGCGGAGTTACAGGCTTCTTGCACCCCTGGCGCCAGATCGACCGCGTTGTCACGGTCGAGGAACTCGAACAGGTTCCTGCCCTGGGTGTCCTGCTCCTGCGTGGCGGGAAGATCGTACCAGTCGGGGTTGTCGAGTTTCCATGCCTCCCGACTGGCAAACTGCGAAAACGCGATGCCCGCGTCGATCTCCAGTTTGTCGTCGGCGACCCGGCCCAGGTACCCGAGCGTGACCGTAAACTGGTTGCTCATGTCCCAACCGAAGTGATCGTTGATCACGCCGCTGGCGACGCGGGACGCTCCGCCGAGGGGATCGGCCGTGGGGTTGCCACCGAAGGCGTTCGGGTCCGAGGAGAACGGCAGCCGGTACGAACGACGCACGAACCCCGGTCCACCCAGCCCCGTCAGGGTGATGCGGTGCTTGGGGTTGATGGCCCAGTCGAGCCCGAGCACCCAGCCGGCACCAAT
Organism: Polyangiaceae bacterium; assembly: GCA_026989935.1. Classification (GTDB taxonomy): domain Bacteria; phylum Myxococcota_A; class Polyangia; order Nannocystales; family Nannocystaceae; genus J032. Next base: position 13,267 of record JALSIN010000471.1, on the reverse strand, counting down.
TCCGCGCGTGGGGAACTTCTGCTCCGCGAACTTCTCGGTGGCGATGTAGTTGCCACCGTCCACGCAGTCGTTGTCCCCGTTGAGATAGGGACAGTCCTCGAACCCGCCGGATCCGTCCTTGTCGAGCCGTTTGTAGAACTGCTGGACCAGCGAGTAGGCGGTGCCGCCCATCTGGATGCCGGCCGACCAGAACAGCTTGTCCTTGATGATCGGCCCCGAGGCGGCCACGACCCCTTGCATCGCGTAGTTCGGCACCTGCGTCACGCGCAGCGCCTCGTCCGTCTGGATGATGAAGCGCGGCTTCGCGATACGCGGCGTCACCGTAAAACGCGCAATGCCGCGCACCTTGTTGCTGCCCGAGATCCGGCGCGCCTGAACCTGGCCGCCCGAGGCGCCGCCGAACTCGGCGTCGTACCCCGACTCCGTCACGTTCACCGTGTCGATGAATTCCTGCACGATGGTGGCGCCGACCGTACCGAAGGACGGGTTGTTCACGCTGGCGCCGTCCACGGTGTACTTGGATTCGGCGCCGCTGGTGCCGGCAAGTGAGATCCCCGCCCCGTCCCGCGTCGCCGTGGCCGACATCTCGACCACGTTCGTAAAGTCGCGGCTCGTGTCGCCCACGGGGATGTTCCGCGCCTCGTCCATCGAGATCTTCGTGGTGACCGACGTGTCCGCACGGACCGGCGCCGCGTCCACGACGATGACCTTCTTGAACTCGGACTCCGGGTTGATCTTGAAATTCGCCCGGGCCTTCATGCCGCGGGGCAGTTCCGTGACCTTCGAGACGTCGGCTTTGCCGAAGACCACCTGGATCCGGTACGTGCCGGGCGGCAGGTCACGAAAAACGTACAGCCCCTGCTCGTTCGTGGTCGTCTCTCGTTCTCCCTGCAAGCAGGTGCACTGCAAGATGACGATGGCGTCCTTGATCCGCTGTCCCGTCTTGGAGTCGGTCACGACCCCGCTGATCGACCCCGTGTCCGCGGCTTCGGCGCGGCTGGACACCCCGAGGAATATTCCGGCGGCGGCGAGGGTTGGGACGGCGACGGCCAGATAGCCGAACAGCGACTTCGTGGGGAGAAAGCGAGCGCGCGTCACAGGAGGGGACTCCTTCATTGAGCCGTGGTGCGTGGAGCGACGGATGGAGGCGTCGCGGCGAGCGTGCGCGGGTATAACACGAGTTCGCGCCCGTGATCACCTCCGCGGTCGGGACGCCGAGGCACGCTGGGACGCCCAGAATCCCTCGCCGCGTCCGGCCCGGCGCCCAGGATGCCGCCACGCCCCCGCAGGCAGGGCAGGACACGCCCTACGGGCAACCGCAGGCTGGGGGGCGGGCACGAGGGGGGCCGGCATCCGGTGAGGCGGGGCGCGAGCTGCATCCACCACCCCAACGACGACGTCCCGGGCGGCTTACAGCACCGCCAGGACGACCGGGGAGCCCCCCTGCACGGCCCCCGGCCCCCTTCGAGAACCCCGGGCCCCGGCGGCACGGCACCGTCGCCGACGGTCGCGCCCCATGGGGAGATCCCCTCCTGCAGCAGGCGGCTAGAAGCGGCCGGTGACCCCGATCCCCGCGAACCGTCCGTCGAACACGGGCGCGACACGCAGCGCGTGCCGTTCCTTCCAGGCCTTCGTCTTCTTGTTCCCGATGGCGTACAGAGCGCCGCCCGTGGCGAGCAGCGCCACACCGAGCCCTCCGCCGAGACCGAAGCCGAGCGCGGCGAAGAGATTCGCCCGCTTGCCGTTGTTCACGATGGCGTTGCGCCGATCCTGCAAGTCACAAAACTTCGCTGCGTCGGGGTTGACGTCCGCGTCCACCTGCGAGCAGCCCCCGAGCGTGTCGTCCACGAACTTCTGCGTGATCCCTGTTGCCACGATCATCTCGATCTCCTCGTCCGTATCACGTAGCTGCCGGTCGAACTTCACGCTGTTCCCTACGTGGATCGCCCCCACGATGACCCCGGTCACGATCCCGACCCCGCCGAGCGCCATCGACACGACGCCGCCAAGACGCAGCCCCTTGCCCGGATCCTCCCCAGTCGGTGCTGCCGGTCCCGTGTCCACGGGCGCCGCTGGGTCGGCCGGATCCGGAGACGGGGCCGGGGGCGTCGTGTCGGCCCCCTGTTCGGTGCCATCGCCCGCGGCCCCCCGAGTACGCCGGGCCTCCGCCTCGGTCTCGGCCTGCTCGAGCTTGGCCTCCACCTCGTTGAGCTGAGCCACCGCCTCCGCCGGGTCCCCCAGCTTGTCCGGGTTGCGCTGAGCCCGCGCCACGAAGGTCTTGAGCACGCTACGGGCCTTGCGAAGGTGCGCGATCTCCCCCGTTTCCTCCCACCACCGGTAGTACGACAGCCCGATGTTGAACAGCAGCAGTTCGTTGCCGCTTTGGGCATACGACTCCTCGAAGTACTTGACCGCGTCCTCCCAGCGGCCGACGTCGAACGCCGTCTTGCCCTTGCGATAGAGGGCCTTCGCCTCGGCGACGGGGTCGGCGGCGTCGGGCTCGTACCCGGCGGCCGACACCGACATGGGCGCCCCCGAGAGGAAAGCCGCCGTGGAGCATGCTGCGATGAACCGTCGCACGACGTCGGACGTTAGCAGCGCAGGTCGTTTCACGGCAAGTTCACCAGTTGAACATCCGTGGGGTCGATCGGACGGCCCAGAAAACGTCCGCCCACCCGCGCGAAGCGATCCACCCCATCCGTCGCAAACAGTTCGATCCGGCCCGGGGGCCCAATCGGAGCCTCGGCCTCCCGGGCACGAAGGCGTGCCTTCACCTGCGCGGCAGTGGTGGCCGCAGAGTCCACCAGGACGGCTTTCGACCCGCAGGCCTCGGCAATGGCGTCCGCCAACAGCGGGAAATGGGTGCACCCGAGCACGACAGCCTCGGGCGGCGGGGTTCGGTGCGGGGCGACGTAGGCCTCGGCCACGAGTCGTGGAACCTGACCATCCGTCCAGCCCTCCTCGGCCAGTCCCACGAACAGCGGGCAGGCCACGGACGCGACGCTGGCCTCTGGCCGGATCCGGGCGATCGCCCGCTCGTAGGCCCCACCGCGGACCGTCCCCTCCGTCGCCAGCACGAGGATCCGCCGCGCACCCGTGGCCACGGCGGCCCGAGCGCCCGGCTCGACCACCCCGACCACGGGTACGGGAGCGAGTAGGTCGGACAGCGCCCCGAGCGCCACGGCCGAGGCGGTGTTGCACGCGACGACCACCATCTTGACGTCGCGCTCGGCGAGCACCCGCGCGGCCCGGCGGGCGTAGCGGATCACGGTCTCGCGGCTCTTGGTGCCGTAGGGCAGCCGGGCCGTGTCCCCGAGGTAGACGATGGACTCGAAGGGCATCGCCTCGACGATCGCCCGGACCACGCTCAGACCGCCGACCCCGGAGTCGAACACCCCGATGGGGCGCGGATCGAAGGCCATCGATCTCGGCTTCCTCAGCTTCGCAACAGGAAGTTCTTGGCCACGACCATGCGCTGAATCTGGGAGGTGCCCTCGTAGATCTGCATGAGCTTGGCGTCGCGCATGAGCTTTTCGACCGGGTACTCCTTCGTGTAGCCGTAGCCGCCGAAGACCTGCACCGCGTCGGTCGTACACTTCATGGCAAGGTCCGCCCCGAGGGCCTTGGCGATGGACGAGGTGCTGCTGCGACGAATCCCCTGGTCCACCTGCCAGGCGGCCTTCATGTACAACAGGCGCACGGCCTCGTAGGCCATGACCATCTCCGCAATCATGAATTGCACCGCCTGATGCTGTGCGATGGGCTTGCCGAAGGTCTTGCGCTCGAGCGCGTAGGCCTTGCTCTCGTCCGCCGCCCGCCGGATGAGACCGGCGCACTGCGCGGCGATCATCGGACGCGACTTGTCGAAGGTCTCCATGGCGATGGCAAAGCCCCCGCCCGGCTCGCCGAGCAGGTCGTCGTCGGACAGCGGCACGTCCTCGAAGATGACGTCGCAGGTCTCCGAGGCCCGCTGCCCCAGCTTGTTCTCCTTCTTGCCGATGGAGATCCCCGGGCGATCCGCCGGGATCACGAAGGCCGTGATCCCCTTGTGCCGGGCCGCCGGATCGACCGTCGCGAAACCGGTGAAGATCGCCGCGTGGCCGGCGTTCGTGATCCAGCGTTTTTGCCCCGTAAGGCGCCAGCCGTTGCCGTCCCGCACCAGGCGGGTCCGCATCCCCGCCACGTCCGAGCCGGCTTCGGGCTCGCTGCAGGCGTAGCTGATGAACGTCAGGGACTCGGTGAGCGTCCCCAGGTAGCGCTCTTTTTGCGCCTCGGTGCCCGCGATGAGCAGTGGCAGCGCGCCCAGATGGTTGCACATGATGCTCGTGGCGATGGCCGCACAGCCATAGGCCAGTTCCTCGGCGATCAGGCAGCCTTCGAGGGTGGAAAGGCCCAGGCCGCCGTAGGCCTCGGGGATCTCCACGTTCATCAGGCCCACGTCGAAGGCGGCCTGGAACACGTCCATGGGGAAGGTGCCGGACTCGTCGTACCCCGGCGCGGCCGGGATGATCGTCTCCCGCGCGAAGCGGCGGGCGGTCTCGACGAACCCCTCTTGTTCCTCGGTCAGGGAGAGGTCGAACATCGCGCGGGCTATAGCACAGCCGCCGCAGACACGGGCCCGCCCGAGGCCCCCTGCGCCCTACGCGCCCCGCTGCCGGCGTGCGGCCCGGGCCTTGCGCCGCCGGTCCCGCTCGTCGCGCTCGCGCGCCGCCAGTTCGGCGGCCCGGCCGCCCAGCACGTAGCCGAGGACGATCCCGAGCAGCAGCACGCCGGGGATGTAGACGAAGTGGGCGAGGGTCACGGCGGCGCGTCCTTGGGGAGCATACCCTCCATGTCCCTTCGCAGGCGGAGCACACGCCGGTACAGGTACAGGACGTACAGGGCCACGACGCTCCACAAGATGCCGTAGGCCCACACGATGTGGGCGTAGTCGGAGGCCGTCTTGGCGGCCGCGCGGGCCTCGATCTGGCGCTCGAGCTCGATCGAACGCAGATCCCGCCCGACGACCTTCTCGTAGCCGTCGCCGGAGGGGGGCGCCGCTGCCTGCTGGGAGAGGGAGCCGGTTCGCATGGAGGAGTCCTTTGGATTCGCGTCCAGGGGCTAGCCCGTGGTCCGGGCGCCCGACGCGTGCCGGCCGCGGTCGGGGTACATCTGCGGACACGGGGATGTGGAGGGGGCGTGCACGGTCGTCTACCGTTCGTTCGCGAGGTAAAGGTCGTCGAGGCGCTGCTCGGCCCGCTCGACCTGGTATCGGACGGCCACGAGCCCGGCCACGCAGGCCGCGATGGGCGAAAGGGCGAAGAAGAGGGTGCGCCACATCGACGGCGGCAAGGTGCCCACGACGTCCGTGGTCGGGTGGGTCGTCTTCCACACCTTGACCGCGTAATAGATGATCGGCACGTCCAGGGCGCCGAAGACGGCCAGCGCCGCGGCGAGGCGCTCGGAGCCGGCGGCGCCGTATGCGCGCAGGAGCACGAAGGCCGCGAACACGAGGAACAACAGCGCCGTGCTGACCTGGCGGGCGTCCCACGTCCAGGGGGTGCCCCAGGTGGCGTGGCCCCAGATGGGCCCCGTCAGCAGCACGCAGGCGCCGGTGACGAGCACCACCTCGCCCGACGCCCGGGCGAGCGCCTCGGCCGCGCGGCTGGCGCGAAAGAGCCACACCGCGGCGGCGACCCCGGACACGACGGCCGCGAGCATCATGCACCAGGCCATCGGGACGTGGAAGTAGAAGATCTTCTGCACGGTGCCCATCTCGCGCTCGATGGGCGTGTCGAGGAAGACGCGCGCCGCGGCCGGCGGAAACAGGGCGGCGGCGGCCACCAAGAGGATCGCCCAAAGCGCCCGGCTCATCGTCGCCTCCCGGATCGGCCGCCGGGGCGGGCGGGGACCATCACCGACTCGAAGGTCAGCGCGCCGGCGGCCGCCAGCAGGACCGCGAGCGCCCAAAGCTGCCCGACGTACACGCCGGCCGCGGGGTGCCCTTCGAGCAGGGCCCGGGTCGCCACGAGCGCAAACAGCAGGATCGGCGTGGACAGCGGGTAGAGCACGAGGGAAAGCAGCACGCCGCGCGTGCGGTCCGTGGCGAGCGCGCTGGCGAAGACCGAGCCGACGGCCACGTACGCCACGCAGCCGCCCGTGACCAGCAGCGCCAGCAGACCCGGGCGGGCGAACAGGGCCGCGGCCTCCGGGAACAAAAGGCGCAGCCCCGCCAGTTGCAGGCCGGCGCACAGCACGAGCACCACGAGCCCCACCAGGCCCTTGGCCCAGTAGATCGTAAGTCGGTCCACCGGCGCGACCAGCAGGGCCACGAAGGTCTCGTGCTCGCGCTCGCGCTCGAACAGCCGGGACAGCGCCAGCGTCCCCACGAACGCGACGGCGAGCCACAGCATCGCCGGGAGCGCCACGCGAAGCGCCGCGGCGGAAAGCCCCGCAAAGCCCACTCCGAACAGGGTGAGGACCACCACGTCGAAGAACAGGGCGGTCGCCAGGACCTCGAGGTGCCGCGCCTCCTGGCGCGCATCGTTGGCCGCGAGCAGGAAGGTCTGACGGAGTCCGCGCACGCCGGCGAAGGTCTAGCACACCTGCGCGCCCGAAACGGTCCCCGGGGCCCGCACCTCGGCCGGGGGGCCGCCCCCCCGGCCCGAACGGACGGCGCCGGCGATCCGCCGCGGAAGACGGCGGGCCCCGCGGGCGTTACGATGCACAGGACGGTCATGCCCCACGCCATGCCCCACGCGCTGCGCCGGGTGTCCTGGGCCCTCGCGCTCGCCGCCTGCACGGCCCACGGTCCGGCCCCGGCCCGCGCGGAAGCCGAGATCGCGCCCCCGGCCGTCCCGGGCCCCCGGACCACACCATCGCCCCCGGCCGCCCCTTCGCAAGTCGCGCACCCGCCCGTCGCGGTCGCGGCCACGCCCGCCGGAGGCGACGCCGAGGCGACCGCCGATTCGCCCGAGCCGCCGGAGCCCACGGCCGCCCGGGGCCCCAACCTCACCGCCTTCGACGCCCTCGAGCCCGACCCCCCGCCCCCTTCGCTGACCCGCAACTCGCACTACTGGGTCTCCAACGAGCACGGCCATCACCTGTGGCGGGAGGCCGTCGAGGGCCTCGGCGGCGGCTACGTGGGGGTGGGCACGGACCAGAACTATCTGCTGGCCGCCTGGGCCCGCAGCGAGGTCGTGGTCCTGCTCGACTTCGACCAGGCGATCTCGGATCTGCACCACGTCTACTTCCTGCTGCTGCGCGACGCCGCCACCCCCGAGGACTTCCTGGCCTCCTGGCGCCCCGAGGCCGCGCCGCACGTCGAGGCGCGCATCGCCCTGGTCTACGCCGAGCACCCCCGCCGCGAGGCGATCACCCGCGCGTTTCGCCGCAGCCGCAAGCTGGTCTACGCACGGCTTCGCCGGGTCGCGCGAACGTACCGCAGGCTCGTGGTCGGCACCTTCCTCACCGACGCCGCGCAGTACGAGCACCTGCGGTCGCTGGTCTTGCGAGGTCGCGTGTTCACGATCCGGGGCGATCTCACCGGCGACCGCGCCATGCGCTCCGTCGCGGCGGCCTTCGCCGCGGCGAACGTCCCGGTCAACGTCCTGTACCTGTCGAACGCCGAGCAGTACTTCGAGTACGGGCCGTCGTTTCGCCGCAACGTCCTGGCCCTGCCGTTCGGCCCGCACGCGGTCGTGCTGCGGACCCTCGGCTGGTCCGGGCACGGGTTCGTCGAGGGGGAGAAGTACCACTACAACGTCCAGCCCGCGGCGAACTTCGCCCGCTGGATGCGGGTGCGGCGGGTGCCCTCGGCGGGGATCATGCTGTCGAGGAAACGCCCGACGGACGTGCCGGGCAGTTCGATCCTGGACTACGATCCGCCTCCGTCCCCGCGCCCGCCGGTGATCGCACCGTGACCGGCCGCACGTCGCCTCGGGGCGGTTCGGGACGGGACGGGGCGGGCCGCGCCGCCCCCCGTGGGGCCACGGGCCACGCGACGGGCCGGGCGGCCGCCGCCGTGCTCGCGTTGCTTTCGTGCCGCCCCACCCCACCCGCGACGCCGGCGGCCGGCGCGGCCACCGGGATCGAAGGCGAGGCCGCTCCCGCGCCGAGGCGGGTGGCGTCGCCGGCCGAACCTCCACGTATGGAGGAACCACCTGGAAAGACGGCGCGACCGAAGGGCCCGGCCCCGGGTCCCGCGGCCGAGGCCGCGGCGACGGTCGAGCCGTTCGACCTCGCGCCGATGCTCGCCGCCCTTGGTCGCCGCTTCCCGGACGTCCTGGCCGACCCGCACGAGGCCCGGTTCCAGCTCGTGATCACCTGCCTCGACGAACGGGGCCCGGCCCCGTCGATCCGCACGGCCCGGTACCGCGCCGGCGCCGAGCTGGTCTACCCCGCCAGCGCGATCAAGCTGTTCGTGACCGCCGCGGCCCTCGCCATGGTCTCGTCCGAGCGGGCCGCCCACCCGGACCTCGGCTGGGACAGCCCGATCGCGGCCTGCGACGACGCGGGGCGCTGCCGCCCCATCGAGGATCCGTCGAACCGCCTGCCGCCCCACGCAAAGGTGGCCACCGTCGGGCACCTGGTGCGCCGCGTCCACCTCGTCTCGGACAACGTGGCCTACAACCTCCTGTACGATCTGGTGGGGCACGAGGCTCTGCACCGCTACGCCTGGGACCGCGGGCTCGGCTCCCTGCGCGTGCACCACCGGATGTTCTCCTGGGCCCCGCCCCGGGTCCAGCGTACGAGCCCGGGGTTTCGGGTGGGTGTCCCGCCCGATGCCCTGCACCTCCCGAAGCGCACGAGCGCCCTCGACCCGCCGCCCCTGCCGTTCGAGACCACGACCGTGGGACGGGCCCACATCGACCCCGAGACGAAGCGGCGCGTGGCGGCCCCCATGGATTTTTCCCACAAGAACTACGCCAGCCTCGTCGATCACCACCGGTTGTTGCTGTCCATCGTCCGCCCCGACCTGCGCGCCGTGCCGGCGCTGGATCTGGTGGAGACCGGCATCGACGAGGACCTGCGGGCACGCCTGGTCGCGGCCATGACCGAGGATCCCAACGCCTCGCCCGACCCGGCCTATCCCCCGCCGCACCGCGGCGCGGCGGCCTTCAAGCCCATGCTGCCGGGGATCGCGCGGCGTCTGCCGGGCGCGCCGGTCGTCTACACGAACAAGGCCGGCCGGGCCTACGGGTTCCACGTCGAAAACGCCGTGGTGCGACACGAGGCGCGGACCGCCGCCGTCACCGTCTCGATCTACGGCAACCGCGACGGCGTGCTCAACGACGACCGCTACGACTACGATCGCCGCACGCGGCCGTTCCTCGCCGCGGTGGGGGAAGCCGTGGCCGACCTGTGCCTCGCCTCGCCGCCCTCCGCCCGGTGACCGCGCCCGCGCCTGGGGCCGCACGAGCGCTGCGAGCGGGGCGGGACCTCGGCGCGCGGTTGCGGGTCGGCGCGGGCGTGGGCGTGGCCGGCCCCCGGTGCGTTCCCTTCGGCGCCCCAGCCGACCCCATCCCGAGCGGGACCACGGCTCGAACCCCCACCGAACCCCGGGGTCGATGGGGTGGTTCGCGGGCCCGCTGCAGGCAAGGGACCTTCGGCGGCGCCCGGGAACACCCGCCGGCCGGTCGCCGGCGGTGCCTCCAACGTTCGAGGTTACGGCGACGGAAGAGGGACGCGCACGGGCACCGACACGGCGGCGGGATCGGACCGGGCCCTTCGGTGCACCGGGCGGCCGGCCCCGACGGCGCCGTGCGGGCCCCCCGGCGGGGCGAGGCCGGCGGGGGGAGGCCGGCGGGGGGAGGTCGGAAAACGCCGTTCCAGGCGCCACCGGCCGGGGTGCCGCCGGGGGGCTTGACGGGGCGCCGGCCGTGCGGTATTTAGCGAGCATGGATACGCTCGGCTCGGCTCGGCGTTGAGTGCGCCATGACCGTCGTGCTCGTGCTCGTGCCCGGGACGGTCCTCGGAGCCCAGCGGCGCGTGTGCATCCGCGCGGATCTGGCCGAGATGCTCTGGGATGCCTCCGTGCGGGACATCGGGGGGCTCGGCGGCGGCGTCGCCGCCGGGGAGGTCCTCGACATCGGCGAGGACTTCGGCCGCACGGACGACCCCTTTCCCTTCGCCCTGGGCAACCTTCTCGTCCGGGTCGAGGATGCGGCGGGCGACGCCCTGTTCGGCTGGCGCCCCCTCGGCGCCGACGGCTGCACGCCGTGGTTCGACGAGGGCACCGGCGTCGCGCTCGTCCGCTCCGTCTCCTGGCACCACTACGACGACACCGGCACCGACCTGGTCGTTTACGACTGCGATTCCGGCGGGCCGGGAGACGAGCCCTTCGACTTCACCCAGTGCGGCCTCCGGCGCGACATGGCGATGGTCGAGGACCTCCTGGAGGCCCCCGACGGCACCCTTGCGTGGGTGATCGAACTTCCCAACCGAGCCCACGCCCTCGCGTACGGCATGGCCTTCACCCTCCAGCGCACGCACGCCCTCGCGGCCCAGGCGTCCGTGCCGGCCACGGACGCCGGGCAGGCCCTCTACGGCGTGTACTGGCCGCCGCGCGCGCCGGAGAACGGCTGCTTCCGCCGGGGCACCCGCGCCAGCCACATCTTCGGCGGGCGCCCCACGGTGGAATTCCAGAACCGCTCCACCGGCTGCACGGACGGCCAGGGCAACCCCCTGTTCGCACAGAACAACGAGCACGCGAAGGCCACGGTCTCCCACGAGCTGGGGCACCTGCTGACGATGCAGCTACCCGCCGGGTTCACACCGACGCTGGACTATGGCTTCAACCAGCCCCCGGGCCAGGGCGACCACAAGATCTACAGCCGCGAGTGGCAGGCCACGGCGACCGCGGAGGGGTTTGCCCACTACGTCACGTACCTGGCCTGGAACCGCGAGGACGAGCCCACGGCGGTCTTCGGCCGCGCCGACGGCGGCAACGGAATGTTCGACCTGTGCCAGGGGACCGAGTCGGCCGTCTCGCCCGACTGCTCGCCCACCGTGACGATGGTGAGCGTCCACGAGGCCATGTACTGCCCCGGGGACGGCGCGGACGTTCGCACGTGCCCCCAGCTTCCGGGGATGCTGCCCTGCCGGCGGGGCGTGGCGGTGGAGCTGGACTGGGCGAACTTCCTGTGGCGGCTGCACGCGACGGGGGCCATCGAGCCGGGCGAACTGCTGTACCTGCTGTCGGACGTGGGGCTTTGGCAGGCGCCGGACGACTGCAGCTACTGGTTGGCGTTCCTGTCGAAGCTCCAGGCCCGGTCCCCGCAGGCATGGTTGGCGGCGCTGACGCTGGGACCGCAGATGGGGGTGGCGCAATGACGGGCCCGAGGCGGTGGGCGCCCGGGGTCCTGGCGCTGGCGCTGCTGGCGGGCGTGCGGTGCGAGTGCGTGACGCGGCGGGCCCAGCCGGACGACGCGGGGACGTCGGAGGGCTCGGGCGGCGCCACGGGCGGTTCGGGCAGCACCCAGGCCGGCACCCTCGGCGCCACGAGCACGACCGGCCCCCTCGAGTGCCCGCCGGACGACCCCGACGTCTGCGACGGCCAGTGCGTGAACCTGCTCTCCGACTACGACAACTGCGGCGCCTGTGGGCACGTGTGCGTGCGCTACAACACGGCCGGTTACTGCAAGAGCGGCCGGTGCGAGGCATCCTATTTCGGCTGCCTGCGCCCGGAGGACGGCTTCCAGACCTGCGACGAGTACTGCGCCAGCCTCGGCGAGCAGTGCGTCGAGCGCAAGAACGACCCGCCGGAGACCTACCCCTGTTCCCAGCGGGGCACCTTCCGGCGTGATGACATGTACCAGTGTCAACAGAATGCGGGGAACGTCATGGCCGTCGCCGAGTGCGCCGAGCCGATCCCCTGGGGCCCGCTGCCGCCGCCGGCGGACGACATCGTCGTCGAGGTCGTCAGTTGCTGCTGCACCCAACCATGAGGCCATCCCCGATGCCCCCCCATCCCGAACCGCCGCCTCGCGCCCGCCGCCTCGTGCCGCCGTGTGCGACCGCGGCCCTCGCCGCGCTGCTCGCCGCCTGCCCCGACGGCGGCGGCGGGGGCGGCACGGCGGGCACGGCCACCACCGGGGGCGCCGCGACCGCGGGGACCACGGCGACCGCGGGCACGGCGACCGCCGGCACGACGGGCGGCGGCGGCCTCGACCCGTGCCTGCCGGACCCCTTCGAGCCCGACGACGATCCGGCGTCGGCCCCGGCGGTCGGGTTCGCCGACGACGGCGCCGTCGAGTCGCGCACCCTGTGTGCCGGCGACGTGGACCACGTGTGGGTGATCCTCGACGCCCCCGGCTACGTCGGGGTGGACGCGGTCCGCCCCCTGGCGGCCGACGGCCAGGCGACCGCCCCCGGCACGTTGCACCTGACCCTGGAGGACGCGGCCGGCACGGTCCTGGCCGCCGCGGGCGACGCCACCGCGCGGGCCTTCAACCCGATCCACCGCCGCCTGCCGGCCGGAACCTACCGCCTGACGGTCACCCACCTCGACCCGAACGCCCCGATCCCCCTCGCCTACACCCTGCGCTGGACCCTCCTGCCGGAAGGGTAGCCGCGACGGGCCTCACGGGCCGAACTCCGCAGCCCCCCAACACCCGGCGCCGCCCGCCGGCCGGGTCTCGGCGGTAACTCCAGCGGTCCGATTTCCGGGGACGGGGACAGCAACGCGCACCGGGACCGGGACGGGCACCCGTGGCCGTGTCGGTGACCGTGGCCGAACCTGTCTGCGTTCCCGTACCCGACCCCGTTCGGCGGTGCCTCCGGCGCTCCGGTGTACGGGGACGGGGACAGCGACGCGCACCGGCACAGGCACGGAAACCGCGGCGGCTCGATGCATCCAGCGCTGGTCGTTACAGGGACGCGCACAGGCACCGGCACCGACACCGCGGCGGTTCGGTGCATCCGACGCTCCGGTTTACAGGGACGGGGACAGCAACGCGCACCGGCAACAGCACCGGGACCGGGACGGGCGCCCGTGGCCGTGTCGGTGGCCGTGGCCGAACCCGTACGCGTTCCCGTACCCGACCCCGTTCGGCGGTGCCTCCGGCGCTCCGGTGGACGGGGACGGGGACAGCGACGCGCACAGGCACCGGCACCGAAACGGAGACCGCGGCGGCCACGGGCGTTCGGTCCACCCGGAGGCCCGCCCCCCGCCGCATACCGATGTCCGACCCACCTCCAAGGCCCGTGGGTGGCGCGCGGCGGAGGCCTTGGGGGCCGGCCCGCAGGGCGGACGACATTCTACGAGGTCTGCACCTCCGCCCGACCG
>JALSIN010000470.1 GCA_026989935.1 Polyangiaceae bacterium | reverse complement strand
CCCTCATCGTCTCCCACCGCACGCGCGTGCTCGAGCACGCCGACGAGATCGTGGTCCTCGACGGCGGGCGCGTGGTCGAGCGCGGTCGGCACGACGCGCTGCTCGCGGCCGGGGGGCTGTACGCACGGATCCACGCCCGGCAGACCGGGAATGGGGAGGCGGCGTGAGCGGATCCGGGCGCGCGTCCTCCTCCGCGCTGGCGCTGCTTCGGCGGTTCTGGCGCTTCGCGCGGCCGTCGCGGGGCTGGATCGCGGCGGGCGCCGCGGCCATGCCGGTCGTGGCGGCCGCGACGGCCCTTCGTCCGCTGGTCGCCAAGCACGCCATCGACACGGACCTGCCGTCCGGGGACGCCGCCGCGCTCGGGGCGACCGTGCTGGGGTTCGTCGCGATCGTGTTCGTCGAGTTCGGGGCGCAGGCGCTGCAGGTCTATGCGCTGCAGCGGGCCGGCCACGCCACCGTGGCGCGCCTGCGCCGCCACGTGTTCGAGCACGTGCTGCGGTTGCCGGCGCGGTACTTCGACCGCGTCCCCGTGGGCACGCTGCTTTCGCGCACCACCAGCGACGTCGAGGCCCTCAGCGAGACGCTGTCCTTCGGCGTGTTCACGATCCTCACGGACCTGGCCGTGATCGTGTCCATCGTGGCGGCCATGTTCGCCCTCGACGCGCGGCTTGCGGCGATCACCCTTGCGCTGGCGCCCGCGCTCGTGGTCATCGTGCGCGTGTTCTCGGCCGCCCTGCGCAAGCTCCAACTCGAGACGAGAAGGGCCCAGGGGGTCGCCACGGGTTTTCTGGCGGAGCGCCTCGCCGGGGCGGAGATCGTCAAGGTCTTCGATCGCGCAGACGACACCGTGGGGGCCTACGAGACCCTCGGCCGGCGCTACCTGCGGGCCACGCAGCGGGCGAACGTCTACGATGCCCTCCTGTACGCCGTCATGGACGGGATCGCGGCGCTGGCCATCGCGATCCTCGTGTTCGCGGCCGCGCCGGACGTGGCCGCCGGGGCGGGGATCTCCGTGGGGCTGCTGTACGCCTTCGTGGACTACCTGCAGCGGATCTTCGTACCGATCCGCGAGTTTTCCGGGAAGCTTGCCACGATCCAGCGGGCCGCGGCCTCCCTCGAGCGGATCTACGGGCTGCTCGACGAGCCGGCCGAGGACGCGGCGCCGGCGGCCGTGCCCGCCTCCTCCGAAGACCCCCTCGCGGGGTTTCGCGGCGGGGTGCGGGCCGAGGGGCTGCGGTTTTCCTACGGGGACGAGCCCGTGCTGTGCGGGGTCGATCTCGCCATCGAGCCGGGGCAGGTGGTCGCCGTGGTCGGGCGCACCGGCTCGGGCAAGAGCACCCTCGCGCGGCTGCTCGTGCGTCTGTACGACGGCTACGAAGGGTCGCTTTCGCTTTGCACCGAACGCGGCCCGGTGCAGGTGCGGGACGTGCCGCCCGCGCTGCTTCGCCGGCGCGTGGCGATGGTGCCGCAGGACGTGTTCCTGTTCGACGAGTCGTTTGCGTTCAACGTGGCGCTCGGTCCGGTGGACGATACGATGCGCCGGCGGATCGAACGGGCGCTCGAAGCCGTCGGCGCCAGCGACCTCGTGGCGCGCCGCGGCGGCCTCGACGCGCCGGTCGGCGAGCGCGGCGAGCGGCTGTCCGCCGGGGAGAAGCAGCTCATCGCCTTCGCCCGCGTGCTCGTTCGGTCGCCGGACCTGGTGATCCTCGACGAGGCGACCGCCAGCGTGGACAGCCTGACGGAGGCCAGGGTGCAGCGCGCCATGGAGCGGGTCTTCGCCGGGCGGACCGTGCTGGTCATCGCCCACCGCCTCAGCACCGTGCAGAAGGCCGACCTCATCTGCGTGTTCGACCGCGGGCGGATCGTCGAACGGGGTACGCACGCCCAGCTCCTGACGGCCGGCGGGGTCTACGCCAGGCTGGTGGCCTCGGAACTGGTCGCGCAGGACGAGCCCGGCGAGACGGCCCCGGCCCCGGCCCCGGCCCCGCTCGCGTGAACGCCCGTCCGACCGCGCCGTTTCCCGCCACGCGCCCGAACCCCGCCCCCGCCGCCAAGGAGCGTTCCGAGATTCCCGGGGCAACTCAATCGGACGTTTCTTCGCATGGCTCCATTCTCCCTGCTGGAAGACCCTCTGGAAAACCCGGGGCGGTCCAGGGGGAAGGGCGGGGGACGAGATTCGGATGATGCGTGGGAGGAAGGCGATGGGGCCTTGTGCGGATCGTGGGCCGCGGGTATCTCGGAGATGTCGTTGCGGGCGGATGGATCCGCGGCGCGGCGTCGATCGACTACCACCATGGACGCGAGGAGACGCACGATGTTCGAAGGGAACGATTCCACACAGGCAGGCGCTGGCACGAAGTTGGCATGCACGCACGCACGCACGCACGCATCTTGGCTAGGGTGGTGGCGTGGCTAGCGGGGGGGCTGTGGTCGATGTCCGGGTGCGGCGAGCCGCCGGAAGGCCCGGCGACGTGCCCGGAGACGGAGGGCACGACCGGTGCGGTGGGGGCCACCGGAGGAAGCGGGGGGCCGTGTGATGAACCGCCCCCGCAACCGGGCATGTGCGCCAGCCCGTCCGAGCCGTTGGATGCCCCCGGTCAGGTCGTGCGCTGCCAGGGGCGTGCCGAGGGAGTGATCCTGTTCACGCAGAACGCCTATACCTCTCAGGAGGCGGCGGCCTCACCCAAGGAACCCGAGGCCGTGCCGTTCTACCTGGACGACGAGGTGGGGGGAAGTGGTGGAAACAACGAGGACGAAGATGCACCGCACGTGGTGCGGGCTTGCTGTACTTCGGGGGTTTCGGCGGTGAAGTTGGGGACTGCCTGCGCCTACGACTGTGGCCGAGCGGCCTGCAACCGTGCGCTGCAGCGGGTCCTCGATCGAGCAGCGTCGGAAGATCCTTCCAATGGTGCGTGTCCCAAGGTCGGCGACCTGGCCGCCACGTGCAAGGAGAACGTCAAGAAGTCGCTGGAACAGTGGGCCGACGAGATTTTGCAACATTACGATGAACGTGTAACGTCCGCGGTCTCGAACGGAGAAGCCCCGAACCTGAACCTGTGGGACCGGGACGAGGTGTTCACGGGGATTCCGTTGCCCCACATGGAATGCCAAGGGACGAATCTAAGCGCCGAGGACGTGGGTTGTCTGTACGACGCGGTGCTGCGGGTGCGATGCGTGGTGGAGGATGAGGAGGTGGACGCTGCGGAGACGTGCGAGATGCCGGCCAACCTGCCGCCGGAGGGCGCGAACCAGGGGGACGAAGGCAGCGTCGGGGCGGGTCCCGGGTCGGGCAGCCTGACGGGGCCGGGGGCTCCGCAGGGCCCGCGCTCGGTGTGGTTTACGGGCGGGCGCTGGCACCGGGTGTGCGGCGGCGAGGAGTCGGCGTCGTGCCGGACGACGCTGCGTGCGTTGTCGTTTCGGGTTCCGGGGCCGGTGCAGCTCGGGCCGTGGATTCGGGTCGAGGGCCTCGAGGGCTGGCTGGCGCGCCCGCTGGTGGGGGTGGGCCCGGTGGAAGGGTACCAGGTGCTCGATGCCGCGGCGGCTCGGGCGCGGTTTTCGGGGGTGTTGGTGTTGGGGGTCGGTCCGGGGGCGGTGGCAGTGCCGGTGACGTTCAACGTGCCGCTGGACGGTCCCATGGTGGTGCACGTCGTGGACGGCGGTCTTCGGGTGGAGCACCTGGTGCTGTCTCGGGCGGGCCGGCAGCTTTCGTTGCAGTCGGAGGTGCTGGCGCTGGAAGGGGGGGCGTAGCCGTGGCGGGTCGTGGCGGTCGTCGGACGACGGCGCGGCTGGGGAGGCGGGGCCTTGCGGCCGGGTGCCTGGCGCTCGGCGTCCTGACGGGGCTGGGCGGCTGCTCGGCGGAGCAGGCGCCGGAGATCCCGCTGATGGCGCCACCGGAAGGGGCGACGTTGTTGGGGGAGTTTTGGGGGCTGCGGGTGTACGAGTCGGCGGGGGCCCACGTGTGCCGGGGGACGGTGGAGCGGGCACGGCGGCACTGGCGGGCGTTGCTGGACCTGCTGGAGTTGGAGACCCTGGATGGGATCGTCGTCCTGTACGACGAGCACAACGCAGGCGACGAGGAACGTGATCCGCGCCCGGGGTGGTGCGGCAGGGATAGGTGGGTCTATGGTTGTGGAAACGCCGAAGGTGCGGTCACCTCGGCGGGGGCGTTGACCCACGAGTTGGCGCACCACGCGGTGCATCGGAGCTTGCATCTGTGGTGGTTTGCGGGGCCGTCGTACATTGTGGAAGGGTTCGCGGAACTGCTCTCGGGAAAGGCCGGACTCTACTACCGGATGCTCAGTTGGCGTGACGACCCTGCGTCGGAGAATCTCCCGGACCTGGAGGAAAGACTTCGTTGGAGCTCCGTGTCGGGCTACGCTTACGCGCAGGCGGCGCATTTTGCCGCGTGGCTGTTCGACGAGCACGGGGCCGAGACGGCGCTCCGGTTGTACGGGGCGCTGGGGGAGCCGGGGGACAGCCGAGACGAGGAGCTTGAACGCATGGCGGACGAGTTGGGCTACGAGAGCTTCGCGGAGCTGGAGGAGGCATATCTGTGGGGGTCGGCGTGGACCTATCCGCAGATCATGGACACGGACGAGCGGTACGAGTTGTCCGAACTGGAAGGGGGCGTGCCGTGGTTGGAGAGCTGCACCGCGGGGCAGGGCCGGGGGACGGAGGGCAAAAGGCATCGGCCCGAGTACTCATCCGCCGAGGGGAGCGGGGCGGTGACGACGCTGCGGGTGCACAGCGCATTGGTATGGCTCGACCGGGGCGTGTACGGCTACGCGAGGGAGGATCGAGTGGACGAGGATGGACCCGAGTACGCGTCGGTGGGACGCCCCCTCATGCAGGTGTTGGACGAACCGAAATGGGAGGCGTGGTATCCGGACCAGATTGGAGGGGAGTATTGCGAGAAGGCGAAGGACACCTGGGTGCGGGGGAAGTTGGAGGTGGAGGCGCCCGGATGGTATCGCCTGGAGGAGAGCCGAAGTGAGGACAAGCTGTCGGAGTATGGCGGGGCGCGTCCACGTCTTTGGCTCTGGCGTCGGGGCGAGACTTGCGAGGACCCGGCGTTTCGGGTGTATCCCCCCGGCGGGTTGCCACCTCCGGGCAGCTTTCCCGGACCGTAGTTTTCCGCGCCGAAGGCCCCTCCGGGAGACCCGGGGTGGTTCACCGGACCGCCGTGGGGTCTGTACCGGCGCCCGTGTGCGTCGCTGTTCCCGGAAGGTCTATCCATGGATACAGCGACGAGTGCCGGCCGGCGGGTCGGCTCGGTCGGCCCGGCTAGGGGGTCTTCTTGCTCCGGACCGACCGAAGTTGGGCCTTGGGGGCCTCGCCGCCGGCGTTCTTCTTCGCGCGGCGCTTCTTGGCCGCCTCCCAGGCTCGCTTCTTGCGCTTGATCCACGGCTTGAAGGGGTTTGGGCCTTCGGGCGGCAGGCCGTGCCGCGTTCGGACCCACGGCGGCGTCTGGGCCAGGATCCCCTTGGCGCATTCCTCGGTGTAGACGACCTGCTCCAGGTGCGTGCGCTCGTAGAGGTCCTCGGGCACGTACCAGCCGAGGTCGCGTACCTGCTCCGGGGTGGGGATCGTGTACCAGACCTTGACCAGCTCGACCTTCTCGGGCGGCACGCCGTCGTGGGACAGCTCCCAGTCGCGGCACACCCAGCGCGCGTACCATTTGCGATACCAGGATCCTCCGCCCGACTCGCCGCCGATGATCCGGCGGTTCATCTTGCGCGCGCGGTCGTTCCAGATCCACGGGATCGGCTTGCGCTCCGGAGCGTAGACGTCCGTGCGAAGGTCCCACACGTGGCCGTCCCGGTCGGTGACCAGGACCTTCATGAAGATGTTGGCGCGTGGGGGGTTCGGGGCGAACATGCCCCAGCCCTGGTCCGTCTGCGTGACGGTCAGCCACTTCGACACGACCGCCCGGGCCGGGCCGCGGAAGGCGTGGAGGGCGTCCTTGTCCGGCAGCAGCCAGATGGCCACGGCGGCCATGTGCCACACGAGCAAGGTGCCGACGATCGTGCGGCCCACGGGACCGTAGGCCCAGGGCAGGCGGGGCAGGCCGCTGCGCTCGTCCACGAGCGGCAACACCTGCCCGCGGCACGCCCGCGCCGAAAGCCACGCGACGACGAGCAGGAACACCGCCGGCACCGCCAGGATCGTCACCCACCCGACGCTGACCCACCCGAGGGCGCGGCCGGCCACCGCGGCCACCAGGTACGCCACCACGGCGTACAGCGCCCATTCGGGCATCTTTGCGGCGTCGCGGTGGTGGCCCGGCAGGGTGGGGTCTTCTGCGGGCGTGGGGGGCTCGCCCCGGCGCACGTCCTGCGGCAGCATGGGCAACAGGCGCGCGAACCGGCGGCCGAGGGCCCGCATCAACAGCGCCGTCTCGTACCCCGTAAGGTAGGTGATGTTCGCCGCCAGCATCGCGTGCTGGAACAGCCCGATGTTCATCAGCACGACCAGGTGGAGCTGGAAGACGACGGCGAGCCCCAGCCACAGACGCCGGCCGAGGAACCAGCGCGCGAACCACTCGCGGTCGAGGACGTACGCCCGCGGAAGCGGCCACTTGAAGATCCGGCGCACCACCGGCGGCCGGTGCCCGAGCCACCACCAAAAGCCCCAAAGGGCCGCCCACAACCCGAACCACGCCGGCAGGAGGTACGGCTGGGGGAAGGGGGTAAAGTGCACGGGCCACACCACGTGCAGGATCATCCCGCTCGTGAGCACGAGGCCGACGGCCACGGCCCGAAAGGCCCATTTTCGCCAGCCGGCAAGGGGAGGGATCCGCTCGTAGATCTGGAACCGGATCACCAGCCCCACGATCACCAGGAAGAAGAACGCTTCCCACCAGTGGGTCACCCACGTCATGAGACGAAAAAGATTCGTCCCGAAGTAATGGGACATGGGTTGGGGGTAGAAGCGATAGAAGTGGTCCAGGTTCAGCGCGTAGTAAAAGGCGTCGCCCTTGGCCCACACGCTGCCGTTCTTGAGCATGCCCGTCGTGGTGTAGATGACCGCCAGTTGCAGCATCATCAGGCGCCGCGGCCAGACCGGGACGAGGCGATAGATCGGGGCCAGACCCTTCGGGTGCTCGGGGCACGGGGCGAGGCCGGCCCCGTTCCCGGGCCCGCCGCGCTCGGACAAAAGGCCCTTTTTGCGCAGCTTCCGGCAGCGCAGCCAGTTGTCCACGCTGTAGGCGTGACCGCAGCGTGACAGCACCAGGTAGGCCAGGAACACGCGGTAGACCAGTTCCGTCCCCTCCCAGAACAGGTGGTTGCGCAGGAAGATGCTGTTCATCAAGAAGAAGGTCAAAAAGCCCATCGGGCGCGTCCAGAGC
>JALSIN010000469.1 GCA_026989935.1 Polyangiaceae bacterium | reverse complement strand
CGAGGCTGGAGAACTGGAGGTTGCCGTTGAGGTAGAGGCGCAGGTCGTCGCGCGTGCGGGTCAGCGTGATGCGCTGGTAGGGGGTCTTGCGCGTGAAGATGACCGGCGCCTGGTAGAGGGCCTGCTCGCCCTCGGCGTCCATGGATCGGCCCGCGACGACGCCCAGCACGAGCACGGCGAGGACCGCGGCCGCCGTGGTCCGCCGGACGCGGGGACGCCGGATCTGGCGCTCGAAGGCCACCGTGCAATACAGGGCGACCGCCGCGTTGAAGGCCCCGAACAGAAGGCTCGTGCGCGTAAGGCCCAGGTAGGGCAACAGCAACAGCGGAAACGCCACGCTGGCGGCCAAGGCGCCCACGTAGTCGAGGGCGAGCACGCGCGCCACCACTTCGCGCAGGCTGGAACGCTCGCGCAGGATCCGCAGGACGAGGGGGATCTCGAGCCCCACCATCGTCCCGAGGACGATGAGCAGTCCGAACAGGATCGGGCGGACGGCGTCGAGGTAGGCGAACGAGAAGAACAGGATCGGCGCCGCGAAGCCGCCGGCCACCGCCACCACGAGCTGCGCGTCGATGAAGCGGTCGTAGATCCGGTCGTCGATCGCCTTGCTGAGGTAGGAGCCCAGCCCCATGGCCGACAGGTACACGCCGATGACGAGGCTGAACTGGGTGACCGAATCACCCAGCAGGTACGAGGCCAGCGTCGCCGACAGCAGCTCGTAGACCAGCCCGCAGGTCGCGATGACGAAGACGCACGCGAGCAGGAAGGTGTCGCGCATGGGCCCGCGGCGGCTCATCCCCGGATGGCGGCGCTGATGATGAGCGCCACTCCGAGGATCACCGCTCCTAGGATCACGCCCAGCGCCGTGTTCTGATCCTCTTCGATCTCCTTGCGGATCGAAAACGGGGTAAGCCGCGTAAGGAGGATCCAGACGACGCCGAACAGCACCACGCCGAGCAGGGAGTAGAGCAGGGCGGCCAGGACGTTGCGGATCCCCTGCTCCGTGATGAGATCGAGGCCCGCGAGGGGGGCGTTCGTTGCGGCGAGATACATGGACGAGTGCATCATTTACCTCCGTGGTAGCCGCCGCCGAGCCACAGGAACGTGGGGCCGCGGCCGCGGGCGGTCATTCTTTGGTTCGGTTCTTCCGCCTTGACCCGCCCACGCTCGGGGGTGGAGACGAGCAGACGGCCCTTGGGCGCGTCGGCCACCAGCAACCCGATGGAACCGACGGACAGGATGATCTGGAGCACGCGGACGAGCATGGCACGACTCCTACGAGGCGATGGGGTGGTCGCTCTCCCGCCAGCGTACGATCTCGAAGCGCTGCTTGCGATAAAACGCCCAAAGGGTCGGCAGGAGGATGAGCGGTAACGGGGTCCAGAGGTATCGGTGGAGGATCGGATCGGCGACCAGCGCGTAGGAGACTTGGGTGATCTGGGAGCTCCCGTCCCGTCGCCGCTGGCCCTGCGGCATGATCTGAAGCGTGTAGCGCTTCGGCTCCACCGCGGGGAGGACCACGGTCCTCTCCTGCGTGCCCTCCTTCCAGGACTCACCGTCCGTATAGCCGTGCCACTCGTCCACCTCGACCGAGAAGCCGATGGCCTCGGAGGCGGCCTCGTCCACCAAGAGGACCTCGGCGAAGGCCCACGAGTTGGACAGGGTCCGGGCCGTGAAGCGAAACGCCAGGGGAATCGGGCGATCGTAGGACGAAAGGTCGATGGTCTCGCGGATCGGCTCGAACACCACGGCCTTGCCCGTGGCGTCCTTGTCCCGACCGGCGACGCGATCCAGCTTCGTCTGCACGCGTCGAAGGATCGTGCGCGTGTCGCGTCCCTGGACGTACCAGGCGGCGGCCGCGGCCCACAGGACGAGGAAGAGGGCGGCGGCACGCGTGGTCCAACGGGCCGTGGCGGCGTCGGGGTTCGGCATCAGCGGCGGGACGCCGCTTACGAGCGGCGGCATCCCCTCGCGCTCGAAGGCGAACCACACGTAGTCGGGATCCAGGTAGCGCGTGCGGGTAAACGCCAGGTCGTAGCCCCCGTCGAGGACCGTCTCCTCGATGGACAGGCCGAACGGCGGGGCGACAAAGTCGTGCATGGTCGCCTCGTCGCCCACCCGCACCTGCCACGGGAACTCCCCTTCCACGTAGACCGTCCTGGCGACGACGCTCTGGAAGTGCTTGTACCGCGTCCCGGCGTAGGTCACCGTGCGGCTGTCCTCCCAGGAGATGCCAGTGGGAGTGACCGCGCCGTCGAGGGGTTCGCCCAGGGACCAGCTTCCATCCGACTCGGAGTGGATGAGCCAGCGAAAGCCCTCGTAGGGATTGAACAGCAGGAACTCCTGCCAGTAATAGGTTGCCCCCTCGACGTCGCACGATCGCCGCACGATGCCGACGATCTCGTACGGGACGCCGTCGAGCGTGCCTCGCGCGTAGAGGGGCAAGACGGCGTCGAACCGCTTGCGCTGCATCCGCCGCACCAGGGCCAGGCCGCCGTGATCGTCCGGGGCGAGCTGGGAGCCGCAGTAGGCGCACACCACGTGGTGGACCGTGGTGAACGTGTGCAGGGACAGGGGGCCGCCGCAATTCGGGCAGTCGAGGGCGATGGGCGCGGCGTCGGCCCGGTAGGGTTTTGGGGGCGGGCTATCCGGCACGGGGCCATCCCTCGAAGCGACGAAGCGGGGCAAGTTCGATGGCGGCCAGGCGCACGAACGTGCCCAGGTAGAGGTCCGGGGCCCCCGCGGCCGGATCCGTGCCGAAGTCGAGCGTGGCGGCCTGGCCCCGGTCGTTCGCCAGATCGGCGGCGTGGAAGACGACCCCCGGCTGCGCCACGAACGGCAATTCGCCCTCGGCGCCCTGGTAGGCCGCCGCGCGGCGGTCCACCACGAGGAAGGGCCTTCCGCCGAGGCGGACCGTCTCCCCCAGGACGAGGGCGTCCCAGCCGGGAAGGGTTCCACCGGGCTCGGCCCGCCGCATGATGGCGAAGCGCCCCTGCGCGTCGGACAGCCAGCCGTTCGTGCCGTCGGCGAAGGCCAGGTACCACTCGTTCCAGGTGCCGCGCTCGTACCGGACCTGCAGGCGGCCGATGACGTCGAACGGGGTTCCGCCGAAGCGGCCGTGGTTGCCCAGAAGGATCGGGCTGCCCGTGTCCAACAGGTGCGAGACCTTGCCGATGAGGTCGATGTTCGCGTCGGTGCGGACCAGGGTGCTGTCACAGTACTCACACACGGCGGTCATGATGCCCGCGCGCATGCGCACCGGCGCCCCGCATTCGGGGCAGTGGACGGTCACCGTGCCGGCCGTGGGAGACGGCTGCATCGCTCAGCAGTCTTCACACCAGTCGGCGAGGCCGCCGAGGTTCGAGACCTTCGTAAAGCCGTGCTCGAGGAGGGTGGCCTTGGCCTTCGCGGCGCGCCGGCCGGACCGGCAGTACACCACGATGGGGCGGGTGCGGTCGCCGCCGGCGAGCGTTTCGATCTCGTCGATGCGGGACGCCACCTCGTCCACGGGGATGTTCCGCGCGCCTTCGACGTGCCCCTCGGCGAACTCCTCGGGGGTGCGCACGTCGAGCAACAGGGCCCCCTGCTCGCGCACGAGCTTGCGGGCGAGCTTCGGGTCGTGGTCGGGCAGGCCAGCCTCGGCCGCGGCGCCCTCGTCGGGCGCGGGCGACTTCGGGGCCGGGGTTGGTTCCTTGCACGCGGTCACGGCCAGGGTCGAGACGAGGACGAGGCGAAGTCGATTCGATCGAGTGGTCACGATGCCGCGGAGTGTGGCCCGGTCCGGCCGCCGGTGGCAACCGGCTCGCTGCGGCGCCTACAGGGCGTCGAGCACCGCCTTGCGGGCCGCCAGCAGGGGTACGCCCGCGTTCGCCGCCAGCACGACCGCGCGGCCGCCCCCCGGATCGACGACGAGCAGGGCCCAGAACGTCCCGGTCTGGCCGGTCATCACGATCCTGGGTGCGCCCTCGGGGTTCTGCGCAAGTCGCGCTCCGAGGATCCAGGCCGGCCCGCCCGCCGGGTCCGGGTGCCGGCGGGCGGAAAGGGCGCGCAGCCGCGCGCGGGGCAGCGTCGCGAAGAACCGCGCGAGGTCGGCGGGCGCGACCGCGGCGGCGCCGGCGGGTGCGGCCCACGCCGCGCCGTGGGCCAGGTGCCGGTAGTCCTCTTGCAGGGTCATGGCGGCGGGGGGCTCGCCGGGCCGCAGCAGGTGCCCGCAGGCGGCGTCCGGGACCGGGCGTCCGTTGGCGACCACGAGCCTTCCGCCCAGCGCGGCGAGCGGCCCCCAGGCGAGCAACGCGTCCGTGGTGAGCCCGCCCAGCGCGGCGGCCAGCCCGCGGGCGCCGAGCGCGAAACCGGTGTTCGAATAGGACGGAACAGCGTCCATGATGCGCCGAAAAGGGCCGAGCGCCACGATGGAGCGGTCGCCGTCCGCCGCGGCGGGCGGGCGCTCGACGATCCCAGAGGTGTGGTCGAGCAGGCTGCGAAGCGGCAGCGCCGGATCCGGCGGATCGATCCGAAGCGACGGCAGGGAGGCCCGCACGTCGCGATCGAGGTCCACGCGCCCTTCCGCTTCGGCGGCGGCGGCGGCCACGGCCACGAGCGTCTTCGTGATCGACCCGATCCGAAAACGTGTCGTGGCGGTGACCGGATCCGTCCCCCCGGCGCAACGAACGCCGTGGGCCACGGTCGCGACCTGGTCTCCTTCGGCCCAGGCGAGGGCGAACCCCGGCACGCCGGCCCGGACCGCTCCGCCGCAGGTCGCGCGGGCGACGGTGGCGGGGATCGCCGTCGGGGCGGCCGCGACGCACCGCTCGATCCGGCCGGCCGGCGACGGCGGGGCGGGGTCGCCCGGCGGAGCGGCGGCCTGCGGTTCGGCCCGCGGTGCGCCCGGGGCCGGGCCGCCGCAGGCCATGGCCGCCGCGAAGGCGAGAGCCGGTCGTGCGAGGGGACGGCGCGCCACGCGGGGGCGATCCTAGCAGGCGCGCGGGCCGATCCGGGCTGCGGGGACCTCGCCGGGGGCGGGAGCGAGCCGGGGCGAAAGGGATGCGCGCCCCCCGGGGGGGATCGTGGTCACCTTGTTCGGTGCATGGACGACCCGGTCCCGCCGCTTGCCGCCGCCTTCCCCGAGGCCCACGAGCACGTGGAGACGCACATCTCGCACGTGTTCCTCTCGCCGGGCGAGGTCTTCAAGGTCAAGAAGCCGGTGGACTTCGGCTTCCTGGATTTTCGGACCCTCGACGCGCGGCGCCGCGCCTGCGAGGCCGAGGTGCGCCTCGGGCGGCGACTTTCGCCCGACGTCTACCTGGGGGTGGTCCCCATCGTGCGGGACGCACGGGGCGTCGTGCGGCGGGCCGCGCCGGATTCAGTCGGCGACGTCGTGGACGTGGCCGTCCACATGCGCCGGTTGCCCGACGCGCACCGCGCCGACATACGACTTCGCGAGGGACGGCTCGACGCGAACGCCCTGGAGACGATCGCGACCCGCCTCGTCGCGTTCTTCGCCACGGCGCGCAAGACGCCCGTTTACGGCGATCCCCGCTTCGTGCGCCGCAACGTGGACGAGAACTTCGAGCAGACCCGCTCGGCCCTGGTGCAGATCCTCGGCCCGCGCGAGGCCGAGGCGCTGCGGCGCTTCCAGTACGGGCGCCTTGCACACCTCGAGCCCGTCCTGCGCCGCCGGGCATGGTGCGGCCGCGCGATCGACGGGCACGGGGACCTGCGGCTCGAGCACGTCTACGTGGACGACGCGGGGACCGTGCGGATCATCGACTGCGTGGAGTTCAACGAGCGGTTGCGCTGCGGGGACGTGGCGGCGGATCTCGCCTTCCTGTCCATGGACCTGGCCTATCACGGCCGGTCGGACCTGGCCGAGCGCCTGGTGGCCCGGGTGGCCGAGGGACTGCACGACTTCGGGCTCTACCAGGTGGTGGACTTCTTCGAGAGCTACCGCGCGCACGTGCGGGCGAAGATCGAGACGTTCGTCCGGGACGCACCCGGCGTGACGGCGGCGCGGCGGGAAGCGGCGGGGCGCCGGGCGCGTCGCTACGCCCGCCTGGCCGAGGCCGCGGGCCGCCCGCCCCTGGTGGAACCGTTCGTGCTGGCGATCACCGGCGGGATCGGGGTCGGCAAGAGCACCCTGGCGCGGGCCGTCGCGGACCGCTACGCGGCGCCGCTCGTCGGGACCGACGCGACACGCAAGTTCATGTTGGGCGTATCGCCGACCCAATCCCTGGCCGCCGATCCGCACACCGGCGCCTACGACCCCATGGTGACGGATGCCGTCTACGACGAGGTGCTTCGGCGTGCCGACCGGGTTCTCGCATCGGGGCGCCCGGTCGTCCTCGACGGTACGTTCGGCGCTCGGACCCACCGGGCCCGGATCCTGCGGTTGGCCGCGCGGCACGGGGTGCGGGTGGTGGTCGTCGTCGGGCGCTTGGACCGCGCCGAGCGGCTGGCGCGCCTCGCCCGTCGCGCCCGGGGCCCCTCGGAGAGCGACGGGCGCGCCGAGATCCTCGACGCCCTCGACGCGGCCGTCGAGGCGCCCGACGACCTCCCCGACACGGTGCGTCTCGATCTGGACCTTTCCCGACCCCTCGAGGAGAACATCACCGTCCTCGACCGAACCCTGCGCGTCTCGTCCCTCCCCCCGTCCCTCCCATGAGCCGGCCTCCGAAACCGGCGCCGTCCCGGGCGCCGGCCCCCGCCCCCGGCAGCCTGCACCGGTTCCGTGCCCCCGGCGGATCCCCGGCCGGCCGTGATGCCTCGTGCCGGCGCCCGTGCGCCGCTTGCGCTTCCTCCCCGGTCGTCCACCGTGCCGGCGCGCGCGGCTGGACCGCGGCCGGACCTTCCGAACAACCGTCCCCACGTAGACTGAACGTTCGTTTGGGGTCGGTGCTCCGTCCCCGCGCAAAAGTTGGGCGCCGGCGGGCGAACTGGTAGTGCGAACGCGGTGCTGCGCCGCAAGAACCGGAAACGACCGCCGAAGCCCCGGCGCGCCGGCGGCCGCCGGCGGCCGCGCGGGCGCCGGGGCCGACCTCGGCGCCGGCGTCCCCGCGCGAGGGCGCCGCTCGACCCGGCCGTCCGCCGCGCCCGGGCACGCGCCGTGCTCGCCCTGGGGGTCCTCGCCCTCGTCAACGTCTACGTGTTCTTCGTGCGGGACGCTTCGAGCCTGACCGCCCTGGCGAACCTGCCGGCGGCCTCCATCGGCGCCGGGACCGGGATCCTCGGCCGCTATGCCGAACCCCGCCCCGGCGCATGTGCCCTGCACCCGGTCCGGATCTTTGACGGGCTCGAGCGGGCGATCACGACGGCGACGCACATCGGTCCGGACCGGAGCTTTCGCCTCGCCTTGC
>JALSIN010000468.1 GCA_026989935.1 Polyangiaceae bacterium | reverse complement strand
CCCCCACCGGCGGAGGCCGCGGAGCCGGCGCCGGCCGTCGCTCCGCCCCCCCTCGGCGAAGCCCCGGCCGAGTCCGCGCCCGCTCCTGAACCGGTGCCGGAGATCGCTCCGGAAGAAGCTCCGGCGCCCGCTGAGGCTACGGAGACCGCGCCCCCGCCGGCGCCCGAAGCGGCGGCCCCCGGTCTCGAGCCCGTTCCCGCAGAGCCCGCCCCCGCGGCTACGCCGGAGGCGGCCGTGCCCGGCGAGGTCCCCGCGGCCCCCGACGTCGCCCCGGTTCCGCCTGCGGGCCCCGCCCCCGCGCCTGTGGCGTCGCCCGTCGCCCCCGTGGGGGCGCCTCCCGCTCCGGCGGCGGTGCCCGGCGGTGCCGCGCCTCCGCCCCCGGCCCCTGCCCCCCCCGCCTTCGCGCCTGCACCCCCGACTCCTGCCCTGCCGCTGGCGGGCGGCGAGCCCGCGCCGGCCCCCGTTCCCGCGACGAGCCCGCAAGCGGGCCCCAAGCAGGGCGGCGCCATCGGCCCCGGTGCGAAGCCCTACAGGCTCGAGCGCCTCCGGCCCCTCCTGGTCGCCGTGGACAACAGCGCCGCCGCCTTCCCCCAATGGGGCCTCGATTGGGCGGTGCAGGTGCACGAGGTCCCCGTCGAGGGCGGGGTGACCCGCCTGCTCGTCCGCTACGAGGGCGGCGAGAAGGGCAAGCTGGGTCCGGTACGCTCGGCGCGGCCCTACATTCTGCGGCTTGCCCAGGCGATGGGGGCGGTCCTGCTTCACGTGGGCGGTAGCCCCGAGGCGCTGGCGATGATCGAGCGCGAAAAGATGATCACCTTCGACGGCCTCTACGATCCGCTGTTTCGCCGCGACCCCCAGCGGCGCCCGCCCCACAACACCTACGTGGAGGGCGGGCAGGTGCGCCGGCAGCTCGCCCGCCTGCGCCTCGAGCGCAAGCGCACGCTCAGCGGCGAGGCTTACCGGCCCCCTGAAGACGCCCCGGACGGGGAGCGGGTCGAGGTGCGCTACGCCCCCGACTACGCGAGCGCGTTTCGCTACGACGGCCAGGGGTACGTCTGGTACCGCAACGGCCGGATCGTACGCGGCAGCGCGCCCTTCCGGGTCACGGCGGTGGCCGTGCTGCGCGTCGACGCGCGCGTGATCGACGACGTGGGCCGCCTCGCGCTCGACCTTTCCAAGGGGCACGGCGCACTCTACCTCGACGGCAGGCGGGTGCCCGTCACCTGGAGGATCCAGGGCGGGCTCGTCATCGAGGACGCCTCCGGCCGCGCGCTCGACCTCACGCCTTACCGGACCTGGTTCCTTTGGGTGCCGGCCTGGGCGACGCTGCGCTAGCCGGCGCGGAAGCGTTACCATGAGGCATGGAGCTCCCGCGCAGCTTCGGCATTCTGCTGCACCCCACCTCGGTCCCCGGACCCTACCCCATCGGCAACCTTGGCGACGAGGCCCGCTCCTACCTGGACTGGCTCGCGGCTACCGGCGCCCGCTGGTGGCAGGTGCTGCCCCTGGGGCCGACCGGATTCGGCGACTCGCCCTACCAGGCGTTCTCGGCCTTCGCCGGCAACCCCTACCTGATCGACCCGCGACGGCTCGTCGCGCGGGGCTGGCTCGAGGCCGCCGAACCCCCCGAGGCGCCGTCCGGCTGGGTGGACTACGGCCTCGTCTACCGCTGGATCTGGCCTTTGCTGCGCCGCGCCTACGCCGGGTTCCGCGCCCGCGGGGCGCGCGAGGACATGCATGCGCTCGCGGTCTTCGAGCGGGAGCACGCCGACTGGCTCGAGGACTACGCCCTGTTCATGGCGCTCAAGGGCGAGCGCGGCGGCGCCCCCTGGTGGTCCTGGCCCGAGCCCTTGAAGCGCCGGGAGCCCGGCGCGCTGGCCGCGGCGCGCGAGCGCCTGGCCGAAGAAGCCGCCTTTCAGCGCTGGACCCAGTGGATCTTCTTTTCCGAGTGGCGCGCGCTTGCGGACGCCGCCCACGATTTGGGCCTCGGCATCGTCGGCGACATGCCCATCTTCGTAGCCCGCGACTCGGCCGACGTCTGGGCGCACCCCGAACTCTTCCAGCTCGACGAGGATCTCAACCCCGTCGTCGTGGCCGGGGTGCCGCCCGACTACTTCAGCCCCACCGGCCAGCTCTGGGGCAACCCGCTCTACGACTGGGACGCCCTCGAGCAGAGCGGCTTCGACTGGTGGTTGCGGCGCATTCGCCAGGCGCTCGAGCTGGCCGACCTGGTCCGCATCGACCACTTCCGGGGCTTCGAGGCCTACTGGGCCGTACCGGCGGGCTCCCCCACGGCGGAGCACGGCCGCTGGGA
>JALSIN010000467.1 GCA_026989935.1 Polyangiaceae bacterium | reverse complement strand
AGGGGCAGGGGGGGCGGGGGCGGTTTTGGAATCGTCGAGGTGGTCCATGGGTGGCTTCACGCGGCGGGGCACAGGTGGGTGGAGGAGATGCGACGATGTTCACGGGCGTGGGCGGAGCACCCCGTGGGTAGGACCGGCAACGAAAGGCGGACGCCGATGCCGGCCGAGGTCGAGACGAGATCCAGCGAGCCGCCGCTGGACCGGACGAGTCTGGCGCAGTGGTGGGCGAGGGGATCGGTGGCCGTCGCGCCACCGAGGACGGCGCGTAGCACGGAAAGACGGGGCATGCCCGGCCCGCGGACGACCACCTCGGCCCGGCCGCCGCGTGCTTGTGTCGAGACGCGTAGCACGACGGCATCTTCGTCGGCGTCCTGCGCCAGCAGCGACAAGAACCCGGCGAGCACGAAGGCGAGACTGGCAGCGTCGCCGCGCGCCGGGGGCAGGTGGGCGTCGAGGGCGAGCACGACGTGGCAGCGTGCCGTCGTATGGGTCGCGTGGGCGACCCATGCGCCCGTGACGCGGCCGACCAAATCATTGAGATCCAAGGTGCGGCCGGTCATCGCATCGAAGCCGGCGGTCGAGTCGTTGGCTGCCAGCAGCGCGCGCACGTCCAGCGGGGCCAGGGGGACGAGTTCGGGGGCGGGGTGTTCGAGAAGGTGTCTCATGCTTCGTCCGATACGATACGTTGTGGGGACCGTTGCGGAGCGCCCGACAGCGCCTTGCGCAACGCCAGACGCCGGCGGGCACACCAGCGGGCGATACGGCGGTCGGCTGCGAGGAGTTCGAAGACCGCTCGTTCGAGGCGCTCGGATGCCTGCGGATCGGAGGTCGTCTCCGGGAGCCGGTCGATGGTGGCGCGTCGCTTCGCGAGGAAAACCTCGAGATCACGTACGGACGCCTCGCCGGCGCACAGGCGCTCGGCCAGCCGGTGGGTGGCCTCGGCCAGCGTCGTGAGGATCGCGATGGCCTCGTGCACACTCATGCCGCCTGCTCCGCCTCCATGCGCCGGATGGCCTCGGCCCACGCCGTTCGCAGGTCGGTCATCAGCGCGATCACCGGGTCGATACGTGAAGGGTCGAGCTCGATGTTGGCGAGGCTCAGTTGCTCCTGGAAGAAGACGTAGAGCTGTTCGAGGCGCTCGCACAGCTCCGGGGCCTTTTCGTGGTCCAGCGTGCTGCGAAGCTCGCCGAGGATCGCCACCGCCTTGCCGATCGACGCACCCTTGCCGGCAACGTCCCCGTCTTCGATCTGGATCTGGGCCGCCTTGCAGAAACGAATACAACCGTCGTACAGGGCGAGCAGGATCTCCTGGGGCGTCGCCGACTCGAGCTGGACCGTCCGGTAGCGCTGGGCAGCCGATGGGGTGGGCATGTGCGGGTGAGAAAGCGAGAACCGTGCCAAGCGTTCGGCAGGCCGGGGCCGCCCATCTTGCGCCGGCTGGCCGGGCCCGATCGGGGCGGGGTGGCCCGGGATGGGACGGTGATCCCGCAAGCCGCCTCGATCGTCGGCGGCTGCGCCCAGGGGGCCGCCATCGCCCCGACGGATCGAGGCGGCCGAGCCGGGCCGTCACCCCGGATTGCGCCGCGGGTCGTCACCGGCCGGGACGAGGCGTGCCCCTGAAGGGGCCGGGCCGTTCACCCCTGGCGGGCGAGGAACTGCCCGAGGTACGCCTGCTGGCTCTTGAGCGTCGCCATCGCCTGCTCGAGGGCCGTAAACTGGGCGTTGAGGCTCTCCTCGTAGGTGGCCAGGTAGTCTTCGAGGGCGGCGATGCGGTCGTCGTTGTCGTCGATCCGGGCCTGGATCCCGTCCTTGCGCGCCTTGAGGAGGCCGTCCGTCGGGTCCAGGTAGCCATCCACCAGGTCGGCGACGAGGTCGCCCATGCCGACCGTGCCGGCCGTGTCGTCGCCGGCGAAGTAACGGGCCGTGCCGAGGAAGTCGTCGCCGAGTTTTTTCGCCAGGGCGGAGGTGTCGAAGGTCAGCGTCCCGTCGCGGTTCGTCTCGATCCCCAGGTCCGCGAGGACGAGGGCGTTGCCGTTGGCGTCCGTCAGCGATCCGATGGGGCGCGTGACCAGGGACTGCAAACCGAGCTCGATGGTGCGGACGGTCGAGTCGCCGTTGAGGGTGTTCTCGCCCTTGCCCTCGCCCACCTGGGCGTTGATGATGCCGAACACCTCGTTGTAGGCGTCCACGAACGCCTGGACCTTTGCTTCGACGGCGGCGCTGTCGCTTTCGATGGTCAAGGTCGTGGTGCCCGTGGACGCAAGCGTGACCGTCGTGCCGGGCAGGTCGTCCGCCAGGGTGTTCGTGGCGCTCGTGACGGTGAAGCCGTCCACGGTAAGCTGGGCGTCCTGGGCCGCCGTGACGGTGTTGGCCGGGTCGTCGAGGCCGAGGCCGAGGCCGGTGTCGGCGAACGTGATGGCCTGGCTCGCGCCGGTCTGCGTGCCGGTGACCTGCAGGCGGTAGCTGGCCCCGTCGTAGAAGATCCCGGCCACGGCGTCCGCCCCGGAGGCGTTGATCGCGTCGGCCACGTCTCGCAGGCTGGAACCGGCGGCGATGGTGATGTCGGTGGTGACCCCGTCGATCGTCAGGGACAGCGTCTGGTCGGAGGCGGACAGGGCGGCGTCCGCGTCGGCGAAGGCGTTCGAGTAGGTCTTCTGTGCCGTGGCCAGCGCCGTGACGTCCAGGGTGTACGTGCCCGGGATGCTGTCGCCGCTGGCCGTGGCCGTGGCGACGGCCTCGTCGGAGGAGGTGGCCGAGTAGGCCGCGAACTCGGGGAGGGTGTCGAGGTCCTGGGCGGCGGTCTGCAAGCGCCCGAGGGCGGCGCCCAGGTCGTCGAGGATCCCCAGCTTGGCCTGGTAGTCGCGGTTTTCGGCTTCGAGCTGCTGGATCGGGATCCGCTCCACGTTGAGCAGGCCCTGTACGATGGCCGAGGTGTCGAGTCCGGAGGCGAGGCCGCTGAAGCTTACGACGGGCATGGGGCCTGCCTGCCATCGTCCGGCGCCGGCGGGGCTTTAGGCCGCCATGCGTGTCTTGCCCGCCATGGGCGCGTGCCAGAAGGCGCGCAGGCGCGCCCGTAGCTCGGGCAGGCGACGGGCCTCGACCAGGGGGGCGAGGTGGCGCGCGAAGCCGCGCGCGACGCGGTTGGCCGTCTCGTACCGCGCCACCAGGTCGGGGGCGAGCCCTTCGACGAGGGTGTACTCGGAGAAGAGGCGGCGCGAAAGCCGCGTGTACGCGGCGCGCGAGACCGGCCAGCGGTCGAGGACGTGGACGGCCAGCTTGTCCACCTCGGCCTGGGTTTCGAGTTCGACGCCGGAGAAGGGGCGTTCGCAGCGGGCGGCCTCGGCGACGTAGAGCAGGTGGGACAGGCCCTCGATCACGGGGAGGGTGTCGCCGAAGGGGAGCCGGCGAAGCACGTGCTCGGTGGCGGCCGCCTCGAAGCGGCGCAGCAGGTCGTCGTCGAACCCCAGCGAGATCTCCAGGGCGTCGCCGGTCTGGCGGAAGTACAGCATCTCGCGCCGTCCCGCCGGTGGAGTGGACGTCAGGAACGGCCCCGGTGCGATGCCGCTGTCGGCGCCGTAGAGGGCTTCGAGGCCGCGGTAGAGGCGTTCGAGGTTGGGGACCGACATCCGGCGGCGTCCTCGCGGGTTCAGTGGAGGGTGTCGTCGCGGTCGGGGTCGATCACGACGCCCGCGCGGACCAGGCGCGCGAGGTCCACCTCGTGGCCGTGGGCCCGCCAGCGCTCGTAGACCGCGAGCAGGTCGTCGCCCACGGCCGGGTGTGCGGACTCGACCGCCTCCGCGATGACGGCGGCCACCTCGCCGAAGCGCCGGGCGAGCTTCGCGAACAGGGCCAGCGGGCCGGTGGGCTCGGCCACCTCGCCATAGGCCGTGCGGCCGATGGCCCCGGCGTAGTGGACACCGATGCCGCGGCGGTCGAGGGCCCTCGGCACCACCCCGGCGATGTAGAGGGCCCGGTCCCCCACCGAGCGAAGGGCACGCTTGCGCGCCGAGCCCTGCCGGCGCTTGGCGTCGAGCAATTCGATCGCCAGCGGCGGCGCCGTACGCCCGGCCACGTCCGTGCGCGTGGCGAAGCGGGCCATCATGGCGACGACGTAGGCGGCGATGTCCTCGGGCAGGCAGCGGCCCGTGCGGTCCTGTGCCCGTTCGATCTCCTCGAAGAAGTAGGCCTGCAAGGTGGTGATGTCGTCGATGCGCGCTTCGGTCATGATCCCGTGGGCCCGGGGACAGGGTGGGGCATCGTCCCCGGTCGTGGAAATTTTGTGAGGGATCTAACGAGCGTGCCAGTGCCCGGATGGGCGCATGGGGGGTTGACCCGTCCGGCTCCGGCCTTACACTTCGCGCGTCTGGCAGACCTACATGTCGTCTGCTTGTCAGAGATCTAAATGATTTCAACACTTTGAACGTTTCCCCGAGCCCCCGTCCCCTGGGAAGGGGGCATGGCGCAAAAAGCGCAAGAGCGTCCACCCAACCCAAGGAGAACAGCCAAGATGAAGATCCGCCCCCTGCACGATCGCATCGTCGTCAAGCGTGTCGCCGAAGAGGAGAAGACCGAAGGCGGCCTGTACATCCCCGACACCGCCAAGGAGAAGCCGGCCCGCGGCGTGGTGGTGGCCGTGGGCGAGGGCAAGCGGGACAAGGACGGCAAGCGGATCCCGCTCGACGTCAAGGAAGGGGACGAGGTCCTGTTCGGCAAGTACGCCGGCACGGAACTCAAGCTCGACGGGGAGGAGCACCTGGTGCTGCGTGAGGACGAGGTCCTCGCGGTGATCCAGAAGTAACCGGTTTCGACGAGACGAAACGCCAAGTCAAGGAGAACAGCCGATGTCTGCCAAAGAGATCCGATTCGACACGAAGGCGCGTGCCGCCATGCTCGAGGGGGTCAACGCCCTCGCCAACGCCGTCAAGGTCACCTTGGGCCCCCGGGGCCGCAACGTGGTCATCGAGAAGAAGTGGGGCTCGCCCACGATCACCAAGGACGGCGTGACCGTCGCCAAGGAGATCGAGCTCGAGGACAAGTTCGCGAACCTCGGCGTCATGATGGTCAAGGAGGTGGCCTCGAAGACCTCCGACGTGGCCGGCGACGGCACCACCACGGCGACCGTGCTCGCCCAGGCCATCTACCGCGAGGGCTTGAAGATGGTCGCCGCCGGGCACGACCCGATGGAGATCAAGCGGGGGATCGATCTCGCGGTCGAGAAGGCCGTCGAGACGGTCCGGTCGCTCAGCAAGGAGACCCAGGGCGAGGCCGAGATCGCCCAGGTCGGGACGATCTCCGCCAACGGCGACAAGGAGATCGGCAAGATGATCGCCGAGGCGATGTCCAAGGTGGGCAAGGAGGGCGTCATCACGGTCGAGGAGAACAAGAGCGCCGAGACGGAACTCGAGGTGGTCGAGGGCATGCAGTTCGACCGCGGGTACCTCAGCCCCTACTTCGTCACGGACCAGGAGCGCATGGAGGTCGTCCTCAAGGACGCCTACGTCCTGTGCTACGAGAAGAAGATCTCGAGCATGAAGGATCTTTTGCCCGTGCTCGAACAGGTGGCCAAGCAGGGGCGCCCGCTGCTCGTCATCGCCGAGGACGTGGACGGTGAAGCCCTGGCGACGCTGGTGCTCAACAAGCTGCGCGGCACGCTGCAGGTGGCCGCGGTCAAGGCGCCGGGCTTCGGCGACCGCCGCAAGGAGATGCTCAAGGACATCGCGATCCTCACCGGCGGCAAGGCCCTGACGGAGGACCTCGGTGAGAAGCTCGAGAACGTGCGCCTCGAGGACCTGGGCACGGCCAAGCAGGTCACCATCGACAAGGACAACACCACGATCATCGACGGCGGCGGCAGCAAGGACGACATCCAGGCCCGCATCAAGCAGATCCGGGCGCAGATCGAGGAGACCACGAGCGACTACGACCGCGAGAAGCTCCAGGAGCGCCTCGCCAAGCTCGTCGGCGGCGTCGCGGTGATCCGCGTCGGGGCGGCCACCGAGGTCGAGATGAAGGAGAAGAAGGCCCGCGTCGAGGACGCGCTCCACGCCACGCGGGCGGCCGTCGAAGAGGGCATCGTCCCCGGCGGCGGCGTGTCCCTCATCCGGGCGCAGAAGGCCCTCGACGACTTCAAGGCCGAAACCGACGAGCAGCAGGTCGGCGTGACGATCGTTCGCCGCTCCCTCGAAGAGCCGCTGCGGCAGATCGTGTCGAACGCCGGCGGGGAGCCGAGCGTCATCGTCAACGAGGTGCGCAAC
This sequence comes from Polyangiaceae bacterium, assembly GCA_026989935.1. Classification (GTDB taxonomy): domain Bacteria; phylum Myxococcota_A; class Polyangia; order Nannocystales; family Nannocystaceae; genus J032. The sequence goes on along the minus strand of JALSIN010000467.1, from coordinate 1,117 downwards.
TCGGAGGGCTCGCGCGGCTACAACGCGCGTACGGGCCAGTTCGCGGACCTGTTCGCCGACGGCGTCATCGACCCGACGAAGGTGGTCCGGACCGCCCTCGAAAATGCCGCCTCCGTCTCCGGGATGATGCTCACCACCGAGGCCATGGTGGTGGAGATCCCCGAGAAGGAGAAGGAGACCGGCGCCGGGGCTCCCGGGATGGACATGTAGTCCAGGCCACACCCCCCGCGATGCGGGGCGTAGGCGGGCGGCGCCCACACGGGCGGCCGCCCGCTTCTTTTCGTTCACCCTGTCGGGTTGCCAGGGGCCGACCTACATCGCCCGTACCGTGGGACGCCTCGTCGGCCGCCCGCGCCAGCCCGTCGAAAGCCCCCGCAGGGTCCCTGCACACTCAGAAGATGACGCCGACCCGGACCCCCACGAGGGCCTGGTTGACCGGGAACTGGTCCTCGTTCTTGACGCGGTCACGCTTCGTGGTGCCGTCCGGCCCCTTGACCCGTAGCTTGATGATCGGGTTGACGTAGAACGTGCCCTTGAGCCCGATGTAGACGTTCGGGTGGACGAAAACGTCGAAGACGGGCGCGAAGTACATGGAGAACCCGTGGGCGATCATCGTGGTGTCGGCCGGGGTGGACAGCGGGAAGATCTGGATCGCCCAGCCGAGGCCGAGCTCCGCGCCCAGGTCCACCGGCCCGAGTCCCAGGATCGGACGGCCCCAGGCGTAGACGCCGTGGATCTGCGCGAACTTCTTGTACGAGCGCTCCCGTGGCTCGTTGTCGAGCAGGACGTCGAAGGACCAGGACGGGCGCAGCGCCGCGCCCGAGTAGGCCAGGCCGATGGCGATGTGGCGCAGCGGGCGGTAGCCGAACTGGAAGTGTCCGCCCAGGAAAGGGCCCGTCTTGCCGTCGCCCGTCTTGCACTTGACGGCGGCGGTCGGCAGGCAGAAGGAGCCCGACGGGGTGATCTCGAACAACCAGCCGGAGGGGTCGAAGCCCTTTTGAAGGTGTGCGGGGCGGGGGCGTTCGGACGCGCTCGGGCCGACAAGGACCGTCGAGGTGGCGGTGGCGAAGACGAGGGCGGACAGGGGGGCGAGCATGGGATAGCGCAGGATTCCCGA
>JALSIN010000466.1 GCA_026989935.1 Polyangiaceae bacterium | reverse complement strand
GACCCTCCACAAGCTGCGCTCGTCGGGCAAGCGCCTCTTTCTCCTGACCAACTCGTTCTTTCCGTATACGGACGCCCTGCTGTCGCACCTGTTGGGTGGTGCGCTTTCGGCCTATGCCACCTGGCAATCCTACTTCGACTGGATCGTGGTGGGGGCCGGCAAGCCGGGGTTCTTTCGCGAGGCGCAGGGGTTCGTCGAAATGGACGTCGGCGGCGCACCGACGGGCAAGACGGTGGACGTGCCCCGCCGCGGCCGACCCTACCAGGGGGGCAACCGCGACGGCCTGCAGGCGGCGTTGGGCGTATTGCCCGACGAGGTGCTCTACGTCGGCGACCACATCTACGGGGACATCGTGCAGAGCAAGAAGAGCTCCGGCTGGCGCACGGCGCTGGTGGTGCAGGACCTCGAGCACGAGGTCCGGGTGCGGCGGGACTACGCGCTGGAGCTTTCCGACCTGGAGCACCTGCACCGGTTGCGGGCACGGCTGGTGGAGCGGCTGTCCCTCCTGCGCTTTGCGGGCCGCACCCTCGAACGCTTCTCCGCCGACGATCTGACCTCCGTCGGCGTGGTCGGCGAGACCGCCGGCGTGATGCTCGAAACCTCCCGGGCCCGCCTGCGCCGACGCTACGAGCGCGCCCGGGCCTATCTGGAACAGGTCCAAGAGGCCCTCGACGCGCGCCAGGCCGCCGTGGACCGGGCCTTCAACCCCTACTGGGGCAGTATGTTCGCCGAGCGGCACGAGACGAGCTGGTTCGGCGCGCAGGTCGAGGACTTCGCCTGCATCTACACGAGCCGGGTGTCGAACCTGGGCTACGTGTCCCCGAGCCGCTACTTCCATGCGCCCCGGGGACGCCTGCCGCACTTCGAGGTGCGGCGTGACAGTGTTGCGTAGAACGCGCGGATGTCTCGAACAGGCATCGACCTTGCAGGGGGAACGTGCTGGATCATCATGCGAGCAAGCCCCGCTCCCTTGCGCTCCCGGCCCAAACGCCGCGCTGCACGACGAAAAGACCGGCCCTTCGGCCCGAGTCGGCGACGTGGAGGAAGGTGCAGGGGCCGGCGTAGGCTGGCAACTTCCTGCATGAACCTCGCAGGAATTTCACACCTTCGGCGGGACGCCTAGAAGGGAATCGCACCATGGCGTACATGCACACACATCGCCTCGCTCGCCTCCTTCGGGGGCTGGGCTTGTTCGTGGTCGTGCTCGGCATGGCGTACCTGTCGGGCCGCCCGGTAAAGTCGAGGGTGCACCCGTACTACGTGGTGCAGGGTGCGAGCCTGGGGCAGATAAGCCCACGGATCCTGTTCGTGCTCGACACCTCGGGATCGATGGCGTTGCGTGCCCAGGCAACCGAAGAGATCTGCGCCTACAACGAGTGTGAGGACGGGGTGGGGACGCAGCAGAGCCGGATTGCGTCGGCCCGCTCGGCTCTGCGAACGGTCATCGACAAGACGAAGGACAAGGCGAAGTTCGCCCTGATGACCTTCGACCAGCGAAGGCCGCCCACGTGGAATCCGGGCACGTGCAACGGTCGGCGTTTTCGGTGGGTCAACGTGTACAATCTCTACTTCTTCGGATCCGCCCAGTGGCTTGCTCCCTACGGCGGCTACGAGGGCCACTGGATGCTGTGCGAGTCGGGGCCGAACCAGCCGTACCCCTACCTGCGATGGGACAACCTGGGCGTCGGCCCCCACCCGGCGACCCAGACGAACAAGGCCGCGGGGCCGGTGCCGCCGTCGCCGCTGATCAGCACGGTGGAGGCGAACATGAAGAGTTCCGTGAACGCCCACCGCAAGGTCCAGTGGTTCGGCCGCTTCATGGGGGTGCGGTTCCACGCGGATTGCTCCGATCCCTCGATCAATAATCTCAAGAACCAAAGCCGCGGCGACTGGGGGCAAAGCCAGATCTGCGGGCACGACTGGTACTACTGGCCCTACGTGGACGGTTTTCCGGGCTACTCGGCGATGAACGGCTACGAGTGCACGCTGGTGTGCGGATGGTGGTCGTGTTCCTGGGACTGCGACTACGAGGGCCGTCTGGGGGTGGTCGAGGACAGCTGGCCGGACAGCGCCACGCTGTACAGCCCCTTCTACCTCGATCTGGACCCGGCCCTGTATCCGCCGAGCACGTTTGGCCCCACGAGCGAGGCGGACGCGGACGCCACGACGGCCGCCATGGTCTCTCCGCTCATCGAGGGCGGGGTGGACGCCGACGGAGGGACGCCGTGGACGGCGGCCATCGGATCGGTGAACGTTACGCCGCCGAACACGAACGCCCACTTCGCGCACGCGAGCGTGGCTTCCTACCTCAAGTTCGTCAATACGGCGGAGACGCCGGATCTTTGTGCGCCCACCGCGGCGGTACTCGTGACGGACGGCCAGCCCAACTGTTCGTTCCAGTCGGGGAACTGCTCGACGCTCTACCGGCGCTTGTCGGATCTTCGCACGGAGCTTGGGGTCAAGACGTACGTGGTAGGCTTCCTCCAGAGCAGCTATGTGCTCAACCGCATGGCCTGCGCGGCGGCGGGGGCCTGCCAGGGAGGCTGCGGCAACAACCCCTGCGGCGGCACTCCGGCAGAGGATTGGGACACCTGCCAGAATCCGGACAACCACTGGGCGGCGTGCGCCTACGTCACCTCCTCGCCGGAGGAACTCGCCGACGCGGTCACCCAGATCGTCGATGGGGTGGTCCAGACGGACATCGCGGCGGGACCGGGGGCGACGGTCAGCGACTTCGGCGTGGGCGCCAAGGGCAACATCGGCGAAGGCGAGCAACTCCAGAGCAAGGTGACCGCCTGGACCGACTGGCCCGACTGGCGCGGGCACGTCACAAGGTCCCTGTGCGAGGACCGCGACGTGTTCGACATCGACGAGGACGGGGACACGACGGAGCTGGCCCCGTACTGCGTGTTGCCGGTGCCGGAGTGGCAGCCCGAGGAACTGGAGGAGACCTTCGGTCCGTGCCCGCAAAGCCACGAGTGGGACGCTGGCGAGTGCCTGCAACTCATGGACTGGAAGGATCGGAGGATCTACAGCTCCGACGCGAGCGGCAACATCTACAAGATCACGGACGCGAGCGGCAACGCGACCCCCAAATTCGTAAGCGAGCTGGTGGCGCGCGGGGTCATCTCGGGCGGCGGTCTCAACGCCAAGGCCAACAAGATCGCGCAGTTTATCCTGGGCAAGGACTTCCCGGACGGATGGAAGCTTCCGGGCCTCGCCAACTCGGCGCCCGTGGTGGTGCGGCGGGTTCCGAAATTCAACGAGAACTTCGTGCCTGCGGTGCCGATCCGGGATCCCCACTGCGCCGGCCGCTTCCTCGACGCGGTGACGAACACCCAGATCCCCAAGGCGCTCAAGGACTTCGCCATCGCGGCCTGGGACGAGACGAAGAAGCTCAACACGCCCTCGAAGCACTGGGAGTACCAGGAGGCGGTGCTCGTCGGGGACGACATCGGCGTGCTGCACGCCTTCCAGTGGAACAGCGGCAACGAGCTTTGGGGCTACATTCCGCCGTTTCTGCTGGCGTCGGCGAAGGCACAGTCGGACATCGGGCCGGCGACCATGGGCCAGCCCAAGCAGGTGGCCGATCACATCTACGGGCTCGCCGCCACGGTCAACCACGGTTGGATCTTCGACCCGAGCGCGGACACCTACCGCCACCTGGGTGTGTTCGGCATGGGCAAGGGGGGCACGGAATTGGTGGCGCTCGACCTGTCGCACATGAGCCCGACCTCCCCGAAGGGACCGTTCGAGGTGCTGTGGACCACGGAGGACCCGTTGCTCAAGGCGTCCTACGATGGGATCAACGGCGAGACCTGGGCCCGTCCGGCGGTGACCTACGACGTGCCAGGTGACGATCTGGCGAACAACCCGACGAGCCAGGTGGTGTTCGGGACGGGGTACCAGCCGGGGACGTTCAATCCGAACGACGATCGCGGACGTGTGCTGGTGGTGGCCGACGCCCTCGACGGATCGATCCTCGAGCAGGCGGAGCTGCCGAAGGTCACCAGCCCGGTGTACGAGACGGAGTACGGCTCGATCGTGGACCCGGCGGTGGGCAGCCACTGCCGCTCGCGCTACTGGGCCGAGAAGCAGGAAACCTATGTGGTCGATCCTGCCGGCCGCCTTTTCCGGTGGGATCTCGGGGCCGACGCCAACCACGAGGCCGACTCGGGCGGCAAGTGGAACGGGCAGGCGCTGCCGCTCGCCGAGTTTCCGGCCTGCACCGGGACCGGCGCCACGTGCTCGGTCAAGGCGAACAACAAGCGGGACGTGTTCGTCTTCGGGCCGGCGGTGACGGCGCTCAACCGTATCGATACGGGGCAGACGGGCAATCCGGACACCACCTACGACGACCAGTTCCTCATCGCGCTGGCAAGCGGTTCGCCGAACGAGGACAAGATCGACTGGTCCGTGGAAGGCAACGACTTCCACGCGAGCCTGTACTTGCTGGTGGACGACCACCGGACCGACAAGAAGGGGGGGCTTTCGGTCCCCACGGGTGCACCGAAGGCGCCGCCGGGTTCGAACGCCGCCTACATGCGTGTTGCGCTGTCGGATCTCCAGCGCCAGCGCACCTTCACGCCGTACCCGGGGGCCTCCGAGATCACGGAGCCGCCGGCGCCGTTCAGCCGCCGGGCGCGCCCGATCCGGCCGCCCAAGATCAAGGTCACCGGGACGAACGTGGACAACGGCGGCGGCTTCTCGTTCAACACCCAGTTCGAGGTGATCGACGTCGAGTTTACGATCTACGAGCCCGGGCCGGGCGAGTGCGACCCGCGTTTCTACGATCAGAAAAACGACATCTGGTACTTCGACGAGGGTTCGGTGTACATCGTGACGTTCCGGTTGACAGTGGACGACACGAAGGGGTTCAACTTCACGACCGGCGCGGGGCCTGGAATTGACTTCAACGGGATCCCGAACAACGGCCTTACGCTCGTGGGTGTCGAGCAGGTGACCGGTGGCGCGTGCGAGGACGGCGTCTGCGGTCCGGTCCCCCAGGATCGGCCGAGCCCCACCTGCGATCCGAACCAGCCGAGCGGCGGAGGGGGTGTGTCCATGTCGCTGCCGCTGCGGCGAGCTGAGATCGAAGGCTTCACGCCGGTGGAGTAGGGCCGACTGCGGCGCCCGGATGGGGCCGGCGGCGGGTGCCTCCCCGACGCGGGGGGATTCGGGTAGGGTGCGTCCCGTGCCCGAGTCGGCCCGTCCAAATCCCCTGCGACGCCTGTATGACTGGGTCCTTTCGTGGGCAAAGACGCCCTACGGGACCTGGGCGCTGTTCGCCCTGGCGTTCATGGAGTCGAGCTTCTTTCCGATCCCACCGGACGTGCTTCTCATCGCGCTGTGCGTGGGTGCGCCGAACCGGGCGTTTACCTTCGCGGCCGTGTGCACGGCCGGATCGGTCCTCGGTGGGCTGTTCGGCTATTACATCGGCTACGGGCTGTGGAGCGTCTTCGAGCCATGGCTGCTCGGTCCGGTCCTGCCGCGGGAGGACTTCGCGGCGGTGACGGAGAAGTACCGCGAGTACGGGGGTGTTGCGGTGTTCGCGGCGGCTTTCACGCCGATCCCGTACAAGGTGTTCACCGTCGCCGCCGGCGTCTCCCACCTGGCGCTCGCCCCCTTCATCCTGGCGAGCCTGGCGGGGCGGGGCGGGCGTTTCTTCCTGGTGGGCGCGGTGGTCCGCCTGTTCGGCGATCGCGCGCGCGAACTCATCGACCGGTACTTCAACCTGCTGACCATCGTGGGCGCGATCCTCCTCATTGGAGGGTTCTTACTCGTTCGCGCGATGGGGTAGGGGGGCGCCGGAACGGAGACGCCCGCAAACCCGGCCGGGCGCGTCAATCGGGGGCGACGACCACGAGGTCCACACGGTCGCCGGGTCTGGCCTCGGCGCCGGCCTTGGGCGACTGGCGCAGGACCGTGCCGCCGGAAAGCTCCGGGTCTTCGACCTGCCGCACCTTGCCGACGGCGAGCCCTGCCTCCTCGAGCATGGCCCGGGCCTTCGGCAGCTTCTTGCGGGTGACCTTGGGGACCTCCACCGTGGCCGCTTGGGCCACGACGATGCGCACCTTTCCTCCCTTGGCTACGTGGGCGCCGGCCGGGGGCTGCTGTTCGACCACGCTGCCGGGGACCGCCTCACCCGCGGGAGCGCGATCCACCGTGACGGCGAAGCCGGCTTCTTCGAGCTTCTTGCGGGCGACGGTTCCCTCGGCCCCCACGACGTTCGGCACCTCGATCCCCTGGGGGGCCTTCGCCACGATGACCCGGATCTCCTTGGCCGCCATCGGGGCGCCGGGGAGGGGGCGTTGCTGCAGGATCGTGCCCACCCTGGCGGTATCGTCCTCCCGCGCGCCATCCTCGATGATGACGATCCCCTGGGATCGGAATGCCTCGCGTGCCTCGTCCACGGGCATCCCCTGGATGTTCGGTGCCGTCATGGTGGGGGCAGCCGCGGGGGGGGGGCCAGCGGATGGTCGCGCCGCTGGCACGGTCTCACCGACCGCGGCGGCGACCGGAACCTCCGCCGCCTGCATGGGGTAGCCGTAGAACTGGTGCACGAACGGCGCGAGCAATAGTTGCACGACGGCCGAGGTGACGGCGGCGATCAGGATGACCTTGAGGGCGTCGTTCATGGGGTGCGCCCGAGGGTACCCGATCCCCCGTGGTTCGTCCGCGACAAACGACGGGCGCGGCGAGTCCGGGGACGAACTCGCCGCGCCGTCGCCGTGCGCGGTCGCCTACGCGGCGGCGGTCGAGGGGCTCGCTCGGAAGACGATCTTCGCGTCGTCGCCTTCGCCCTCGAGGTCCGCGGTCACGCGGCTGCCCGGGAGGATCTCCCGCGCGAGCATGGCGTGCGCCAGCGGGTCGAGGAGCCTGCGCTGGAGCACGCGCTTGAGCGGCCGCGCGCCGAACTCGGGGTCGAACCCCTCCTGCGCGAGGAAGTCCTTGGCCCGGTCGGAAAGCTCGAGCGTGATCTCCCGGTCGGCAAGGCGCGCCTCGATCCGGCGAAGCTGGATCTCGAGAATCTGCCGCATGTGCTTCTGTTCGAGCGGGTGGAACGACACGATGCCGTCGAGCCGGTTGAGGAATTCGGGCCGGAAATGGCGCTTGAGGGCCTCCATGCGCGCCTTTTCGAGTGCATCCCCCGAAAGCCCCGCGGCCGACAACTCGGATCCGATGTTCGAGGTCATGATGATGATCGTGTTGCGAAAGTCCACCGTGCGCCCCTGACTGTCGGTCAGACGGCCGTCGTCGAGGAGCTGCAGCAGGATGTTGAACACGTCCGGGTGCGCTTTTTCGATCTCGTCGAGCAACACGACGCTGTACGGACGCCTGCGCACCGCCTCGGTGAGCTGGCCGCCCTCCTCGTAGCCCACGTAGCCCGGCGGGGCTCCGATGAGGCGCGACACGGCAAACTTCTCCATGTACTCGCTCATGTCGATGCGCACGATGCTGCGCTCGTCGTCGAACAGGAACTCGGCCAGGGCCTTCGCCAGCTCCGTCTTGCCCACGCCGGTGGGGCCGAGGAACA
>JALSIN010000465.1 GCA_026989935.1 Polyangiaceae bacterium | reverse complement strand
AGACCGAGTTGAACTGCGCCGCCGCGTGGAGTGGCTCGACATCCCACGCACGTATGATCGAGCGCACGAGACGAGGCCGCTTCTCACCGGTACCGCCGCGCGAGTCCCAGACGCCGAAGACGAGGGAGGTGGGCGCGATGGCGCACAGCGGCCCCGCGTCGCCCTGCTGGAGCGCCTTGAAGGCAGGGGCGATAATCTCGAGCAATTTCGGGGAGGACTGCACGACCGCGTCGGCGGCTCGGTGCGCGAGGTCAAGCAGCGAGCGCGTCACCGCACGCGGATTCGCGCAAGGATTTTTCTTTTTCGCCTTGGCATTCCCCTGGCATGCGTTGCACGCGCCGCAGTCCTCTTTGCGAAGAACGATCTCGATCTGAGGCACGAGCCAGTGGCTCGGATCCTTCGATTCCGACTTGAAGATGGGCTCCAACCGGTTCGCCTGGGATCCGACGCTGTCGATCGTTGCAACGCGCCTCCCGTCGGAAAGCGTGTCGATGTTGTAGCCGATATCCGCATAGGTCGGCGGAAAGATGATGCCGCTCTCCTCGACGGGCAGTAGCGTCTGCTTCAAGCGCAGAGCCACGGGGCCATCGGTCTTCGTGGCCCAGTCATCGAGCAATTCGTGGGTCACCTGTGGGGTGTCGGTGGCATTGTTCATGGGGCGGTTTCCTCCTGTCCAAACGTGATGTTCTTGTTCTTGCCCGCGAGGGCCAGCGTAAAACGATACATCCGAATCGGGATACCCAGGTGCGCCCCCCCGAGCAACGGACGCGCGAGTACCGGTGGCAACAGCCCCATCCAGACCCCGTAGCGCACCTTGCGCACATCAAACTCGTTGGGCCGGGCGTGTTCAAGACCAACGGCCGCGAGCATCTCGACAACGGGAGAGCCATGCACGCGGTTTCCTTGCTCGTCAGGCGAGTAGCCTGCGTCAATCGTCGTCCAAGCCTTTCGCGCATCAAACTTGAAGGTGCTGCCTCCGAGCGGCACGGTTGCGCCCAGAGGATCGCTCGTCAGCTTCTGTTGGCCTTGGTTCCACAACTCGCGCACCGCATGGAGCATTTGACGTGCGATCGAGGCGCCGCGTTGCGTGCCGGCGAAGAGCTTGAACGAGTTGCGCGAGGACGCATCGCACCAGTGCGTAACGTCGAGCCGAACCCCATTCCACTCAAGCCGAAGGGGAAGAACCTTGGGATCGGCCTCGGGGGCCGGGAACGTATCGACCGTACAAAGAGGGCCATCACCGGCTTCGGCACGGGATGGATCCGTATAGAAGTCGGGTGCGACCCGATAAAGCTGCGCATTGCTGAGAAAATCGAGCACGACACCGAACGGATTCTGGTTGCCTTTCGCACGCAATTTAAAGCGTGCTTGGGTTTCGTTGCTCCAGTCGAAGCCCCCCTCGGCATCGCCCAGCAGCACGTGCGCCGCCTCCAGAAACCCCATGCAGGCGAAAACTTGCCCGGGATTGAACAGATCGACAGGGATCGAGCACTGCCCCATCACGTAGCCCCTCCTGTGTTACCTCGTGCGTCATTGTCGCGAGACGCCTGCTGATCGGATGCACGCAAAAGCGCCTCCCACCATGCGAGCCCCCAGGGGCCCCAGCGCTCCATCAAGCGCACAAAGCGCAGGGCGATCTCTGCTGCCTTCTCTTCTAGAGCAGACGGTGGCTTGTCATCGCAACCGCTCGTTCCAATCACGGGCCGCGCGAACCCATGGTGCGCAGCGATCAGGTGAAGCACCAGGTCGCGATGCTCGTCGGAAAGCGCCTGGATCCGCCCGTCCTGCTCGACGCGAAGGACCGAACCGAGTTCGTGCCGGTAGCCATCGAGCAGGCGGTAGTCGATTGGCCCCTCGGTCTTCGCGTACACGCCATCCACCGGGGCATGGAACGCCCGCTGCCATCTCTTCGCACGTTTCCCTTCGTCGTGAAGGCGAGCGGCAAGCGCCAGTACCTCAGCAAGTTGGTCACTGAGACCAATTGCCTGCGCTAAGTAGCGAGCACGCTTCTCGGTCCACTCCTCATGCTCCTCCAGGAGCTGTGGGTTCGCGGCCGAGCGGTCTTCCTCGGTCGCGGCATCGTGCCGCCACTTCTCCACGACGAGCCACTGCACCGTTTCTCCATCCTCCGTCATTTTCGATGCAAAACGGAGTCGCTCGCGCCAGTTGCCATCACGCAAAACGCCTTCGGAGGCTTCGATGCGTCGCACGCGAAATCCCACGACGCCCTCGTCGAGCCAGGGTTCGCCGTCATCCGCTGTTCGAGGCACACCGGCTTCCGCATCGTCCAGAAGGCCATCCTTCAATCCCCCGAGGCGCGCATCGAGAATCAACGTTGCTCCGGAGAGAGCCTTTTTGAGATCGTCCTGCTTTTTCTCGGTAAGTTTCGCGAAAGAAAACGAGGCTCGGAATTTTCCGTCGGGACCGAGGGCGAAGGCCACCACATCGTCAGGGCACAGAGGCGGCCTCTCCCCGGCGCCGTCTTGCCTCGCCTGCTGCTTGCCCACGCGCTTGGCGCGAGCGGCGAGCCACTTCACGACGCGAAACGTCTCGGTCTCGAGAACCTCGCTCAAGTGCGGCGGCGCGGCCTCGAAGAAACCCTCGATCTCTTTCTTGCGGGGAGACGCACCGCCCACGCGAACAGGAAGGTGCGTTCGCCAGACCACCGATGTTTGCGGCGGGTCGTTCGCGAGCCAGCCTCGCAGCCACGGCTGAATGGCGGGCCTCCCCGTGTGCTCTTCGAGGGACGTCATGGCCCAGGCCTGTACGAGCGGGCGCGTCAGGGCGGGCCGAAGTGGCTCGGGCGTCGTCGCCTGATCAAGAACCCTCTGCAACGACTCGTCGGCTGCGGCGCGCGCCTTCAGGTCCAGCAGGGCGCCGGGGCTCCCGTCGAAGCTCCCGTCATCGTTCCTGTGAAGTGCCCTCATCGGCCGCTGCCAATCCTCGATCGCTTGTGTCTCCTTCTCTTTCGTCTTTTTCGGTGGCTTGACGAGCACAATGACGTCCGCCTCGCCGTCGCCACGCCTGTTCACGCGTCCCAGCCGCTGGACCATCCGCTCCCACGTAACGAGATCGCAAACCATGTGGTCGGCATCCAGGTCGACACCAACTTCACCGGCTGAAGTCGAAAAGAGGAACACGGGGCCGCTGCGATCGAGCGTGCTTCCAGCGAGAAAGCCGAGGCGCCGCAACCGCTCCATCGCTTGCCGGCGTTCGAACACTCTGCGGCCGCCGACGAGAAGCTCCGTGTCGATCGGCACCCGCGGAACACCCGCTTTCTTGTTGCCTTTTGCGAGCCTTTCGATGGCTTTCTTGGCTTTCTGTACGATATCCCGGCTGTCTGCGTACACGAGGACGCGCACAGCTTCCTTGCCCCCGCCTGCAAGCGCCCAAGCCGCCTTCGCGAGCGCGTTTTCCAACTTGTCATCTTTATTGAGCAGTTGGATCTGGATCGACTTTTTCGCGTTCATCCGCTTCGCGACGACCTCGTGTTCAAAATCCTCCTCTGTAAGCGTAATGGCGCAACCGCTACGACCACGCCCCGTGGCGGAAAGCGGGAGCACCCAAAAGGGGGGGATGAACTCGTCATATTTCTTCACGCGAGCGCCACGATTTCCGTCCGTCGCGATGGAGCGCAGCAGATGCTCGAACGGCGGCACGAGGTGCGCCTCATCGAGGACCACCAGGGCGTCAGCACCCAGGAGCCCTGCATGGAAGGGCCGCATCTTTCGAGTCACACCGTAGCCCTCGAACAGGAGGCGTGATCCGATCATGTCCACCGTACCCACGATAATCGCGGGTGCAGCCGGGTCCTCCAGCCACTCACGATTGTCGACGTGCTGGCCTCGCAAAGTCGAGATCGGAAGCGGACGGGTAAGTCCGAGCGCGTCTCGTATGTCGTCATAGCCATTTACAAACTCTCGAAGCCGTTCGGCCTCCGTCGTCGCTTGGTCCACGACTGCCCGCCGATCAACCACGTAAACGAGACGGCGCGGAATCGGTGCCCCGAACGCCCTTGCAACGAGCCATACCGCCATTACGGAAGTCTTACCAAGACCGGTCGGAATATCCAATGCATCGGGGATGCTGCCCTTCCTGAATCGGGCAAGCAAGGCGCGTTGCCATGGGAAGGGATCTTTCGGCGAATCGAGCCCCATGGCCTGCGCGAGCAACTCATCTTCGCCCCAACGGTTCTCTCGACCCTGCCCTCTCGTGTGTCGGCCTGCCTGACGCTTCATCACTCAAGACCTTTTCGAATTATGAATTCTCCGAGGTTTCGCGGTATGATTCGGTTGTTTGTTCGATGTTTTGCTTGTTCGATTCGCCGGTGCATCGTTAGGAAAACCGCGGTGAAACCGTTCGAGAGTTCGAAAGTTCGAAGAACTGGGACTCGGAGCACTCTGGAGCCACTGTGCGACCGTTGATTGTACCGATGCGAAGAAAGTTGGGTCAAGGAACTTATGAGTTCCGAGCGGGAGCGGCTGAGGATCGCCGCAGGGGAAGTCGGCAATTGGATGGGTAACAAAGGCTCGCGATCCGAGACGGATCGTGTGCAACCGGCGGTGGAAACGGGACGGAACACGGGCGACGAATGATATGGCGAGGGGACCGTCACGATCGGCGACCCGGGAAGAGTTGGCGGACGTCTCGGGCTGAGCGCGGGGGAACCCCGGCGACCCGCCAGCCCCGCCAGCCCCGCGATCTCGGCCTGATCGCGGGGGCAGCCTCCGTGACGTGGCGCTCTCCTTGGATCGGAGACGGCGACCGGGACGCGGGGTCAGTTCCGACCGGGACCCGGAGTTGAGGGCAGCCGGGCCCAGCCCGGGGGGCCGGCCCCGGGGCCGGCCGGAGACGGGGGGCCGGGGTGGCGCCCGGCCGGGGGCGTCAGCGGGCGCGGGCGCGGGGGCGGCGGGCGGGGGTGGGGGACAGGCCGGTGCGTTGGGATTCGTAGTGGTCGAGGGCGCGGAGGAGGGCCAGGACGATGCGGTCCTCGAGGCGGCGGCGTTCGCGGGCGGGGAGGTGGGCGCCGGGGGCGGCGTTCGTCAGGATCGCGAAGCCGAGCTGAGGGGTGCCGTCTTCGCGGGTGACCACACCGGACAGGCCGCTGACGCCGTCGAGGGTGCCGGTCTTGGCCCGCACCCGCTTGCCCGAGATCCGAAGACGCGTGCGCAGCGTGCCGGGCTCGCCGGCCACCGGGAGCACGTCGAGCAGGGTCACGCCATCGCCGCGGCCGCGGTAGGCGGCCTCGAGCAGGTCCACCAGCGCCCGCGACGAAAGGCGCGCCGCACGCGAAAGACCCGAGCCGTTCTCCACCGCGACCGCCCCCGGCAACCCCAGGCCCAAACGGTCGCTGTAGGCTTCCAGGATCGCCGCCCCCTCCACGAAGTCGGCGCCGCCGGCCCACTCGCGCGCGATCGTCCGCAGGATCTGCTCGGCCACGAAGTTGTTCGAATAGGCCAGCCCGGCCTCGACGATCTCGACCAGCGGCGGCGAGAAGTGGATCGCCACCGGATCGTCCCCCGGCGCCGCCCGGCCCCGCACGACCTCGGGCGCCCGCGCCCCCTCCCCCACCAGCGCCTCTGCGAACAGACAACCCGCCAGGAACGCCGGCGCGTAGATCCTGCGTCGCACCCGACGCGGCGCCGAGCCGCGCGGGATCGTGCCCCGCACCTCGATCACCGTCTTCGTCCCCCGCGGGCGCGCGCGCACCCGCAGGGTGTCGCGCCGGCCCACACGGGCCCGGTTGTCCACCACCACGGCCTCGCAGGCGGGGTCGGTCCACACCCGCGGACGCCCGGCGCTGCGGCCCGCCGTCACCGTCACCTCCACCGTGTTGAAGTCCACCGACAGCGCCGAGGTGGGCGCCTGGTAGGCGTAGCCGGGACCGGTCGGATCGTACAGGCCAGGGGGAAACGCACGTGCCGGGAAGGCGCTGTCGTCCACCACCACCGTGCGGATCCCGGCCGGCGGCACGATCCCCGCCACCTCCCGCGCCAGCGCCGCCAGGTCGGCCGAGCGCAGCACCGGATCCCCCTCCCCCTGGAGGACCAGCGCCCCCGGCCGCGCGAGCACCCGCGTCACGAACCGGTAGTCCGGGCCGAGCAGATCGAGGGCCGCGGCCCCCGTCAGGAGCTTCTGGGTGGACGCCGGCGTCAGCGCCGTGTCGCCATAGTGATCGAACAGCACGTGGCCGCTTTCGAGGTCCCGCACGTGCACCGACACCTGCGCCCGCCCCTTCACCCGCGACAGGATCCGCTCGATGTCCGACGAGAGCCCCTCCACGTCGAAGCGAACCGGCGCCTCGTCGAGGCGGGGACGAAGCTCCATCCGACGGGCCAGGGCCGCCAGACGCCGTTCGAGCCGCGCCTCCCGCGACGGCGGCACCGCGTCCGGCACGAACCACACCCGCGGCCAGCGCACCCCCTCCGCGCGGTCGAAGATCTCCAGCGGGCGCGGCCGAGCGGCGGCCCAAAAGGGGCCGGCCAACCCCGCCAGGGCCAGGGTGCACAGCAGGGCGAGTCGCACGAAGCCGTGCCCGGCCGACCGTGGGGTGGGCGCCTTCACGCTACGAACGATCATGACGGCCCGCCGGCGCCCCGCAAACCGCAACGCCACCCACCCGCCGGGCCTCGCCGGGCCCCGCCGGGCCCCGCCGGGCCCCGCCGGCCGCGCGCCCTGGGCCGCGAGAAACGACCGCAGCGCCACGGCCACTCCGCGCCAGCCCGGCCCAGGCGTAGATCCCGTGGCCCAAGGGCGCGGAACGAACGCGGTGGCGCCTTCGCGGCATCGGCGGAAGCGCGACGCGCGGCCCCCCATCGTCCCCACACGGCACGGACGGGTGGCCCCAATGAAACCGGTGCGGTCGCATGGACCCGACCCACCCCCGGGACCGCCGGCGCAGGGGCACTCAAGCGCCGCACCGCCGAGGTCGATGCCCCACCCCGTGGAGCCCGCCCGCATCCTCGTCGTGGACGACGACCCGGCCGTGTGCCAGGCCTACGCCACGATCCTGCGGCGCGCGGGCTACGAGGCGTTCCAGCAGGACAGTGGCTTCGGGCTGGCCGTGGCGATTCGCACCCTCGACCCCCACCTCATCGTCCTCGACGTGGACCTGCCGGGCCTGCGCGGCCCGTCCGCCGTGCGCGCCGCCATGCAGGTCGCCGGGGTCGTCCCCCCGGTCGTGCTGTGCACCGGCCTCGCCCCCGAAGACGTCGAGGACGACGCCCGCTCCATCGGCGCCGCCGGGATCCTCTACAAGCCGGTCGGACGCCAGGATCTCCTCGCCTGCGTCGAGCGCGTGCTCGGCGCCCGGCCCGCCGCCGCCGCGAGCGTCTGACCGCGCGGCATCCGCCCCGAGACCGCGCGGCATCCGCCCCAAGAAGACGACGACGACGCAACCGTCTGACCGCACGGGGGCCGCCCCGGGCCGAACGATTACGGCGGGGCGTACGGCCACCGGCAAGGGGCCCGCCTTCGACGCCAGCCGGCCCCCCGCGCGCGCAACCCCGCCGACCGGACGGCCGGTGCGGCACCCGCGTCGATCCCAGCCC
>JALSIN010000464.1 GCA_026989935.1 Polyangiaceae bacterium | reverse complement strand
CGCCGACCCCGACCGCCGAGGCTCCCGCGACCGTGCCGGCGCCGCCCGAATCCGCGCCGACCCCGACCGCCGAGGCCGAGGCGGCCCCGACCGCCGAAGCCGAGGCGGCCCCAACCGCCGAGGCTCCCGCGACCGTGCCGGCGCCGCCCGAACCCGCGCCGACCCCGACCGCCGAAGCTCCCGCGACCGTGCCGGCGCCGCCCGAACCCGCGCCGACCCCGACCGCCGAGGCCGAGGCGGCCCCGACCGCCGAAGCCGAGGCGGCCCCAACCGCCGAAGCCGAGGCACGAAGGCCCACCGAGCGCCCCCGCCCATTCGCACCGCCTCCGCCGAAGGTCGCCATGCCGCGGCCGCGCCCGACCGCGCCGGCCCCCCGGCCGCGCCCGGCGCCCGAAACGAAGGCCAAACCCACGCGCCGCGCCGAGGACGACCGGGCGAGGATGCGAGCGGGCCTTCGGCGGACGCGCAAGGGGTTCGTGGCCAAGCTGGCCCGCCTGCTGCGCGGCAAGCCCAAGGTGGACGACGACCTGCGCGACGAGGTGGAGGAGATCCTCTTTACGGCCGACATCGGCCCGGTCACGGCCGAGAAACTGCTCGAACGTGTGACGGCCGTGCTCGACCGCAAGGCGGTGGCCGACCCCGACGCGGTCTGGAGCGAGATCCGGGCGGCGATGCTGGAGATCCTCGAGATCCCCTTCGATGCGCCGGCGATCCCCGCCGACCCGCCGCCGTACGTCCTGCTGGCCATCGGCGTCAACGGCGTGGGCAAGACGACCACCCTGGGCAAGCTGGCGGCGATGCACGTGGCCGAGGGCCGCAAGGTCCTGCTCGTGGCCGGCGACACCTTCCGGGCCGCCGCCGCCGAGCAGCTCGCCGTGTGGGCGCGCAAGGTCGGCTGCGACGTGCACACGGGCGCCGAGGGGGCCGACCCCGCCTCCGTCGTCTTCGACGGCATCGTTCGGGGCCGAAAGGAAGGCTACGACGTGGTCCTGTGCGACACCGCGGGCCGGCTGCACACGCGTAAGGAACTGATGGACGAGCTGGGCAAGGTGGGCCGCGCCGCCGCGAAGGCCCTGGCGAAGGGGGCGAACGGCCCGCCCCCGAAGGCCCCCCACGACACCTTCCTGGTGCTCGACGCGACCATCGGGCAAAACGCGCTGGCTCAGGCCAAGCTGTTCCGGGAGACCCTGCCGTTTACGGGGATCGTGGTCACGAAGCTCGACGGCACGGCCAAGGGCGGCGTCGTCCTGGGGATCTGCGACGAAATGAAGATCCCCATCCGTTACGTCGGCGTGGGCGAGGAGATGGAGGACCTGCGCCCGTTCGACGCCGCCGCCTTCGTCACCGCCCTCGTGGACGAGCCTGCAGCGCCGTGATGCCGGGCCCGCGCCGGCGCGCCGAGTTCGTTGCGGGTGGGCCTCCAAGGCTGGAGATCGCCCCCCCGCGGCGGCCGGCCACACCATGGACACATGCGTTCAGGGGAACCCCGGCCCCCCCGGCCGCTGTGCGCCGTGGCCCCCGGCGCGTGGCCCCACGGGCGGTCGCACGCTGCCTGCGCCCCCAGCGAGTCGAGGCGCCGGGGGCGCTTGTGACCTAGGATGGGCCTATGGTACGGTCCGCGGCGATTCCACGGCCGTCCCAGGCGGCCACCCTTCGCGCTCGACTCCAGGCGGGTCTTCGCGACCACCCCGGCCGCCCTCACGCCCGCTCGAGCCACGCTCCTCCGCACCGTCCTCTTCCCCGCCCCCGGGCCCTCCGAGATCTCCCACTCCTTTCCCCACGCGAATCGTTCGAGGTGAGCATGCGACGAATCGTAAGCGGCCAAGTCGCCCTCCTGACGGCCCTGCTCCTGCCCCATCCCGCCCAGGCGGCCCTGTTCCAGCCGGCCGAAGGCGAGGAGGGCGAGGAGGACATGATCATCCTCGAAGACGAGATGGAGGGTGAGGAGCCCGCCGCCGAGGGCGGCGAGGGCCAGGGCGAGCAGCCCACGGGCGAGGCCGCCGCCGGCCTCGACGACCTGCTCGAAGGTGAGGACGCCAAGGAGGCCGAGGCCGATGCCAAGAAGGTGCAGGCGCAGGCCGGCAAGCAGGACAAGAACAGCGAAGAGAAACAGATCAAGACCGAGACGAAGCTCATCACGGTCATCCAGCGCCAGCGGATGCTCAAGAAGAAGCGGGTGGACATCCAGCCGCAGGTGGGCATCTCGATCAACGATCCGTATGTACGCCAGTACAGCTTCGGAGCCGAGATCAGCTACTGGCTGACGAACCGCATGGCCCTGTCCTTGACGGGCACGGGCTTCGTCGCCAACCGCACGCCGCGCTACGACAACATCAAGCTGCAGACGGGGCTGTTGCTCACGGCCAACAAGACCCTGTGGCAGGCACACCTGAACTTCCAGTACAACCCCTTCTACGGCAAGATTGCCATCTTCAATCGCTTCCTCCTGCACTGGGAGGGCTTCGTGCAGATCGGCGGCGGCGTGATGCAGACCGAGGTCATTCCGCGGTTCGAGGCGCTGCACGAGCCGTTTCGCACGTTCACGGGCGGCGGGCAGTTTACCATCGGTGCACGCCTCTACTTCCCGCGGCTCGACTGGTTCTCCGTCAACTTCGGGGCGCGCACGTGGATCTTCCCGGACAAGCTCGAGCCCAGCAACCGAGGCCCGGGCGACATGAACACTACGGGCAACGATCCGGCGCTGGACGACCCCGACGCGGCGAAGAAGGCATCCAAGTTCCAGGTCCAGTTCCAGACCGTGCTGTTCCTCGGCCTGAGCTTCTACTTCCCCACCTCCTTCGAGTACACGACTCCTCGCTAGGCCCGCCTCGTCATGCTCCGGACTCGAACGCTTCTGTCCCTTGGTCTTTCGGTCGGCGCCGCGGTTGCGGCCCTTTCGCCCGACGTGGCGCACGCGCGCAAGAAGGGCGTGCTCGAGGGCGAACCCGTCGTCCGAAAGAAGCTCCTGTTGCGCAAGCTGCGCTTCCAACTCACGCCCGCCATCGGCATGAGCCTGTCGCAGCCGTTCGTCCACGAAGGCTACGTGGGCGCGCGGATCGGCTTCCACGCCACCGAGTGGCTCGGGTTCCGCGCCGGTTTCATGTACGGCGTGGTGCAGGTCAAATCCGCGGTCCTCAAGGACCTGGTGGACAACGGGGGCCTGCCCGAGGGGATCCCGGCCGGCACGGCCGATCCCGACTCGGGTGTGATGTGCGACGGGCCGGCGCCCTGTCGTCCCAGCCGCGAGAAGGACAACCCGGCGCCGCTGCTCCACGACTTCAAGGCGGGCCTGACCCACGCGTCGTGGCAGTCGAGCCTGGACATCGTGTTCACGCCCTTCAACGGCAAGCTCGGCCTGTTCTCCGCCATCTTCACCGAGTACGACGCCTACGTCTTCGCCGGCCTCGGCCTGATGGGCTGGGAGAAGTACTACGGTGGCAAGTTCGGTCGGGAGAACGCAAAGAGCACGGCGGAACTCAACGGCCTGGACACCAGCCCCCAGGCCGACGGGATGCCCAACCCCGCCTACTGCCGCGAGATGAACGGCACGCAGAACGACGAGTGCATCTTGCACCCGGTCAAGCCCGATGCCCGCGTGCACGTGGGCTTCAGCTTCGGCGGCGGCTTCAACCTGTTCGTGGCCGACTGGGGTGCGATCAATCTCGAGGTTCAGGACATCGTCACGCGCAACAACCTCACCGGCCTCAATGGCACCATCGACGACGTGGTCAAGGAAGGCGGGCCGGTGGTCAACAAGCGCGACCTGGACATCTTCCACAACGTGACGATGCAGCTCGGCTTTCGGATCTACATCCCGTTCAAGGCCAAGCGAGGCCGGTAGACGGGACGAACCGAAACGGCCCGGCGCGCCGGAGCCCCTGCGGGCTCCGGCGCATTGCATTTGGGCCCGAAGCATTCCTTACGGGCGGCGGTACCCGACGGCGCCCCGCAAAGAGGACCTTCTAGGAGCCGCCGACCTCGCACCCCGGCTCGACGCGCACCGACACGTCGTCATCGTCGATGACCGTGTGGACCACGGTGACCTCGGATCGGGCGCCTCCGTCCACCTCGAGCCAAAGCTCCAGGCAGTTGCGCGTGTGGTCGAGGACGAGCCCCTCGACGGTCACGGTCCCGGGGGGTGGCGCCGGTGCGAGTGCCGAGGCCACCGCTCCACCCACGCGGTCGCGCACCCACAACTCCACGGCGGCCTCCGTGTCCTGGGGCGGCTGCGCGGGCTCGTCGAGGATGTAGTCCACGTCCACGGTCACCTCGCTCTCCTGCACGGGGGCGTCCCTCAGGCTCGGGGGGGGAACGGGGATCGCGATGCCACGATCGCCCAGCGTCAACTCGGCCTTGCGAAAGGAGAAGCTATAGAGGTCATGGCTCGCGCACCCGGCGAGCCCGGCTGCGAGGACCACGAGCAACAGCGATGGGGTCGGCTTCGTCCGCACGGCGTGCGCAAAGGATAGCAAGCTCCGTGCCCCCTTCCCCTTTCCGTGGATCGTGTTGAATCGTCCGGCAGACGTTCCCCGTCGTGCCCCATATCGTCAATATTGTTTACACACCTGTCAACTATGTTGACACCCTCTGCGGCGATGTCCCGAATCTCCGGTTTCTTGGGAGGGCGGGGTTCCGCGCCATAGCGTCCTTGCATGATCGTCCTCTGTGCCGGACCCAAGGGCGGATGCGGGGCCTCCACCCTCGCCGCCACGGTGGCCGCGGGCCTCGTGGAACGCGGGGTTGCGCCCCACCGGATCCTCTTGCTCGACGCCGGCCCACACGCCACGCTCTCCCAGTGGGCGCAAGTTGCGCAGGAGCATGGTAGGACGCTGCCCCCGGTGGCGCGGTGGCGACCGGGGTGCGACGCCGCGGCCCTCGCCCGCGGGTTCGAGCACGTCCTCCTGGACGGCCCGGCCCCGCTGGGCCGTGGTGGGGCGCTTCCCCCCGACCTGTGGCTCGCGCCCGTGCGCCCGGTGGGACCCGACACGTGGAGCCTCGGGCAGTTGCGGTGCACCTCCTGGACTGGACCGAGGGGCCGCCTTCGAGTCGTCCCGTGGCGTGTCCCACCTCGGGCCAAGTTCGCCCCCTGGCGGCGCGCACTGGAAGCCGACGGGTTCGCCGTGGCCCCGATCCTCGCCCGCGATCGCCTTGCCTACGCCCACGCCCTGGCCGACGGTCGCCTCCCGACGCGAGCCGGTGACGTCGCCGTTCGAGCCGAGGCGGCTGCCCTGGGCGGATACGTCCTTGGCTGGGGCGCGGTGGATCGCACGGCCCAGCCCAAAGAGGCCGTCTGTGCCTCGCTCCCCCGGCGGCTGCTGCACTAGGGGTCGGCGGCGGGAACCTGCCGGGTCCGCCACATCCACGTCCACCGGAGCCCCCGCGCCGACCGCGAACGAAGAGCCGACCTACGACGGTGGATCCGGCGCGGGCCGGCAGGCTACCCGGTCGAGGAGCGCGCGCCGCCGGGTTCGTCGAAGCCCGTGCGGCGCCGCGGCCCGGCGACCTCCCGCAGGTGCGGTTCGACGATCCGGTTGCGGTCGTCCACCAGCACGACGGTGGGCTCCCAGTCGGCCGCCGCCGCCGCCGGCACCTCGGCGAAGGTCGCCACGATGATCCGGTCGCCGGGCCGGGCCAGGTGCGCCGCGGCGCCGTTCATGCAGATCACCCCGCTTCCGTCGTCGCCCCGCAGGGCGTAGGTCACCAGGCGTGTCCCGCGCGTGACGTTCCAGACGTGGATCTGCTCGTAGGGGTGGATCCGGGCGGCGTCCATCAGCGCCCCGTCGATGGTCAGGCTCCCCTCGTAGTCGAGGTCGGCGTGGGTGACGACGGCCCGGTGGATCTTGGACTTGAACAGGTGGAGGCGGTGGTCCATGGGTCGTTTTCCGTCCCGGCCCCGCGGGGTCCGGGCGGCCGGGTCAAGGGTGGCCGCGGCCGGCCGCGACGTCAAGGCGCGGGCCGCCCCGGCGGTGGCAGCCAGACCCACCCCGCGCGCACGAACACGTCCGCGTGCTCGTCCACGGCGCGGGCGAGGTCGGGGTCCGCGACCGTCCGGGCATACGTCCACCCCTCGCGGGCCAGGTCGCTCGCCAGCACGGCGGCCACGACGGCGTAGAAGACCGCGCGCTGCCGCACGACCAGCTCGGGCCAGACGCGCTCGAACCGCAGGCGGCCGCGCAGGTCCTCGAGCACCTCCGCCCGTGCCCGCTGGACGTCCCGCGCCGCCCCGACCCGCGTGCACCGCTCCGTGGCCTCCCCGTACCACCGCACGAGCGCTGCGCGGGGCGCCACCTCCACGAGGTTGACCTGTGGGACGAGGCGCCCGGCGAAGCGCCGCAGCAGGTACTGCACGCGCGCGGCCACGGGGGCGGTCCCCTGCCCGAACCCGGCGCGCACGAGGGAGCCGTCGAGCCGGTGCACCACCTCGCAGGCGCGCTCGGCGTAGGGCAGGAACACGGGCTTCGAGCCCCGCTTTGGCGCCAGGTCCGCGACGAGCCGTGCGTCGGGTTGCGGGCACGCGACGATCCCCGGACACGAAAGGCGGCAGCGCAGGCAAGGCGGCACGGTCACCGGCGCGTCCACGGCGACCAGAGGGTCGTCCGCGAGTTGCAGGTCCAGGTACGCCTCCAGGTCCGGATCCCGCAGGTACCCCGCCTCGGAAGCCGGCTCGGCCCCCGCCTCCCCCGTCCCCCGGTGGCCGACGCGCGCGGCTGCGAAGGTCACGGCAAGATCCGGCGCGGGGGCGCCCGGCTGCCACGCCAGGCGCGCCACGGCCGTTTGCTTGCCCCGGCCGCCGCCGAGCGCGATCCCGACGAAGGTCCGGAATCGGCGCCGCGGCCCGGTCACCCGTCCTTCGACTCGACCTCGAGCTGGGTCGATGGCTTCTTCTCGGCCAGGAAGCGCAGGTAGGCGATGGCCGCCGGCAGCTCCAGCGCCGGCAGGCCGTCCACGGCCTCGTGGGCCTTGCGCCGCATGGTCTCCGTGGGCCCCTCGCCGCGCTCCCCGATGGGTTTTTCGAGGGGCACGTCGGGCTCCTTGGGCTCCTCGGGCTCCCCCCAGGGGGGCGGCTCGGCCAGCGGGATGTCGTGCGCCTCGAGCCAGCCGTTGATGTACAGGTGCAGCAGGTTCGCGCGGTAGGCGAACCACCGGTCGCGCTCGACCGGGTAGGACAGCAGCACGTCCTTGAAGCGGCGGAACGCGCCCTTGCCGTCGATCGCCAGGATGAGGCGGTCCTTGAGGGCGGGATCCTCCACGGACATGACGAACCGCTCCATCCAGCGGTACTGCTCGCGGCTCGAGGCCGGGTCCAGGTGGATGTAGCGGCCGGCCCCGCGCCGGATGATGCGGCGCTTCTCGTCGTCCTCCGGGCGCGAATCGACGATGGTGACCACCTGGCCGCTCTCCAGGTCGAGGTAGCTGTGGGTGTCGGGGGCGTTGTGCTCGAAGGCGGTCTCGAGCGCCGCCCAGTCCGGCTTGACGCCGGTCGGCGTGATGTTCATGGGATGCTCCAGGGCAACGAAGTGGACAGGACGCGCGGCGGCCGTGGTCAGCGCCCACCGCGCAAGGGTCGGTGCACCC
>JALSIN010000463.1 GCA_026989935.1 Polyangiaceae bacterium | reverse complement strand
GTGTCGTGCCGGTCGTAACGAGGTGTCCCGGGCCGGGACGCATGGGGGCGGTTGACGCGGGGGGCCAGTCGATGGTAGGAACTCCGACATCGAATGCGTATGACGTCCCCCATCGAGCGGT
The DNA here is from genome assembly GCA_026989935.1 of Polyangiaceae bacterium. Classification (GTDB taxonomy): domain Bacteria; phylum Myxococcota_A; class Polyangia; order Nannocystales; family Nannocystaceae; genus J032. The sequence continues at coordinate 7,527 of JALSIN010000463.1, read as the reverse complement.
GGCAGGCCAAGGTCGCGGCGTGGCTGCACGATCCTCCCGAGAAGGCCCTGGTGCTCATGCGCGAGCCCGGGGTCGGCCACGAAGGTCGCACCGTCCGGGTTCTGCGCGAGCACTTGTTCCCGGATGGAGTCCCGTCGGCGATCGAGGATGCGCGCAAGCAAGCGGACCGCTGGGCGTCCGCTGCCGACCGCCTGCAGCTTCCGAAGGAGCCGCTGGTGGTGCAGTTTGCCAGGGATCCAGTATTCGTACACCCCATCGGCAAGGGGCAACGGCTGAAGGTGCGCGAGGGCTTCAAGGACCTGGCGCCGAAGGAACTCGCCGCGGCCGCCACAGCCTGGCTCGAGGCGCTGGTCGGGGAAGGTGCTCCGGGGGGCGACGAGGCGGCGTGGCGGCGTATGTTCCTGCGGCTGTGGCGTCTGGCGCCGGAGGTGCCGCCGCCCCGGGTGGAGGGCCTGCCCGAGGTGGCGCGACGGGTGGCGGACCTGGGGCTGCTGTGGCGCATGCTCCCGGCCGACACGCGCACCCCCAACCACACGATCTGGGAGCACCTGCGTCTTTCCTCGGCGTTCGCCGGGGCCATGGTGGGGGGTGGGCGCCCGGCGCTGCTGGCGGTGGCGCTCGGGCCGGTGCAGGGCTTCATCGAGCGCGGGCGCAGCACCTCGGACCTGTGGGCCGGGTCCCACCTGCTGTCGCGCATGGCCTGGGAGGCCCTGCGCGTGCTGTGCGAGGAAGTGGGGCCCGACGCGGTGATCTTCCCCGACCTCCACGGCGTGCCCATCGTGGACGCGTGGCTGTGCAAGGAGGCGAGACCCCGCGGCGAGGAGGCCGGGGCGCTGTGGGATGCGTTGTGGGACGTCTTCGGGCGGGCCTGGCGCAATCGAACCTCCGACGCGAACCCGCTGTTCGCTGCGACCTTGCCCAACCGCCTGCTGGCGGTGGTGCCGCACGACATGGCGCCCGCGCTGGCAGAGAGGATCACCTCGCGGGTGCGTGCGTGGGTGCGGGAGCGGGCCGAGGCGGCCTGGGAGGAACTGCTGGAGACCGCCGGGCTGCGCGACGAGGGGGCCGAGACCGAGCGGGCGTACGGCCAGAAACAAATCGCCGCGCAACTCGCGGGCTTCCCCGAAGTGCACTGGGCGAGCGTACCGTTTCCCGAGGCGAGGGCGGACGGGAAGGTCGGGGACGTCGCGCCGCTCGAGGAACTCCTGTGTTGCTTCCACGCGGACGGCGGCCGAGGTCCCTTCTTCGATGGGGAGACGTGGAAGCACCTGCAGGGGAAGGTGGCGATCGAGAACCTGGGCTTCTACGAGCCCAACCCCGGGGTCACCTATCCGGCGGTCTTCGAGGCCATCAACGCCGTCGTGGCGGCGGACAAGGCGTTGCGCACCTTCGAGCAGCGGTCCGATGCGGATCGACATCGCGACAGCCTGGCGGGGGACGCCGCGGCCCTGGGCAAGGATCCCGAGGCCGTCTGGGACGCCGTGGCGCAGCGCCGGCCGGCCTGGGCTCGGGAGGGGGAGCGCCTCGGGGCCCTGGGGGCCCTCAAGCGCCTGTGGCCGGCGCTTTTCGTGGCGGAGGTCCGGGAGTTCGTAGGGGACGAAAAGGACGACATGGAGCGCTACGTGGTGTCCACCCACGCGATGGCGCTCTCCACCACGCTCGACGATCTGGCGGGAGGAGGCCAGGCGCGAGCGAGCGCGTTGGCGAAGTTGAAGGAAACGGTGGATGCGACCCGCCACGCCCTGGAGGACAGAGGCATCCGAGAGAAGGCCTGGCGCCGGCGCGTGGCTCTGCCCCAGAAGCTGCACGTCGAGCTCGGCAAGATGAAGAACGGCGAGGATGCGAAGGTCCTGCGGGACGCCGCGGCGCTCGCGGACTTCCTGTCGGACGCGGACGATGCGCTGGCCGAGGTGCGGGGCCGGTTCGACAAGGGGTGGCGCCAGGCCGTCGGGCACCCCCCCGAGAAGTACTACGCCCTGCTGCTGATGGACGGTGACGAGATGGGCCGGTGGTTGTCGGAGCGGGGGGGCTGCGACCGGGTACCGCGGTACCGGGACACCCTGCACAGCGCAATCCGGGAGGCATTACGGGGACGGGAGGCGTACTTGGACTGGCCGGTGGCCGTGTCCCCGGCCTATCACGTGACCCTGTCGGCAGCGCTTACGGGCTTTTCGACCTTCACGGCGCCGCGGATCGTGGAGCAGCGGCACCTGGGGAAGGTGCTCTACGCCGGTGGCGACGACCTGATGGCCATGTGTGCCACCTCGAGCCTGCTCTCGACGATGGTGGAGCTGCGCTGCGCCTACAGCGGGGTAAGATTCCCGGCATGGCTCGGTGCTGCGGAGGAAGGGTTCTCGGTGCCTGGAGTCGGACTGGACGCGGGGCTGCATTTGAAGCTCGAGAACGGGTTCGTGATGGAGTGGGAGGGGCAGGCCGAGAGGAAACGCGCCCGCGCCCGGGTGCGGCGGGCCATGGGGGCGCAGGCGACCGCGTCGATGGGGGTGGTCATCGCCCACAGCATGACCCCCCTGCGCCTGGTGCTCGATGAGGTCCGCCGTGCCGAGCAGGCGGCCAAGGCGGCCGGGCGCGATGCGTTCACGATTAGCCTGTTCAAGCGCGGCGGGGGGATCACCCGCCTGTCGGCGGGTTGGGGGGTCACGGGTGACGAGAACCCCTCCGTGCTGCAGGCGGTGGACGCCGTGCGCCGGGCCGTCGCCGGGGGCATGTCGCGTCGCGCCGCGTACATCAGCGCGACGTGGCTGCAGGGGTTCCCGGCCGGGCCCGAGGATCTGGGCGACGAGGCATACCACGCCATGCTGGAGAAGAATCTCAACCACCAGTTTCGCCGGCAGGGGCTCGATGCCGCGACCGCGGACGATCTGGCGCAGACCCTCGCCGGGGCCGCCCTGGCCGAATTGCGGCGGCGGGTCGAGCGGGCCATCGGGCATCCGTCCGTCCCTGCGTTCCTGGCAGACGTGCTGACCGTGGGGGAGTTCTTGGGCCGCGTCACGCGGACGGCCCGGAAAGGAACGGGCCCGTGACGAACCTGCTCGTAAAGCCGGTCGAGCCCGTGAGCTTCCGCGGCAACGTGGGGTTTTCGGGGGGCGGGAGCGTGGGCCGAGCGATGATGCCGCCGTGGCCGTCCACGTTCGCCGGGGCCCTGCGTTCCCATGCCCTCGTGCAGCATGGCGTGCTCGAACCCCTGGTCCGCACCGGGGAGCTTCCTGGCGGCCCCGTGCGTGAGGCCCTGGGGCCGAAGCCCTCCGAAGCGCGGGGGACGTTCCGGTTGTCGGCTCTCGGCCTGTGGTGCGAGCGCCGTGAGCGTGTGGTCGTGCCCGTCCCGGCGGATCTGGTGGTCACGGAAGGGCCGGACGGCGAACCCGTGCTCTCGTCCCTGGGACCAGTTGGGCTCGGGGTGGAGGTGCACCACGGGGGGCCGCTGCCCATGATCCCGGCGCTGCGAGCCCATGGCCGGGCGAAACCGTCGCGGGGGTGGTGGATCACGGACGAGGGGCTGGCCCGCCACCTGGCGGGCGGGACGGTGGCGCCGGGGGACCTGGTCCACGCCCGCGAGCTCTGGGTGCGCGAGTTGCGGCCCGGGGTCGGGCTCGACGCACAGACGCGAAGCGCCGAGGAGGGCAGGCTCTTTACGACGGAGTACGTGCGTCTACGCGCCGGGATGGCCTTCTTCGTCGCCACGGCCGGGGACCGGGGGATCTTCGAGGGGCCGGGGTGGCTGCGCCTCGGTGGCGACGGGCGGATCGCCCAGGTCGTTCCGGCGGGGGAGAGCGTGCGGGCACCTGGGTTGCCCGAGAAGGACTGGCGGGATTGGAACGGCGGGTTTCGGGTGGTCCTGGCGACGCCCGGGCTGTTCCGCCAGGGGTGGGTGCCGGACCGTGTGCGGCGTGACGGGGAACGCTGGATGCTGGAGGTCGGAGACCTGCGCGCCGAGCTGGTGTGCGCAGCCGTGCCGCGGGCCGAGGCGATCAGCGGCTGGAACATGGCGAAGCGGCGGCCGTGGCCGGTGTTGCGGGCGGTGCCCGCGGGGGCGGTGTACTGGTTCCGGATCGAAGACGGCTGCGTGGAGGACCTCCAGAGGCTGGTGGAAGACGGGTGGTGGGGCACGGACGATTCGGGGCGGATCGAGGGTTGGCGGCAGCGCCGGGCTCAGGGTTTCAACAACGTCTGGATCGGCCGGTGGATCGGCCGGGAAGCGAGCTGAGCGATGTACGAGCAGATCAGGGCCATGTTTCTGTACTGCGCAAGTCCCCTGCACGTCGGGGCGGGCACCAGCCTGGGCGCGGTGGACAACCCGATCCAGCGGGAGGTGCACACGGGCTATCCCATGGTGCCCGGCAGCGCCCTCAAGGGGGCGCTGCGGCATGCAGCGTGGTGCCGGTCGGACAAGAAACGCACGGACGCGGTGTTCGGCCCGGACCCTGGCGAGGCCGACCTGCACAGCGGGGCGGCGACCTTCTCGGACGCGCGGCTGGTGCTCTTCCCGGTGCGCAGCGCCAAGCAGGGCTTCGTCTACGCCACCTGCCCGAACCTCGTGGGAGGGCTCGCCAGGGTCGTGCGGCAGGCGGGGCTGGCCGGCGACGAGACCTGGGGCGCGGTGACGGTGCCCGAGGGAACCTGCGGGGTGTCCAGCGACGCCGTGTGCACGAACGGGAAGGTCGTCCTGGAACTGTACGAGTTTCGGAAGGACGAGGGCGCCTCGGCGGCAGCCCGGTCGCTCGGAGCCTGGCTCGCCGAACACGCCCTGGCCGAGGGCGTGGGCGAGTTGTTCCGCCGCAAGGTGCAGGAACACCTGGTAGTCCTTCCGAACGATGCGTTCGGGTACTTCATGCGCAACGCCACGGTCGTCGAGCCGCACGTGCGGATCGACGACGTGACGGGGGCGGCGGACGATGGCGGGCTGTTCTACACGGAGTGCCTGCCGGCCGAGAGCCTGCTGGTGAGCCTGGTGGCCGCGACCGGGGAGCGGCGCCGCAAGGGCGGAGACGGCGCATCCGAGCCCATGAAAGCGCCCGAGGTCATGGACTGGCTGTGCGGCGAGGAGGGGCTGGGGCTGGCGGACGCCGTGGTGCAGGTGGGCGGGGACGCGACGGTGGGGCGCGGGCAGGTCATCGTGAAGGTGGCCGCGGCGGCCGGAAAGGAGGGGGCGTGATGGCCGGCCCGATCCGCAGAGGGGGGGGCGCCGGGAACCCGCGGCAGGCGGCGTCGGAGGCCGGGGCGCGTGCCGCCCGCCAGACCCTCGAGCAGCAGCGGTCCGCCTACGCCTGGCAACAGGTCAACGAGGCCCCATGCACCTCGGACTTCGTGAACCTTGTCAAGGGGCTGCCCGCCATGATGATGGGCAACGGCCTGCTACAGACCCTGGCGTTCCTGGTGGACAAGGACAAGGACCATCACCGGGCGGCTGCGGGCCTGGTCTTCGGGTGGCTGGCGGAGCGAGGCTTCGTCGAGCCGTCGCCGCCTTTCGAGCAGCTTCGGAAGTTGACCCAGCTTTCCTCCGGGCGGTACATGCAGGCGACGGAGGAGGCGTTGGCGATCCTGCGCTGGGCCCGGCAGTTCGCGGCGGCGCGCAAGAGCGCCAAGTCGTAGGAGCGTCGCAATGGATAAGGTGCCGGACTTCTACCCAGTATTGCCGGGGTACCTACGAGGCGTATCGGGGAGCCTCACACCGGGGCTCGCGTTCGGGATGTACGCGGCGTGGAAGAAACAAGCCCAGCGACGGAAGGGGAAGATTGAGTGGAGGAATGCACTGGATAAGGGCCACATCCTAGCAGCGACCGTGAAGGCCGGTGGCGAAAGGGAGCCGAAGAACACGGCTGAAACCCTGGCGCAACGGAGCGAGGCGATACTCGCGCGGGGCCCCGGAGCGCTGTTCCAGCTTACGCTCACCTCGCCCCTGGCCACGGGCCTGGGCAACGAGCACCCGGTGGAGAACGGCTTCACCTTCAGCGTGCCCCACGGTCTACCCATGCTTCCCGGCAGCGCGATCAAGGGGACCGTGCGCGCTGCGGCCGAGCGGTTGGCGCTGGCCGGTGAGGGGGGCTGGGATCTGCGGCACGTGTGGCTCGACTTCGGCTTCGATGCGAATGCGGGCTACATGCGCACGCCGAGCCCGAAGATGGCGCTGCAAGAGGAGCGCGAGGCGTGGCGGGGTGCCTATCGGGCCCACGTGGACGGAGCGCACGTGCAGGGCTGGGACGATCTCGAGCGCATCTGGCCCACGAAGGCGGCGCGAGCGCGGTGGAAGGCGGGCGACGAGAGCGTGCGCCGTGCCATGCTCCTGGCCCTACAAGAACCCCAGGTGCAGCAACGGACAACCCACGCCCAGGCAGCCTCGCTCGACCCCTCCGACCTGGACCCGGCGCAGGTGCACTTCCGCGGCACCCTGCTGTTCCACGACGGGTGGTTCACCGCCGGCCCCAAGGGGCTGCTCAAGCGCGAGATCATGACGCCGCACTTCGGCGGCTACCACCAAAAGGAGGGGGCCGTGCCGCCGACGGACGACATGGGCCCGAATCCGATCCCGTTCCTGGCCGTGGTGCCGGGCTGCACGCTCCACCTCGGGGTGTCGGCCTCCGCGCCGCCTGGCGGGGACTGGCGAGCGCGCCTCATGGCCGCGGTCGAGCATGCCGCCAAGGACCTGGGTTTCGGCGCCAAGGGCGGCGCGGGCTACGGGCGGGCCAAGGTCGCCAAGGTGATCGACCCGTACGAGCAGCGGCGCAAGGCCCTGGAAGAGGAACGCAGGAAGGCCGAAGAGGCCGAAGCGGCGCGCAAGCAGGAGGAGGAGGGGGCCGCCAAGGATCCGGTGGATCGGTTGCTCTCCGATTTGAAGAAGGATCAGGGTAGTGAGACGATCGCGAACCTGTTCTCCGCAGCGGAGCAAGGAGGGGAACTCTCGGGCGATCGCAAGGTCGAGGTTGCCAAGGCATTCAAGGAAGCGATGGAGCGGCTCGGCCTGTGGACGACCAAGAAAAAGAAGAAGAAATGGAAAGCGCGGACGGAGCGGATCGAGGCGATCCTGTCGGAGGGCGGCGATGGCTGATCAGCGAGTGGTCTTTCACTGCCAGACCCTGACGGCCACGTTCCTGCACGGGGCAGACTGCGGGAAGAACCCCGAGCTGCGGGCGCCGTCGTTCAAGGGGCTGGCTCGCTACTGGTTTCGTGCTCTCGCGGCGTGCCCGGACGCGCAGAAGCTGTTCGCGGCCGAGGCCGCGGTGTTCGGTGGGGCGCGCAAGGCCAAGGGCGCCTCGCGGCGGGGGGTGTCGTTCGCGCTGGAGAACGACCGAGCCAGGACGGGGACCCCTTTTCTCTTGCCGCACAAGGAACCACTGCGCGGGCGGTCATCGACGCCAGGGATCGTGCCCGATGTGCAGTTCCGCTTGCGGCTCGCGCCGTTCGGACTGCCTGGGTCGAAGGACGGGCGCGAGGCGCTCGAGGTGGCGGCGGCCTCCCTGTGGGTGGCCCTGCACCTGGGGGGCGTGGGGCAGCGGTCCCGGCGGGGGGCGGGGC
>JALSIN010000462.1 GCA_026989935.1 Polyangiaceae bacterium | reverse complement strand
CGGCCAGGCCCAGATCCTCGCCCCGGACATCGACACCTCGCGCCGCCAAGCCTTCATCTTCGCCCAGGGTGACGCGGTCGAGATCGTCAGCGGGCTCTGGAACATCCTCCAGCCGGCGGTCAACACGGTGCAGTCCACACTCGACGAGGTGGACGCCGAGCTGAACGACCACTTCACCGGAGCGGCCCGGCGCCACCCCGCCGGGGACATCGACTACACGCCCCACGGCTTCGTCGCCGCCGCCAACGTCCAGGCCGCCATCGACGAGCTGGTGGACGACCTCTCCTCGGCCGCGGCCGGCAACCCGGGCGCCAAGCGGGTGGGTGCAGACGCCGCGGCAGGCGCCCCGCACGCGCTGCCCGCGGGCAACGTCGACGGCCAGCTCTCCCAGCTCCTGGCCTGGCTCAACGCGCACCTGTCAGCGGCCGCCGGCGCCCACAACGCGAGCGCCATCGCCGCCCAGGCCCACAACTACATCTCGGGCCCCAGCGTCCAGGCCCAGCTCCAGGAGATCGTCGACGACCTGCAGTCGCAGGCGTCGGGCCTGGGCGCCTCGCAGGTGGGCAACGAGGCTGCCGCGGGCTCGCCGACGAGCCTCGCGGCCGGCAGCGTGAAGGCTCAGATCGAGGCGCTGCTCGCCGCCGTCAACCTCCGCGCGCTCAAGGCCGGCGACACCTTCAGCGGGGACATCCTGCCGAGCGCCACCGGGCTCAACCTCGGCTCCTCGGGCGCGCGGTGGGACGCCTTCCTGCGGGACGTCACCGCCATCGCGAGCGGCGCGGGAACCCCGGCCGTGACCGCCGCGGCGGCCGACGCCACGACGCCAGCCCTGCGCAGCGCCGGCGTGGGGTTCCTCGTCGAGGGGGAGTCCATCGAGGCGAGCCACGACGTCTTCTTTGGTAGCTGGATCAAGATCTGGGACCTCATCAAGGGCTGGATCTTCCTGCCCCAGCATCAAGGCGACGTGCCCGACGCCACGGAGATCAACGGCGTCACCCAGCGCAACATCGTCAAGGCCTGGGGCAGCGTGTCGTCGGCGGGCACGTTGAACAGCCCCCACTGGAACGTCGCGTCGGTGAGCAAGCCAGGGACGGGGCGCTACCTCGTCACGCTCGACGTCAACCCGGGGTCGGTGAACGCGGTGGTCGCCACGGTGAACTCCGGCCTCATCACCGCCGACTTCTCGGTTCACGTCTTTTCGCCCAACGGCGTGAGCTTCGAGGTCGACATCAACGCGAGCGGCTCGCCCTCGGACCGGGCGTTCATGTTCGTCGTGCTCGGCGCGTAGGGAGGCAGCGATGGGCAAGGTCAGGATCATCAAGCGCAAGGACGGCGTCATCCAGACGCAGCACCGAGGCGACGAGCGCTACGACGACTCGACGCTGCCGCCTGGCACGAAGCCCGAAGACGTCGCCGAGGAGATCCTCGTCGACGAGAAGGAGCTCGGGGACGTCGAGGACACCCAGGCCCAGCTCGACGTCAAGGGCGGCCAGCTCGTCAAGGATCTCGATCGCAAGCCCATCCACGAGGAGATCGCCGAGCGGCGCGCCGCCGCGGCCGCGGTCCTCGACAAGCTCGACGAGGACGAGGCGGTGGACCCGGCGGTGAAGAAGTACCTGGTCGCGATGCGCGACCACCTGAACATCGGCGCGTCGCGCATCGAGCGGCGCCAGCCACCCGTGCTCGACCGGCTGCCGGTCGGCCGAGGAGGGAACTGACCATGGCGAAGATCCTCAAGGCCACGATCCTCATGCTGTCGGAGGCGCCGGACGGGCAGCCCGGCGTCGCCGGCAAGGCGGTGGCCCGCTACATCGTCGGCGACGACGCCGACCCGGTGGTGAGCCAGGTGAAGATCAAGGAGGTCAGCGCGGCAGGCCTCGACAAACCGGCGGACGAGCTCTTCGCCGACGTGGTGGCCAAGCTCAAGGCCGACGAGGGGATCGCATGACCGCCGCAACCGCCCCCGAGCAGAGCCGCGGCTTCGTGGTCGCCGGGCGGGTGCTGCCCGCGCCCTGCGGCCTCGACGTCACCACCACGGCTTTCGCGCGAAGCGCGAAAACGGGGCGCGAGCCCGAAGGGCGAGTCCGAAGGACGGCACTCGCGAAGCGAGGCCGCAACTTCCAGGACCCCGATGTGCACCGCTTCGTCGGCCACGACCGCTTGGGCCGTGCGGTCACGGAGGTCATCGTCCACGAGTCGGTGACGCGCAGCGCCGCGGACACGGTCGCGGTGCTCAAGCGCCGGCGCCTGGGGGTCCACCTGGTCGTCGCGGCGGACGGGCGCGTGATCCAGCACGGCGACCTGGCGCACGACCGGCTCGCCCACGCGGGCGGGCACAACGGGCCCTCGGTCGGCATCGAGGTCGTGAGCCCCTACTACCCGAAGTACCTGCGTGACGGCCTTCCGTGGTCGCGGGTGATCGACGCCCGCTGGGCGCATCGCGGCCGCTACGTCCTGCCGACGCCGGAACAGGCCGAGGCGACCTCGAGGCTGGTCGGCTGGCTGACCTCGCCCGCGGCCGAGGGGCTGTCCATCCCGCGGACCTGGATCGGCCTCGACGGGGTGCGGCTTTCCATGGGCCGTGTCGAGGGAGCCGACCAGCGGCGCCCGGGCGTCTACGCCCACCACGCCTTCGGGCACGCCGACGGCTCGTGGCTGGTGCTCTACGCCTGGCTGCGCATCGAGGCGGGCCTCGCTCCCTGCGCGGCCTACGAGGAGGCGGTGCGCCGGGCCGAGGGCGCCCGCCGCGTGGTGGACCTGTCCGACCTCGCCGGCGGCGGAGCGGTGGCCTGACCCGAGAAGGGAGGAGAGACGTGGACGGCACCGAAATCACGACCATCGCGGAGGTGCTCGCCGCCAGCGGGCCCTATGGCTTCCTGGCCATCCTCAGCATTGCCTACTGGAAGCTGTCGCAGAAGAAGGACCGCCAGATGCGGGAGCTGTTCGACCGCGTCCTCGAGCTGTCCGAGACCCAGACCGCCGCCATCACCAAGGTCGAGGCCGCGCTCGTGGCCCTCAAGGAGGCCATCGCGGACCTGCGCCGGGGCTGATCCGGCGCGCGGGGCGCCTGCCCGGGCGCGGCTCAACCCTTTGAATATTCTTCGGATTACATCGCGAGAAGAGCTTGAGCTACCCCCGGAACAACGCCTGTATGTCCTCGCGATCGGGACGGGCCCGACGCCGCAACCCGAAGGAGGACGACACGATGAAGGTGCACGAGCTGATCGAGATCCTGCAGGACATGGACCCCGAGGCGGACATCTGGGTGATGTCCCAACAGAACTACCCCTTCGAGCACTCCATCGCCGGCGTGTGCCAGCGCGGCGACTGGGCCGAGGAGGACGACACGGACGAGGCCGGCGAGTCCTGGACCAGGGGCGACCGCTGGAGCGCCAGCGAGTCGCAGCTGCCGGCCAACGACGTCTTCATCGTCGAGGGCGGCCAGGTCCGCTACGGCGCCAAGGCCGCCTGGGACGCCGCCCGCCGCTGGTAGGCGAGGCCGGGCCCCAGCCCGCTTCCGCCGGACCCGCCGACCGGGCCCGGCGGTGCTTCTTCCGCGCCTTCGCCCGCCCGTCCCCCGTCCTCCGGGACGGGCCCGCGAGCCCGCCTCAACCCGTTGATTTTCCTCGAAATACATCGCGAGAAGAGCTTGAGGTCCCCGCGGAACAACGCCTGTATGTCCTCGCGATCGGGACGGACCCGACGCCGCAACCCGAAGGAGGACGACGAGATGAACGACGAGGCCACCCGCGAGACCATCAAGCAGCTCACCCGCAACGCCGATCGGACGCGCCAGCTCGCGCTGGAGGAGATCACCCACACCATCGAGCGCCTGCAGCGGGCGCGCGAGGACGTCGAGAAGGGCAGCGCCGGCTACTACCGCTACGGGGTCATCGACAGCAGCCGCCTGGACGTCGCCGTGGCCCAGGCCGCGGCCGCCCAGGAGACCCTGGACAACATCAAGGCCATGCTCGCCGCCATCGCGGACCAGGGCTGATCCCGCCCGCCGGGCCACAGCCCGCGCCCGCCGGACCCGCCTCGCCGGGCCCGGCGGCGCTTCTTCGGCCTCCTTCGCTGGCCCGTCCGGCCACCGTCCCGCCCGCCCGGAGGCGCCAGTGGCGCCACCCTCCACGCCGTCTCAAGGGCCTGATTTTTCTTCGGTTTTCATCGCGAGAAGAGCTTGAGCTCCCCGCGGAACAACGCCTGTATGTCCTCGCGATCGGGATGGGCCCGACGCCGGAAACCCCAAGGAGGCGCACATGAACAAGGTCATCGGCACCGTCACCACCTACCACGGCGACGAGCACCCCTACCTGCGGGGGCACCAGGTCCGCATCGTCGCCGTCCTCAAGAACGCGGCCAAGCCCGACATCGACGTCGACGGCCCGGACTACGCGATCCTCAGCGACGACGAGGACCTCGCCCGGGCCGGGGGCGTCACGCGGCACGACCGCATCGAGGTCCAGCCCTGGATCGAGCGCGAGGACCGCTTCAGCTTCGTGACCAGCGACCCGCGCGCGGTGGACCTGGCCTGCTTCGCCAGCCTCGCCGGCAAGGGCGGGGGTGGAGCATGAGCCCCCGCGACGGGTGGCCCGGCCCCTACCGCCGGGCCGATCACGAGCCGGTCGACGGGCACCCGGTCGACGTCGCCGTCGACCGGCGCCTGCCGCTCAAGCGCCTCCGGCGGCGCATCCGCGCTGCCGAGAGGCGGCTCACAGACGCCCTGGGCGGCCGGCGCACCTTGTGGCTGCGGCTCGAGGAGCTGCTGAACGAGTACCGCGCCCGCCGCGAGGAGGCCTACTTCGACCTCGGCTGGGAGCAGGGCGCGGCAGACGGCCACGCCGAGGCCTTCCGCACCCTGGCGGGGGGCCCGGCGCCGGACCCCGACGCCCGCGACGCCCGCGCCTTCGCCGACCGCATCCGAGAGCTGGCCGTGCAGGCCGATCTACCCGCGCCGCTCACCGTGGCGGCGCTCCTGGAGACCGCCTGGGCCTTCGCCCTCGGTCTCGCCAACAACCCCGCAAACCGAAGCCAGAGGAGGCACTGAAGATGAACGACACCATCCGCACGCAGATCGAGGCCCTGGACAGCCTGCGCCTGCCCGAGCTCCAGACCCGCTACGCCGAGGTCCTGGGCGAGGAGACGCGCTGCCCGAACAAGCGCTACCTGATCCGGCGCATCACCGAGGTCCTGGAGGCCGGGGGCGGCGAGCCCGCCGCGGCCGACACCGCCGAGGTCGAGGTGGCCGGGGACGGGCCCGCCGAGCCGGTCGCCGAGACCCAGGACGAGGCGCCCACGGAGACCACCGAGGCGCCGGCCGACGAGACGGCCACCGCGCCCGACACCGACGGCGACGCCGGCGACGACGCGGACCAGCCCACCGAGCGGGAGGCCACCGGCGGGGACGGCAGCGCCGGCAACGGCACGCGGCTCACCAAGCTCTCCGTCCCGGAGCTGCAGGCGCTCTACCTCGAGACGGTCGGCCGCCCCACGTCGTCGGGCAACAAGCGCTACCTCGTCTGGAAGGTGCGCCAGGCCCAGCGCGGCCGCATCCCGATCGGGCCCCGCGGCCGCCGGCACGGCGACGGGCCCGCGCCCGACTTCAAGGTGCTGCCCCTGCGCATGGAGGCCGAGCTGGTCGCGCAGCTCGACCAGGCCCGCGAGCGCCTGGGCTTGAGGAGCCGCATGGAGCTCTTCCGCCGCTCGCTGCACGCCTTCTTGCTCGAGGCGGGCGAGGTCCGGGTCGCCGAGATGTTCGCGCCGGAGGCGTAGCCGATGGCCGGCGAGCACGACAAGCGCCGCCTGGTCGACGGGCTGCGCGCCGAGATCCAGCGCGCCACGGGCCGCCGCTACCGGATCGACCTCGAGGCCCTCGACCAGGAGAGCCTCCGGGAGCTGCGGCGCCTGCTGCGCGACCTCGAGGACGAGCGCCGCAGGGCCGTCCAGCAGGCCCGGATGACGCCCTGGCGGCTGCCCTGATCCGCCCCCGGGGGGCCGGTCCGCCGGCTCCCCGGGGCGTAACTCCGCGAAGCCTTGGGGGAATCCAAGTGCTTGAAAATAGGCCGTTTTTTCTTCGATGTCGCCTGGACTTCCCCGCGGAACAACGCCTGTATGTCCTCACCATGACGACGGCGCAACAGCCTGAAAACGAAGGAGAAACGGCGATGAGGACGCTCCGCTTCGGCATCGAGATCGAGACCATCGGGCAGACCCGCGAGCGGGTCGCCCAGGCCATCCAGCAGGTGGTCGGCGGCACCATCCACCACGTGGGCACGCCCTTCTGCTACGACCCCTGGCACGTCACCGACGCCCGGGGCCGGACCTGGAAGGTCATGGCCGACAGCAGCCTCAGCGCCCCCAAGCACCTGCAGGCCGAGGTGGTCAGCCCCATCCTCCACTACGAGGACATCGCCGAGCTGCAGGAGGTCGTCCGGGCCGTGCGCCGCGCGGGAGGGAGGACAGACCAGAGCGCTGGAATCCATGTTCACGTTGAAGCGGCCCGCTTCGACGCCAAGGCCCTGCGCAACCTCGTCAAGATCGTCAACAAGCAGGAGCGCCTCATCGAGCACGCCCTGGGAATCAGCGCCGCCCGCCGGGCCCGCTGGTGCCGCGGCATCGACCAGGCCTTCCTCGACAAGATCGAGAAGCAGCGCCCGAGCAGCCTCGATGACATCAACCGCGCCTGGTACGGCTACCACAACACGCGCCCGGTCCACTACGACTCGAGCCGCTACCACGGGGTCAACCTGCACAACGTCTGGTTCCGGGGCACGGTCGAGTACCGCTGGTTCGACAGCACGCTCCACGCGGGCAAGGTCAAGGCCTACATCCAGTTCGTCCTGGCCCTGAGCGCCAAGGCCATCCGGGCGCGGGCCAGCAGCAGCAAGCGCCGCGACTTCAACCCGGACACCGCCAAGTACGACTTCAGGGTCTTCCTGCTGCACCTGGGCCTCATCGGCGACGAGTTGCGCGCCGCTTCGCGGTCGCGTCCTCCGGACTCGCACCTTCGGTGCTCGCGCCCCGTTTCCTCGCTTCGCTCGGAAGCCGTGGTCAAGACGGCCCGGCTGCACCTGATGGCCAACCTCAACGGATCGGCGGCCTGGAAGAACGGGCGCCCGGAGAACCGGCCCGCCGCCTGAGGCGGCCGACCGGGGGCCGGGCGCGGGCCCGGTCCCCGGCACGGAGGAGAGCGATGAAGATCGACGACGCCATCGAGATCCTGACGACGATGCATGAGGCCGCCACGGGCCCGCAGACCGCCGCCCTGGCCCTGGCGATCGGCGCCCTCGAGGACGCACTCGCGCGCGACGAGGCCCAGGTCGCCGAGGCCGAGGAGATGCTGGGCACGCTGCTGGACGGCGCCGAAGGGCGCGACCGCGCGACCACGTGGCGCTTCCTGCGCGACAAGCTGACCCTGCCCGCCGACGTCACGGGCGAGGTCGAGCGGCGCCTCGGGCTGACCGACGACCAGGGGGGCGCGCGATGAACCGGGTGCTGTACTTCGCCTACGGGTCCAACCTCGACCTGGCCCAGATGCGCCGACGTTGCCCCCACGTGGCCCCGGGCCGGCGGGCGACGCTGGATGGCTACCGGATCGCCTTCGGCGGACACAGCCGCACGTGGGGCGGCCCGGTGGCCACCCTGGTCAAGGACCCCGACGACTGGGTGGAAGGGCTGCTCTACGAGCTGCCG
>JALSIN010000461.1 GCA_026989935.1 Polyangiaceae bacterium | reverse complement strand
TCGAACGCGGACAACTGCGGCGAGTGCAGCGACGATCCGTCCATCGTGTGCGACCAGGACAGCGACTGCGGGATGAACGCGACCTGTGAGCCATTCATCGGCAGATGCTCGGTGACCACCTCGGATCTGTGTGCGAACGACATGGGGTGCCCCATGGGCGAAACCTGCAACCAGCAGGTGGTGGGCGTGGACGGCGCCCCGCTCGCGAACCCGTGGAAGCGGCTCAACGACGTGGCGATGGCCGGCGGCGTGCCCAAAAACGGTGGGATGGACCCGGAGAAGTTCTACAACGCCACGAATGAGATGGAACTGCAGGCGGCCCTCGACGCCATCGCCGGGGCGGTCATTTCGTGCACGGTGCCGCTCGATCCGCCGCCCGATCCGATCCAGGAGAACTGGACCGAGATCGAGGTCGATGGCATGGCCTGGCCCAAGGTCATGGACTGCGCCACCGAAGATGGCTGGCTCTTCACGAACCCGGACCTTACGGAGATCCAGCTCTGCGGCGAGGCGTGCGACGCCTTCAAGGCGGCCGGCGGCGCCCTGGACGCGACCTACGGGTGCCCGCCGGCGGGCTGAGCCCGCGGTCCCGCCCCATTCGGACCTCGGTTCCCGTATCCGTGCCGGTGCCCGTGCGCGTCGCGGTCTCCGTCCCCCCTCTGCGGCGGGAGCCTCGCAAAGGCCCGCGCGGGGGATGGGGCCGCGGCCTGTCAGCCCTCCGGGACGAAGCTTTCGCAGGTGCGCACCACGTCGTCGAGGATCGCGGCGAAGGCGCCCGCGAGGTCGCCGGCGCACACGTCGCTCGTCGAGCCCTGCTCACGCAGGGACCACACGATGTCGGTGAGCCGGCGTGCGGGGACGGCGGTGCCGTAGGGGCCGCCGCAGACCGTCTGCGGCGCCTCGAACGTGCCGGGATCACCGAGCACCGCGTGCACGTAGAGCCGGTCGAGGCGCCCCCCCACGGCGTCGAGCAACGCCGCCCGCACCTCGGTGCGCGTGGTGCCGGCGAGCCACTCCTGGGTGTCCTCGTCGGTGAGCATCACCACGAAGACCACCGAGTCGTCGCGCAAGAAGCCCACCGACTTCGCCTTCGCCAGGGCCTCGGCCGCGTTTTGGGCGGTGTACTCGTCCGTGTTCGCCTTCGTCGCGGCCACGCAGGCGAAGTCCTCGGCGAAGGTCGGCGACGGGGCGACGAGGAACGGAGCGCCCGGGTCCAGGCCGCAGTCGGTCGCGGGGGAGGGGGGGACCTCGGGCTGGTCCGTGTGCGTGTGCAGGTCCGTATCACCCGGCTGGCTCGACACGACGCCCACGTGGATCGAGGATACGTCCTCGAGCTGGGCCAGCAGGGCGTCCGTGAACTCGGCGAAGACCGGTGGACCATCCACGCCCCGCAGGGCGTCTTGCTCGTCGAGCATGCTGTAGGAGCCGTCGATGACGAACAGCACGTCGATCCCCGTGCAGCCCGACGACGGCGGCGGCGGCGGCGGGCGATCGTGCGCCTCGCAGGTGGTCCGGACCTGCGCGGCGAAGGCGTCGAGGGCACCGGCAAGATCGTCCGTCTCGACGTAGCGGCTCGCCGCGCTCGTCGTGTAGACGAACATGGGCAGCTCGTCGGCGCCCGCGCCGGCCGCGAAGGCCAGCACCCGCCGCCGGTCGCCGCCGCCGGCCAGGCGCACGAACGCCTCGCCGGCAAGGCCCGGGCGCGCGTACATGTTCGCCTCCTCGTCGTCCCCGGCGGCGACGAGCACGGCCGCGACGACGGCGTCGTCGGCCGGCCAGCCGGGCCGTTCGAGGATCGGGAACAAAAGGCCCGAGAACATGGCCGCGTCCGCCTCGTCGAGGTCGGGCAGGGCCAGGATCTGGTCCACGGCACAGGCGAGGACGTCGCGCGCGGCCGGGTTCGGCTCGAAGTCGCGCCCCCAGACGAACACCGGGCCGTCCGCGTCCGCCCCCAGGGGCACCGGGCACGTGGCGAGCGGCAGCACCGGCCGGGCGGGGGCGAGCAGCACACGCACGGTGGCGCCGGTCTCGACGGTCACGCGGTCGAGAAAGTCCGCGAGGGCGCCGGCCAGACCGGGGTCTTGCTGGATCCTGCGCGGGTCGAGCACCACGGGGACGTCCAGGACCTCGCACAGCGGCGCCCTCGGCCCGCCCAGGTCGAGGGCGGGCAACGGCACGGGGGGCGGCGGCGCGCCGGTCGTCTCGCCCGTGCCGCCGCCCGCCGTGCCGAGGCCGTCACCCGCCGTCGCCGCCGCGGTGCATCCCGCCGCCGTCGCGATCGCCGTCGCGATCGCCATCGTCCCCGCCCCCGCCCGCGGGCGCCATCGAAAGGCCCAGGAACCCGTAGGCGATCGAGAGCAACGGGTTGAGGAGGTTGAGGAACGCATAGGGCGCGTACGCGAAGGTGGGCACCATCAGCGTGGCCGTCATGAAGGCCCCGCACGTGTTCCAGGGTACGAGGGCGCTGGTGATCGTGCCACCGTCTTCGAGGGCGCGGGAGAGGTTCTGCGGGGCGAGCCCCCGGGCGCGGTAGGCGGGCGCGAGCATGCGGCCCGGCACGACGATCGCGATGTACTGGTCGGCGGCCACGACGTTCATGCCGAAGGCGGTGCCCACGGTGGCCGCCACGAGGCGACCGGTCGTGCGGGCGCGGCGCAGGACCGCCCCCGCGAGGACCTCCAGCATCCCCGTCGCCTCCAGGATCCCGCCGAACCCCAGGGCGCACACGATGAGGAACACCGTGCTCCCCAGGGAGAACATCCCCCCGCGCGACAAGAGGGCGTCGAGGGCCGGATCGCCGGTGTCCGACACGAAGCCGCCCGTCGCCGCGGTCACCACCGCGCCGACCGGACGTCCTTCGACCAGGGCCACCACGGCCCCCGCCAGGACGCCCGCGAGCAGGGCGGGCAGCGGGCGGTGACGGCGGGCGATCAGCGCGGCGACCACGGCCGGCGGGACGAGGTGCCAGACGCCGGGGGCGAAGTGCTCGGCCAGCACGGCGCGCATGGGGGCCACGTCCTGGGCGCCGCCGTGGGCCGAAAGTCCCAGCCCCAGGGCCGTGTACAGCAGCATCGCGACGGTCCACGACGGGATCGTGGTCCACAGCATGTGCCGGATGTGGACGAACAGATCGGTGCCCGCCACGGCCGGGGCGAGGTTCGTGGTGTCCGAAAGGGGCGAGAGCTTGTCCCCGAAGTAGGCCCCGCTGACGACCGCGCCGGCCGTCATGGCGGGGTCGATGCCCAGGGCCTCGCCCACCCCGATGAGGGCCAGCCCGATCGTGCCGGCGGTGGACCAGGACGAGCCCGACACGAGGCTGACGAGCGAGCAGGCAAGGCACGTGGCGGCCAGGAAGAAGCGCGGCGACAGAAGGCCCAGCCCCCAGTAGATGAGGGCCTGCACCGTGCCCGCGGCCAGCCAGGTGCCGATGAGCATCCCGATCGTCATGAGCACGAAGACGGCCGGCAGGCCCGCGGCGACTCCCTCGACCAGGCCGCGCTCGATCCGGCGGGCGTCGTGGCCGAAGCGGCGGGCGACCAGGGCCGCCGCCGCCGCCGCCAGCACCAGGGGTACGTGGCCCGAGCCCTCGAAGCCCGGGTCGAACCGCGGGATCACCACCAGCACGCCCACCAGGGCCGCCACGAGGACGGCCAGCGGCACGAGACACCAGCGCAGGGGGACGGGGCGCGGCTCGAAGGGGGCGGGCACGCGCCGCGAGCCTACCCCACCCGGGCCCGGTCCGGCCGTCGGCCCAGGCACACGAGTTCCGGCCGGCCGACGCCGGTGGCGCCCGCGGGCGTTCGGGCAGGGGCGAGCGGCCCGGGGGGATCGTCGGTCGGGGCGCAGGCGCGGGCGGCCTGCGGCCGGGCGCCGCCCCCACCCGCGACCAGGGGGGCCGGTGCGGCTCGGCCGCGGGGCGCTCGGGCCCGGTCCGCCGTCCGCACGCCCGGTTCGCGCTAGGGTTCGGGCCGGTGCCGGCGCCGCCTTCCGAACCGACGTGCCTCGACGCCGCGCTCGCGCGCCTTGCGGCCCTGCCGAAGGCCGAGCTGCACGTACACCTGGAAGGCTCCGTCTCGCCCGAGCGGGCGGCGTGCTGGGCAGGGGCGAGCGCCGGCGCGGTTCGAGCCCGGTGGGACGCGATCGCCTCGATGGACGCCTTCGTCGCCGCGTACGTCGATCTCATGCGCCTGTTCGACCGGCCGGACCGGTTCGTGGAGGCCGCAAGCGACCTCGCGGCCCGCCTCGCCCCCGCCGGGTTCGTGCGCGCGGAGGTCACCGTGACCGCCGCCGTCTACACCGCCCACTTTCGGACCGTGGACGAGGGGGCGCTGGCCGAGGCCCTCGTCGAGGGGCGCCGGCGGGCGCGCGAGCGCGGCGTGGACATGGCCTTCGTGCCCGACGCGGTGCGGACCCTGCCGCAGACGGTGGCGCCCACCCTTGCCTTCGCCCGGCGGCTTTCGACCCTCGACCCCGGCGCCCTCGCGGGCGTGGGGCTCGCCGGCGACGAGCGCGCCGGCCCGGCGGGGGAGGCCGCCTTGGCCCTCGCCCGGGACCTGCCGCCCGCGGTGGCCTTCTTGCCCCACGCGGGGGAGCACGGCTCGGCGGCCGCGATCCGCTGGGCCCTCGCGCACGGCGCCCGGCGGATCGGGCACGGGATCGCGGTCCTGCACGACCCGGCCCTCGTCGCACAGGCCCGCGACCGGGGGGTCGCCTTCGAGGTCTGCCCCGACAGCAACGTACGCCTGCGGGCGGTCCCGTCGGCCCAGGCGCACCCCATGGCCGCCCTGTTCGACGCGGGTCTGCGCGTCGTTCCCTGCACGGACGACCCCGGGATCTTCGGTCTCGATCCGCTGGCGAGCTACCGGTTCGCCCTGCGGCAGGGGGTGCCCGAGGCGACTCTCGCCCGCGCGGCCCGCACGTCGCTGCTGGCCGCCGCCGGGCCCTTCGACCCGCGCCCGTTCCTCGAGGTCCACGACGGGACCGCGCCGGACCCGTAGGGGGCCGTGCCCGGCAGCCCCGGCCGAAGGCTCCCGGTCAGAGCCGGTCGGAGGCGATCCCCACCTGGGCCACGCCGGCCTCGTGGGCCGCCGCCATGATTCGGATCACCCGCCCGTACGGCACCTTGGGATCGGCCGTCACGGCGAGGCGGCCGTCGCGCTGGGCCTTCTCGCTCGCCTTGATCGCCGCCACGATCCCGTCGTAGTCGGCGGGCAAGGGGGTCTTGCCCAGGCGCGCCGTGCCGTCGGCCGCGATCGTCACGAGCAGCGCCGCGTTCGGGTCGTCCGGCTGCTGCACGACCGTCTCCTTGGGCAGGGATAGCGGCAGCTTCTCGTTGGGCGGCGCCGGCGTGGAGATCATGAAGATGATGAGGAGGCTCATCAACACGTCCACCATCGAGGTGACGTTGATCTCGGCGACCATGCCGCCTTCGTCCTGCGGGAGCGCCATGCCCATGGCCGGGCCAGGATACCAGCGGGCCGGCGATGGCTCCACGGAGCCCGGGGGCGGGCGCCTTCAGCGTGCCAGGCGAAAGCCCGTGGCCGTGGGCAGGAGCGCGCCGTCCTCCACCTGCCGGGCGAGCCAGCGCCCGAAGGGCGGCGCCCCCGCGAGGCGGCGTGCGAGTGGATCGTAGAGCAGGGCGAGCTGCTCGCGCGGGCCGCTTTCGAACAAGGGCGCCAGGGTGCGGGCGTCGAGGACGACCCGGGCGGCCACGGCTCCGAGGACCCGGTCCAGCAGCGCGTCGTGGTCGAAGGCCAGATCCCGGGCGGCGCCGAGGCGCTCGAAGGCGGCGCGCCGGGCATCGTCGCCGCCGGCGACCCGGCCGCGGAACTCGGAGGGGACGAGGGCCGCGTACAGGACCGACACGACCCGACCGCGCGGGTCGCGTCCGGGCGTCCCGACCGCGCCGGCCGAAAGGAGCCGCGCCCCCGCGCCCGCCAGGTCGAGCCCCGTCTCCTCGCGCAGCTCCCGTCGGGCCGCGTCCTCGAGATCCTCCCCCTGCGGCACCCCCGGCCGGTAGCCGCCGCCCACGTCCACGAACCCCCCGGGCAGCGCGCGGCGGCCGGCGTGCGGCGGCCGGCCCCGCTCCACCAGGAGCACCTCGAGCCCGAGGTCGTCGGGATCGGCCGAAAGGACCACCAGGTCCACCGCCACCGCCGGCAGCGGGTAGGGGTAGCAGTGGGTCGTCACGGGGGGCCGTCCGCGGGCAGGTCCAGGGGCAGCGCGTCGTCCAGCAGGCCGCGCTCGCGCAGATGACGGCGCGTGCCGAGCGTCGGGACGTTGGGGTTGGCCTTGTGCCGGGTCGCCCGCTCCCAGCGCCGGGCCGATCGCAGGTGCCCCACGGACAGCCCGAAGCGCTCGGCCTCGGCCCGCAGGGTGGGGGAGGCGACGGCCTCGTCGTCGTCTTCGGTGTCGAACAGGATCGTCTCGTAGGTGAGGTCCGTGTCCGGGCAGCGCCGGTCGAGCAGGCGGCTCATGCGCTCGATGGTGCCCAGGCGCGTGTAGGCGCCCGTGTCCGGATCCACGCGGCTGTACGTCCAGCGGACCCCCGAAAGGCGCGACAGCTCGTCCTCGTCCGTGTGGCGCTCCCCGATCCCCCAAAGGTCCGGGGTGGGCGGCGCCTCCAGGATCGACTGCGGGACCCCGAGGGCCACGGCCATCTGGTACACCTCGCCCTTGCTGAGCATCGCGTTGGGGTTCGTGTCCACCTCGCCGTCGCCCCCCTTCTGGTAGAAGCGAAGGAAACGGTCCTCGTCCTCGTTGCCGGTGCCGTGCCGGATCCCGCCGCGCAGACGGTTGAGGTAGCGTCCCAGCGGGGCCCGCAGGCACGAGCGCAGGGCGCCGTCCACGGTGCGATCGCGCACGCGCAGGCGCCGGGCCGCTTCGAGGGCCTCGGGGCCGTAGGCGCGTTCGAGGCAGGCCTCCGTCTGCTCGACCACGGCGTCGAACACCCCCGACAGGTCGAACTCCAGCAGCTTCACCCCGGCGGCGGCGGCCACCTCGCGGGCGCGGTCGCGGCTGGCCCGGGTGCTCTGGATGCTCGAATAGACGGCCACCACGTGGTCCGGCCCGAGGGCGCGCGCCAGCAGGCACAGCAAGGTGGCCGAGTCCACGCCGCCGCTTACGTCGATCTCCGCGCCCGCAAGCCCGGTGCGCTCGTGGAAGGCACGGATCGCGGCCACGCGGGCCTCGACGAGTCGCTTCGGATCGACGACCGGCATGGCCCGGAAGGATAGCCGCTCGTACCGACCGGAGGATCCGGCGGCCTACGGGGGCGGCGAGACGAAGCGCAAGGTGACGGCCACGGCCTCGTGGTCCGACAGGGGATCCCCGCTCGGGGTGACGAAGGCGTCGTCGAGCCACCAGGCCTCGGGCACGATCGCCACCTGCTGGGAGCTGCGGAACATGGCGCGATCGATGCGGTCGGGGTCGGGGCAGTCGAGGGCCCGGCACACGTCGGTAAGCCCCGCCCCGGCCAGCAGGGTCTGCAGGTCGGGCTCGTCCTCCTCGTCCATGTTCGTGTCCCCCGCGACGATGAGCGCCCGCCCCTGGGAGCGCGACGCGATCGTCCCCAGGAGCTGCGCAACCTGCGCTTTGCGCGCTGCCACGTCGTCGGGGGCCGACCCCGCGTCCATGTGGAGGTTGTAGACGTCCACGAGGATGCCGGGCGCAAGTTCGTGCAATGCCACGGAAAATCCC
>JALSIN010000460.1 GCA_026989935.1 Polyangiaceae bacterium | reverse complement strand
CGAACACCCTGCAAACGCCGGCCGAACGGCGCTCGGTGGCGGTGCATACGGGCGATCCGGCCCTGGAATTGGCGGAGATGAGCAAGGGGTACGACCTGGTGGTGATGGCCACGCATGGTCGCAGCGGTGTCCGCAGGTTTCTCCTCGGGTCCGTGGCTGAGCGTCTCGTCCGAGGGGCCGCCTGCTCCGTGATGGTCGTGCGAGAGAAGCAGCCGGTCGGGTAGGTGTGTGCGCGGTCCCCGGGGGTGGGGAACGCGGCGGCACGCGGACCGTGGCAGGTTGCCCGGGGCGGCCAGGACTGGGCGCCCGCGCGGGGGCGACGGCCCCCACGGGATGGGGCGCCATCGGGAGTTCTCGATTGGCATGGTCGATCCCCTTGTACTCGTGGGTGGAGGCGGGTTGCGGTGGCGCCGGCGGGTCGCGTAGGGCACCATCGACACGTGCCGCCCGACGCACCCGTCCTGCCCGCAGCGGCGCTTGTCGCGCATCTACGCCCGCGCAAGGGGCCGCGCTCGCTCGTGGACACCCTCGGCCGGAGGGTGACGTACCTACGTCTTTCGGTCACGGACCGTTGCAACGACCGGTGCACGTACTGCATGCCGCCCGAGGGGGTCCCGCTGGATCCGGCGCGAACGATCCTGCGTTTCGAGGAGATCGAGGTCGTGGTCCGGGCCTTCGTGGAAGCAGGGGTCCGGGTGGTCCGGGTGACGGGCGGCGAGCCGCTGGTGCGCAAGGGGATCGTGGATCTGCTCGCCCGCCTCGGCCGCATCGAGACCCCGTCGGGCGACCGCCTCCGGTTGGCCCTGTCCACGAACGGCGAGCGCCTCGCCCCCCTGGCCGACGCGGTGGTCCGCGCGGGCGTGCGCCGGATCAACGTCAGCGTGGACAGCCTCGACCCGGCCCGGTTTCGCACGATCACCCGGCGAGGGTCCCTGGACCGGGTGCGCGCGGGCCTGCGCGCGGTGTGCGGGCGCCCGGGGGTGACGGTCAAGACGAACACCGTCGCCATCGCCGGCTTCAACGACGACGAACTCGCCCGCATCGCCCGGTGGGCCTGGTCCCTCGGGGCGGTGCCGCGCTTCATCGAGCTCATGCCGATGGCGTCGGGGCGCCTGTTCGTGCCCGGGCGCCTGATGGACGCTGCCACGATCCGCGCGCGCCTGGCCGCCGAGCTCGAGGCGCGCCTCGAGCCCGTCCCCGGCCCGGAGGGGGCAGGACCCGCGCGGTACGAGCGCGTGGTCGATCGCGCCACGGGCCGGACGATGGGGATCGTCGGGATCATCAGCCCGATGACGGAGAACTTCTGCGCCGGCTGCAACCGCGTGCGCCTCGACAGCCGGGGCCGGCTGCACGGCTGCCTGGGGGCGGACGACACGGTGGACCTGCGCGCAGCGCTGGCGGCGGGAGGGCCGGCCGGGGTCCGCGCGGCCATCGACCGCGCCCTCGCCCGCAAACCCGCCGGCCACCGGTTCGCCCGCGACGGCACCGGCGGCCCGCGCAAGTCGATGATCAGCATCGGAGGATGACCATGGCGCTCTCACTCGGATCGAAGCTCGTCCTGGGCCTGGCGCTCGCCGGGTCCGCAGCCTATCTCGTCGTCTCGGACCCGGGGGAGGGGGTGCTCGAGTACCTCTACGTCGAGCAGGTGGTCGGTCGGCCCGACGCCTACGCCGGGCGCACGATCAAGGTCCACGGCACGGTCGTGCCGGGCACCATCGAACAGAAGCGAGGCAGCTCGGGGGACTACCGTTTCGTGATCGAGCACGGCGGCGAGCGCCTGCGCGTGCACTTTACGAACCTCGTGCCGGACACCTTTCAAGAGGGCGGCGAGGTGATCCTCACGGGCACGCTCGCCCCGGACGGGTCCGTGTTCGAGTCGGAAGAGATGACGGCCAAGTGCCCCTCGAAGTACGAGGAGGAGCAGGGCGTCGTGCTGCCGGGCGGAGGCCGGTCATGAACCTGTCCACCCTGGGGACCCTCGCCGTCACGCTCGTCTTCCTCCTGAGCGTCGCCACGGTCGGCTTTTCCGTGCTGGGGGCCGTGCGCCGGTCCGAGCGCTGGGTCGAGGCTGGGGTGCAGGCCTTGCACGCCACGTTCGCCGCGGCGGCGTTCGCCTCGTCCCTGCTCGTCTATGCCTTCTTGGCGGGTGACTTCTCGCTGCAGTACGTGGCGCACAACAGCGATCCGGCGATGCCCGTGTTCTACAAGATCACGGCGTTTTGGGGCTCCCTCGACGGCAGCCTGCTGTTCTGGGTGTTCCTTTCGAGCCTGTTCGCCTCGATGGCGATCCGCGCAAACCGCCACCGGCACGCGCAGCTCATCCCCCACGCCGTGGCCGTGCTCGGCGCCATCACGGCCTTCTTCGCGGGGATCGTCGTGTTCATGAAGAATCCGTTCGAGCCCTTCCTGCTCGACGTGCCGAACAGCGGCCGCGGCCTCAACCCGCTGCTGCAAAACGTCTACATGATCGTGCATCCGCCGAGTCTCTACCTGGGCTACGTCTCGATGGCCGTGCCCTACGCCTTCGGAATGGCCGCGCTGATCACGGGACAGGTGGACGACGCATGGCAACGCAGCGTCCGCCGGTGGGTGCTGTTCTCGTGGCTGTTCCTGGGGGTCGGGCTCGTGCTCGGCGGGCTGTGGGCCTACGAGGAGCTCGGCTGGGGCGGGTACTGGGCCTGGGATCCGGTCGAGAACGCCGGGCTGTTCCCATGGCTGACCAGCACGGCGTTCCTGCACTCGGTGATGGTGCAGGAGCGCCGCGGCATGCTCAAAGTCTGGAACATGGTGCTGGTCATCGTGTCGTTCCTGCTGACCATCGTCGGCACCTTCCTCACGCGCAGCGGCGTGGTGCAGAGCGTGCACGCCTTCGGCGAGGACCCGGTGCTCGCCTGGACCTTCGGCGCGTTCATGCTGGTGATCGTGGCCGGGAGCTTCGGCCTCCTGGTGCGCCGCCTGCCGCTGCTGCGCAGCCGCGGCGAGATGGAGAGCGTCGTCTCGCGGGAGTTCGCCTTCCTGGTGAACAACTGGCTGTTCCTGTTCGCGGCCCTGTTCGTGCTGTTCGCCACGCTCTACCCCACCTTGCGTGAGTGGGCCGGCCTGCTCGTCGAGGCGGCGGCCCGGCGCTGGCCCGAGACCTTCGGCGGCATCGAGCCGCCGTCGCGCGTGACGATCGGCCCGCCGTTCTTCAACCACTGGATGCGCCCCATCGGGCTGGCGCTGTTGTTCCTGACGGGCTTCGGCCCCCTGGTGGCCTGGCGCCGCACGAGCCCGCGCGCCTTGGTCCGGCAGTTTCGCGCGCCGCTTCTGGCCGGCGCCGTAACGCTCGCGGTGCCTGCGGCCTTCGGTATCGACTCGCCGTGGGGCCTGGCCTGCTTCGGGCTGTGCGGGTTCACCTTCTGGACCATCGTGCAGGAGTTCGCCCGCGGGGTGGCCGTGCGCCGCCGCAACCGCCCGCAACCCGTGTTCGAGGCCCTGCTCGGCCTGTTCCTGCGGGCGCGCCGGCGCTACGGCGGCTACGTGGTGCACCTGGGGGTCGTCTTGATGTTCCTGGGCTTTGCCGGCAAGTCCTACGACGTCGAGCGCAAGGTCACCCTCCACCCTGGGGAGACCGCACGGCTCGGCCGCTAC
Organism: Polyangiaceae bacterium; assembly: GCA_026989935.1. Taxonomy (GTDB): domain Bacteria; phylum Myxococcota_A; class Polyangia; order Nannocystales; family Nannocystaceae; genus J032. Next base: position 4,118 of record JALSIN010000460.1, on the reverse strand, counting down.
ACCGTGCGCCACGACGGCCTGCGCGCCACGACGGACTGGCAAAAGGACATGATCACCGCCGACCTGACCGTGCTGCGCGACGGAGCGCCGGTCGCCACGTTGCATCCTGCGCGCTGGTGGTACTTCCAGATGCCCGAGCAGCCGACGACCGAAGCCTCGCGTTACATGACCGTCGCCGAGGACGTGTACGCCGCCATGCAGGACGCCGACCTGTCCACGGGCTGGACGCGCTTTGCGCTCTTCGTAAACCCCCTCGTGAACTGGGTGTGGACCGGGTTCGTCGTGATGCTGGCGGGCGGGCTGATCTGCATCGGGACCCGGCGCGACCAGCTCACCGACCGCATCGGAGGGACGCCCCATGGTTGAGACGAACGAAGCGCCGGCGGTTCGATCCGGCGAAGGGCGTGCTCTCGGGCGCGTGCGCGCCACGGCGCTGGCGGCCGTGGCGGCGGCCCTTGCAACCTTCGCGGGGATGATCGTCCTCGCCGGTGTCGAGCCCGACGCGCCCACGGCCGGCCTTTCCGTGGTGGCGGCGGCGCTCGTGTACCTCATCGCGCGGCTTTGGGCCGTGGCGGACGCGCTCGCCCGATCCGAGACCGATGCGGTCCTGCTGGCCGGCGCCGGGCTCGGTCGCTCGTCCTACCGCGAGCTGCTCGAAGAGAAGCGCCGGGTGCTGTCGGCGATCAAGGAACTGGACTTCGACCACGCCATGGGCAAGCTCTCGGACGAGGACTACGACGCGGTGCGGCGCCGCTACGAGCAGCGGGCCGCCCAGACGCTCGCCGCCCTCGAACGTCCCGAGGCCCTTCATCCGTGGGCGCGGGCCCTGGCGAGGGGGGAGGTCGCGCCGGCTGCGGCGCCCGCGACGTGTGCCGGGTGCGGGCGCCCGGTCGAGGCGGACGCGCGCTTTTGCAAGCACTGCGGGACCCAGGTGGCCACGTGAACGGACACCGACGTGGGTGGGTCGCGGCCGGGCTGTGTGCCCTGGTCCTGGCGGCGGTGGTTCCAGGGGTGGCGTCGGCGGGGCCGGCCATCGACCCGCGGCGCATGTCGGGGATCCCGCGCCCCGACCCGGCCCTTTCGGCGGGCACCGTCACCGTACGCTGCCTGCTCGGGGGCTTCGATGCGCCGGCCGTGGGGGTGGAGGTCACGCTGGAGATCGACGGGGCGCCCAAGGTCACCCGCACCGCCGAGACCGACGCGGCCGGCCGCGCCACCTTCGAGGGGCTCGCCGATCTCGTGGGCCGCAAGGCCGTCGCGCGCGCCACCCTCGGGGGCGTCGAGGTCACGTCGCGGCCGTTTTCGCTGCGCGCCGACGCGGGCACGCGCCTGTTGCTGGTGGCGGGGGCTTCCGGGGCCTCCCACGCCCGCCCCGACAAGATCCCGGCCCCCGGTGAGCCCTTCGATCTCGAGGGGCGTCCGGCGGGCACGCTGGTGGTGGGCACCTTGGACCTGCGCAAGGACGCGCGCGGCCGCGCCGAAGGGCGGACCGTCACGGTGCGGATCCGCCATCCCGACGGCCGGGAGACGGTGCGCACGGGCGTAAGCGACGCCGAGGGCCGCGCCACCTTCGAAGGGCTCGCCCCGCCCGACGTGCCGGAGGACGCCACGATCGTCGTGGAGGCACAGATTGCCGAGGACGGGCCGCCGCAGCGCTCGCAGCCCTTCCGGATGGGCGCAACCGCCAAGGCGCTGTACCTGGCCGAGGGCTTCGAGGCGGCCGAGGGCCACGGCGCCGGCCGCCGGCCGACGCCGCCCGTCGAGCCGCCCCGCCTCGATCCCGGCCTGCCGGAGGGGGTCGTGCGCGTCGAGGTCCGCGACGGCGAGGGCCGCCCCGTGCCGGGTCTGTCCGTGTCCGTCTTCAAGAAGGACCGCGCCGGCAACGACGTCGAGGTCCGCGGGCGTACCGGTGACGACGGGGTGGCGCGGGTCGAGGGGGTTCCGGTGCAGGAGGACGCCCTGTACTTCGTCGGTGCGGTCTACGGCGGCGGCCCGTACCAGAGCGGTTTCTTCCGCATGGAAGAGGGCCGGGGGGTGCGGCTGGGGCTCGTGGTCTACGAGACGACCAGCGATCCGGCCGTCGTACGAAGCGCGGTCCAGTTCGAGGTGCTCCCACGTGAAAACGACATGGCCCAGGTGGTGCAGGTCTACCAGGTGTTCGTGGACGGCGACCGCGCCTTCTGGCCCGAGGGGGGGCGGCTTCGCATCGAGGCGCCGGAGGGCGCCCGCAGCGTGACGGTGCTGCCGTCCGCCGGCCGGTTCCTCGAACAGCCGGAGGACGCCCCCTTCGCCGATGCCGCCGGCCCGATCCCACCCGGCGAGATCGCCGACCTTTCGATCGCGTATCTCCTTCCGCACGACGGCACCCTGGACGTGTCCTGGACGCCCCCGTTCGGCGTGCTGGAGGCGTCCGTCGTGTTGCGCGATCCCCTGACCCTCGAAGCGCCGAACGTCGAGAAGACCACCCCGTCGCACCCCGACCCGCAGCGTCCGGTGGGGCTCTACAAGCTCGGGCAGCGGCCGCCCGGCGCCGACGTCCACTTCGTCGTGGGCGGGCTGCCCACGCGGCCGAAGGTCTGGCGCACGATCGCCTGGTCCGGCGCGTCGCTGCTGCTGCTCGGGGTGGTCCTCGGGATCGCGCGCGGCCGACGGCGGGACCTTCGGCTCGAACTGCTCGCCCAGCGCGAGGCCCTGGCGCGGCGCTACCTGGCCACCGACGATCCGCACGAGCGCAGGGAGATCCTCGTGATGATCGACCGGATCGCCCGCACCCTCGACGAGCTGGACGCGGCCGCCCAGCCGGCCCGCGCCACCTCCGACGAGCCGCCGGACCGGCCCGGCGGGGCGCGCGACGAGGGCCGGGCTGCCCCGCAAGACGCCCCCGTGGGAGAGGCCGCCACGACGGCGGGGGCGCCGCAAGACGCCTCCGGGCGGGCGCTGGAGGCGGCGCCCGACGAAGCCGCCGCCGCGTCCGAGCAACCCTCGGGGGTGGATGCCTCCACCGAGACGCCGGAGGCGGGCGATTCGCCCGCGGAGGGCTGACGTTGGATCTCCTGCCCCTGCGCTTCGAGGACGTCGGTCGCGCCTACGGGCGGCGGTGGGCCCTCGTGGGGGTGGACCTTACGGTGGGCCCGGGCGAGGTCGTGGGGCTTTGGGGGCCGAACGGGGCGGGCAAGACCACCTTGCTGCGCATCGCGGCCGGATTGGAGGTGCCCACGCGGGGCCACTGCACCTGGGCCGGCCGCGACGATCGACTCGACGACCCGCGTGCCCGCGGCGGGCTGGGCTGGGTGGCCCACGGCAGCCACCTCTACCCGCTCCTCTCTGCCCGCGAGAACCTCGCGCTGGCCGTGAAGCTCCGAGGCGCCTGCGGGTTGCGTTCGCGGTCTCCGCAGGCGGTGTTGGAGGAAGTGGGGCTCGCCGAACACGCGGATCGTCCGGTCCGGACCTTTTCCCGCGGCATGGTCCAGCGGCTCGCCATCGCCCGCATGCTGGTCGGGACGCCGCGCCTGGTCCTGCTCGACGAGCCCATGACGGCCCTCGACCGCACGGGGCGTGCCGTCGTGACGTCGGCGATCCGCCGGCTGGCCGAGACCGGCGCGGCCGTCGTGATCACCTCCCACGACCCCTCGGTCCACGGGGCGCTGGCGCATCGGGTCGTGTGCCTCGAACGCGGGCGCGTGCGGGCCGTCCTCGACCGCGACGAGCGCTCGGACCTCGCGGCGACCCTGCTGGCGGCCGAGGACGCTCCCCTGCGCGCGCCGTGACCGCTTGCGTGCCCTCGTCCACGGCGCCCGACGCTGGTGTCTCGGCCCGCGCCCCCGCGTCCGTACCGGTGCCGGTGCCCGGCCCTGTCGCCGTCGTCGTCCCCGCCAGAACTGGAGGCACCGAACCCCCGCGGTATCCGTACCGGTGCCGGTCCCCGTCCCCGTAAGCACCCACGCTGGATGCACCGAACCCCCGCGGTGTCCGTCCCGGTGCCTGTGCTCGTCCCTGTCCCCGTCCCCGTAAGCACCCACGCTGGATGCACCGAACCCCCGCGGTGTCCGTCCCGGTGCCTGTGCGCGTCCCTGTCCCCGTCCCCGTAAGCGCCCACGCTGGATGCACCGAACCGCCGC
>JALSIN010000459.1 GCA_026989935.1 Polyangiaceae bacterium | reverse complement strand
GCCGACAAGCGTGACGCCCGCCACGCGGCCGGGCCGAACGCCGCCACGTCACCTTCCCAACCTCCCGAAACTCTGCCAAGAATAGGGCCCCCGCCTCCTGCGTCCAAACGGCGTGCCGGCCCCCGCGGGCGCGCATCGCAAGGAGGACCACGCCATGACCCGCACGCTTTCCCTCTGCCTCGCCCTTTCGCTCGCCGTGCCCGTTGCGGCCTTCGCGCCGCGCCCTGCGGCGGCGGCCATCGACGGCAACAAGATCCTGCGGGCCGCCGACAAGCGGGCGTCGGCGTTCGAGGATCAGGCCTACGACGCCGTCATGGAGGTCTACAAGCGGGGCTCGAAGCAAAAGACCCTGCGGTTCCACATGACGATGAAGGGGCTCGACAAGCAGCTCATCGTCTTCACGGCGCCGGGGGACGTGGCGGGCATGAAGGTCCTGATGCAGGACGCGGACACGCTGTACGTCTACAGCCCCGAGTTCAAGAAGGTGCGCCGGATCGCGGCCCACATGCAAAACCAGGGCTTTTTGGGCAGCGAGTTCACCTACGAGGACATGACCCACACGCTGCTGTCGCCGCGGTTCGACGCCACGTTCGCCGGCAAGAAGGGCAGCGAGACGACGCTGGTGCTCACGCCGAAGGCGGGCACCTCGTCCACCTACGCCAAGCTCGAGGTGGTCATCGACGCCAAGGTCGGCGGTGTGACGCAGATCCGCTACTACGACGGCGCGGGGAACCTCGTGCGCGAGCAGATCCGGGAGGACTGGAAGAAGGTCGCGGGGGTGCCGATGCCGATGCGGATCACCATGCGCAACCACAAGACGGGCAACGAGACCGTCATCCGACTCGAGCACGTCCGCGTCAACCAGGGCGTGCGGGACGAGCTGTTCTCCCGCCGCACCCTGTTGCGCGGCTGATCGCCCATGGGATCGACCGCCGGCAGCCTCCTCCTCGGATTCTGGTTGCTCGGTGGTGGAACGCCCGTGGACGTGCCGACGTCGGCCGGGGCGGGACCCGGTTCGGGTTCGTTGGCCCGCGCGCCCGCCGTGGGGCTGGGCACGTTGGTCTGGAGGGCCGCCGCGGGGCGCTCGGCGCCGGCCCCATCCGGCGACGCGGAGCGCTCGGCGCCGCCCCCGTCCGGCGCCGCGGAGCGCGCGGCCGGTTCACCGGCCGAGGGGCCGGCCGCGGATGATGCCCAGGCGCGCAAGACCGAAGGGCCGGCCGCGGACGAAGCCGAGGCGCCCAAGGCCGAAGGGTCGGCCGAGACCGGGCGGGCCTCCGAGCCCCCGTCGGCCGGCCCCGAGGGCCCCGAGGACGGCCCGTCGCCGGACCCGCGCGGCGCCACCCCCGGGGCGTCGGCGGTGGAGGCGGCCGGGCCGACGGCCGAGGCGGCCTCCACCCCGCCGGCCGAGGCGGAGGACCTCTCCCTCGAAGACATCTTCGGTGACGCCGAGGACGTGCCCGCCGCCGACGTCGAGCCCGAGGCGCTCGGTTCACCCGAGGAGACCACGTCGGGCAAGGGCATCCTGTCCCTGCCCGGCACCCTCGACACCCGCGTCCGGATCGTCACGAGCGCCTACTTCGACGTGGACCGCGCCGATGCACCGGGGTTTTCACGCAACGAGAACCGGCTCGAGTTCTACTTCGCGTACTCGCCCAACGAGCACATCCAGATTGTGGGGGACGTGGAGCCGGTGTTCCTGGGGGTGGCCCAGGCGCAGGAGCTGGGCGATCTCGCCACGCGCTCGATGCTGACCCCGTTCCACGTGGAGAGCGACGCCGCCTACGTGGCGTTGCTCGACCTCCTGCCCGGGCTCGACATCAAGGTGGGGCGGCAGATCCTCGTGTGGGGCACGGCCGACAAGTTCAACCCCACGAACAACTTGAATCCCGACGACCTCGAGGACCGGCCGCTGTTCACCGAGCCCATCGCCAACCAGATGGTCGTGGTGGACGTGGCCCCCTGGGGGGACAAGGTGTGGTTCGAGGGCGTCTACATCCCGCTGTTCTACCCGGCGCTGTTGCCTCCGTCGGCGTCGGCGGCCCTCAAGGACCCGCAGTCGCCGGTGCCGTTCGCCGAGTACAGCGACCTGCGCACCATCGACGCCCTGCAGCAGCGGCTCGACGCCAACGAGGCGCTCGTGCCGAAGGTCAAGGGCCACGTCGTGCAGCCGAAACCGAGCTTTCGGAACTCCCAGGCTGCCTTCAAGATCGGCTGGAGCTTCTGGGAGGTGGACATGTCGCTGTCGTACTACTACGGGCGGCACGACATCCCCACGCCGGTCAACGTCGAGAGCACCCAGATCCGCCCCTCGGACCCGGCCGTCACGCCTCCCGAGCAGCTTCACGCCGAGTGCTGCTTCGTGTCGGACGCCTTCTTGGAGTACCCCCGCATGCAGGTGGTGGGCTACGACTTCGCGGCGCAGCTTCCGTTCCTGGGGGATCTCGGCATCTGGGGGGAGATGGGCCTGTTCATCCCCGAGCGCAAGACCCTGCGCATCGAGTTCCCGATCCCGATCCTGGTGGACGGCGAGCTGCGCAACGAGATCGAGGGCGTGACGATCCGCAAGACCCCCTTCGTCAAGGCGACGGCGGGGATGGACTACACCTTCGGCAAGCACGTCTACGTGCAGGCCCAGTACCTGCGCGGGTTCATCGACGAGTTCGGGGTGGACCACATCGGCAACTACCTGGTGGCGGGGACGGATCTCATCTTCTTCGGCCGCCACCTGATCTTCCGTCTGTTCGGCGTGGTGGACTTTCCGACGGGCCGAAAGGACTTCCTGGGGCGCAAGGACAAGGGGTCGGCGGTGTTGTTCCCGGAGATCTTGATGGTGCCCCCGTGGGGCTTCCTCACGTTCGAGCTGGGCGGGTTCGTGTTCCTGGGCGACGAGACCACGAAGTTTGGGCAGAAGGCCACGGGATCGTCCATCGTGTTCCTCAAGGCGACGGGGCAGTTCTAGGATGCGACGCTGGATCTTCGCGCTCGTGTTGGGTTTTGGCGCCGGGGGGATCGCCGGGGCGCCGGCCGGGTGCAAGGAGGAACGCTGCGGCGAGCGCAACCTCCCGGGGACGCTCGGGTGCCCGTGCCTGCCCGGGGAGCGCTGCGCCACCGACCTGGTGTGCGCGGCCGGCACGTGCATCAGCGAGGCACCCATGACGACCGGGGGCGCGGGGACCGACACGCAAGGCGGCACGCAGACGGCCGACACGGGCACCGGCACGGGGGCGGGGACCGCGGGACCCGGCACGGCGGCTTCGGGAGCGGGGAGCGCGGGGTCGGGGACGGCGGCTTCCGGCACGAGCACCGGCGGCTGAGACCACCCACCGGCGCCGATGGGTGGGCCGGGCCGGTCGCGGGGTATGATGGCCGGCGTGCCCGCCGCCGCCTTCCGCCGCATCGCCGCGCGTTCGGTGGCCGTGGCGGTGCTCGCGGGACTTCCCGGCGTCGGCGTCGGGTGGGGCGGCGGCGTGGCCGGGAGGGACGACGGACCGGCGGGCCGGCCCGGGTCGGTGGGGACGGCCGTCGCAAGGGCCGGGGTGGGCGGCGGCGCGGTCGCCCGGGCCTCGGGCGGCGTCCCCGCGGGCGGCCCGGCCGTCTTCGCTGGACAAGCGGCGGCGGCGGCGGCCGAAGGGGATCGTCCGGCCGTTGCGCGCTACGCCACGAAGCGCTGGATCCGCCACAGGGTCGTGCCCCGGGAGCGCCTGGCGGGGATCGCCGCGCGGTACCGCGTGCGCGAGGCCTCGTTGCGCCGGTGGAACCCGGAGGTCGGCGACGAGCCGGAGGCCGGCGACGTGCTGCGCGTCTACACCGATTTCGTGCCCCCGCCGCGCCGTCTCCGGACGGTGACCGTCCAGCCGGACGACACATGGACCCGCCTCGCGCGCCGGCACGGGATCGGGTCGTGGGACCTGCGGGCGATGAACTACCGGCCGGGGGGGCGGTTGCGCCCGGGCGAGCCCTTGCGCGTGTGGGTCGATCCGATCCAGCAGGCGGCCATCGACGCCGAGTGGGACGACCCGCCCCTGGGCGTGCGGCCCGGTGCCCACGGGGTGGGCTCGCCCGACGACGGCCGCCTCGTGGCCGGCGTGCAGCTTCCCGAGCGCCCGGCGTACATCCGCAAGATCCCCGGATCGGCCTACGGGACGACCCACACGATCCGCACGCTCGTCCGGGCGCTGGAGACCTTCCGGCGCGACACGGGCTTCGGCGGGCGGATCTACGTCGGGGCGATCTCCCGGCCGCGCGGGGGCCGGCTCGGAGGGCACCGGTCCCACCAGACCGGGCGGGACGTGGACATCCGACTGCCGCTTCGGACCTCGATCCCGCAGGCGCTCGAACCGATCCCGGCGCGGCGGGTGGACTTCGTCGCGCTGTACGGGCTCGTCCGCGCCCTGGTGGACACCGGGGAGGTGGTGGTCCTCTTCCTCGACTATCCACTCCAGCGGCGTCTTGCGCGGGCCGCGAAGTCGGTGGGGGCCACCGACGAGGAACTCGCCGTGCTCTTGCAGTGGCCGCGCGGCCGCAAGGCCTCGCGCGGGATCGTGCGGGACAGCCCGGGGCACGACGACCACATCCACGTGCGGTTTCGTTGCGGACCGTCCGAAACCGAGTGCCGGGGCCTGGACCCGGAAGGGTGGGGCGACCTGCCCGTCCGGGACGTGATCGCCGCGCACGACCCGCGGGGGGCAGTCAAGACCCGGCCTTGCGCGGCTTGCGGGCGGTCCGAGCGCGGGGTGGGCTCGGCTTCGGCGGCGGCTTCCCCGCGGCGAGCGCGTCCAGTCGCCCGATCACGCGCCGGTACACCGTGACCTTGGCCGAGGTCCGGCGGCTCTTCGTCACGTTCGTGGTGGGAAACCCGGCGGGGACTCCAAGCAAGAGTTCGATCGCGTCTTCGATCCGAGCGGCGCTGTAGACGTGGAAGCGGCCCTCTTCGACGGCTCGCACGACGTCCGGGCGCAGCACGAGCTGGTCCACGTTCGCTTCCGGCACGAGCACGCCCTGCGTCTCCTGCGGCCCGAGCGCCTGGCACAGATCGAAGAACCCCTCGATCTTCTCGACGACGCCGCCAACGGCGAGGATCGACCCGTGCTGGTCGAGGCTCCCGGTGACGGCCACGTCCTGGCGGACCGGCAGGCCGGACAGGCTCGACAGGATCGCGAGCAGCTCGGCCACCTGGGCGCTGTCCCCGTCCACGATGTCGTAGCTTTGCTCGAACACCACGGAGGCGCTGACGGAAAGCGGCGCCTGCTGGGCGAAGACGGCCGACAGGAACCCCGCGAGGACCAGCACGCCCTTGTCGTGGATCGGGCCCGACAGCTCCACCTCGCGGTCGATGGCGAGGGTGCCTTCCTCCCCGGCGTACGTCACCGCCGACACGCGCAGCGGACGGCCGACCCGCACGAACCCGTTCGTCACGACGCCCAGGCCGTTGACCTGGCCGACGCGGGCGCCATCCACTTCGCAGACCATGCGGCCGCGCCGGTGGGCCTCGACGATCTCCTCGGCCAGGTGGGCGTCCCGCTCGCCGATCCGGGCGATGGCCTCGTCGATGTGGGCCGCGCCGATGGTCCCGCCTCCGCCGGCGAGCTGGGCGGCCTCGACGACGACGTTCTCGAGGCGTCCGAGCTCGGCCGTGGCGCGGGTCCGGTCGTCGGCGAGCCGGGCGCCGTGGGCCACGAGGGCGGCCACGGCCTCGGCGTCGCACGGCGGCAGGCCGCGGTGCGCGGCGAGCCAGGCGCAAAACTGCGGGTAGACCGCGCATGCCTCGTCGATGGACATGTCGGGCGAAAACTCGGCCCGTACCTTGAACAGGTGGCCGAACTGCGGGTCGAGCTCGGCGAGCCGCGCGAGCAGGCCCGGGTCGGCCAGCAAGATGACCTTGACGTCCAGGTCGAGGGGCTGGGGGCGCAGGAGCTGTCCCTCGCCTTCTTCGAGGGGGAGGATCTGCCCGGCCAGCAGGCAGTTCTTGAGGTGCTCGTAGACCCGCGGGCGTGCGAGCAGCGACTCGGCGTCCACGAGGAGGAAGCCGCCGTTGGCCTCGTGCAGGTCGCCGGCCAGGATCGTGCCGGGGGGTGGGTACCGGGTCTCCTCGGGACCGGCCACCATGCGCCCGAACATGCGCGAGATCGTGGGGGTCCGGGCGTGCACGATGGGGGCGCCGGAGTCGGGCCGCGACGAGGTGAGGATCGTCGGGACGATGAGCCCCTGCTCGAGGGCGTCCGGGGGGATCGGGAGGGTGTCGTCCTCCTGGAGGCGAAAGTGCTCCACCAGGTGGGCGTAGAGCCCCTGCACGTGGCTGCGGATCCGGGGGGTGGACAGGACGTCGTCCGGGATCGCGGCGAAGGCCGCGTCCACGTGCTTGCGCAGGGCCGTGCGCTGGCGCCGGACGAACTCCGCGGCCGCCTCCGTCTCGACCAGGGCCAGATCGCGCTGCATGGCCTCGATGTGCGGGCGCAGGGCCTCGGCGGCCCGCAGGTAACGCCGCTTGCGCTCGGACGGGCCGCTTTCGTCGGGCAGGCCCGGCAACTCGAGCTGGGTCCCGTCGGAGGCCTCGGTCCCATGGTCGCCGGCGCCCTCGGAGGGCTCCTCGTCGAGCGGCACCAGTTCGAAGCTCCGCTCCGTCTCGACGAGGGCCAGGCCGTAGGCGGCGGCGCGCGCCTCGACGCTGCGCCGGATCGCGTCCCGCCGGGCGCGCTCGTGCTGCTGCACCTCCACGGCGATCCGGTTGCCCTCGTTGCCGTCCAGGACCTCGTGCAGGGCCGCCGCAAGGCGCGCGTGAAGCGTCTCCATGGCGCGGACCAGGCGGGGGGCGGACCCCGTGGCCACCCGGGCGGGCGACGGTTCGAGCGGGCCGCGCGGGTTCGGCAGCAGCACCACGTCCGGCGGCGTGTCCCGGCGCGCCGCCTCCTCGCGCGCCAGGGCCTTCGCCAGGAACGTTCGGCCGGTGCCCTGCGGGCCGATGATCGCCACGTGGATCCCGGCCGACCGGATCGCCAGGCCGTCCCGCAGGGCCTGGATCGCGCGCCTTTGCGGGGCAAGGCGCGAAAGTTCCGTGCCTTCGCCCGCGCCGAGGTCCACCCGCGCCGGGTCCACCACCACCCGGCACTCGTCCGCGGTCCGCTCCTGCCAGCCCGGCATCGCGGTCGCCTAACCGGCCAGGGCCGTGCGCAGGATCTTCATCGCGGCCCGCACGCGCCCGGCGTCGTCCTCCGACGTGCCCGCGATCGAGGCTTCGACGGCGTCGAGGGCCGCGAAGGCCGCGTTGCCGTTACGCCCGAGCGCCTCGACGAGCCGGGCGAGGTCTCGCCCCCCGGCGTTGACGATCCGGACCAGCGCGGTCGCGGCCCAGCTCGGCGCCTGCTCGGCCAGCATCTGCAGGTCCCGGGCCAGTCGATCGATGTAGCCGTCGCCCGTGCCCTCGGCGGCCAGCAGGATCGAAAGCTGCACCTCCTCGTCGGCGTCCTCGGCCAGGAACCCGAACAACGCGGGCAGATCGTCCGCCGTCGCATGTCGCGTGATCGAGCCCAACAGCTTCGAGACCTCCCGCTCCGAAGCATCTCCAACCCGCATCGCACGCCGCAGTGCTTCCACCAGCGCCGCGGCCGAAACACGCTTGGCGGCGGTCTTCTTCCTGGCGGCGGTCTTCTTCCTGGCGGCGGTCTTCTTCCTGGCGGCGGTCTTCTTCCTGGCGGCGGTCTTCTTCTTGGCCGTGGTCTTCTTCCTGGCCGTGGTCTTCTTCTTGGCCGTGGTCTTCTTCCTGGCCGTGGTCTTCT
>JALSIN010000458.1 GCA_026989935.1 Polyangiaceae bacterium | reverse complement strand
GTCGAGCCGGGCCAGCTGGCCTACGGGGACCCGGTGTTCCTGGGCGTGGGCGGCAGTCCCCAGGGGGTCGCGGTGGGCGACGTGGACGGCGACGGCTTCGTGGACGTGCTGGCGACTTCCGAGACGAAGAAGGCCGTCTACACGTGGTTCGGGATGGGGGACGGCCCCTTCGGCCCACCGGAGATCTTCGACTTCGGCGTCGTCTCGACGGGGCCGACGGCCCTCGAGGCGGCCGCGATCGCCGGCGACGGGATCCTCGACATCGTGTATGCCACGGGCGTGGCCGATACGTTGTGGGTCCGGCGCGGGAACGGCGACGGGACGTTCGGCCAGCCGGCCTTCTCGGGTGCGAACGAGGGGCCGTTCCTCCTGGCCGACGTGGACGAGGACGGGATCTTCGACCTGGTGGCGACCTCCGGCACGAACCTCCGCGTCCGCCCCGGGAAGGCCGACGAGAGCTTCGGGGATCCGGTGGACTCGGACGTGGTCGTCACGGTCGAGCGCCTGGCCGTGGCGGACCTGGACGGGGACGGTCACCTGGACGTGGTGGGCCAGGCCGAGAACACCGTGGTCGCGGCCCTCGGGACGGGGATGGGGACCTTCGGCCCGCCGGCCATGGTGCAGGTGGACGGCGCCGCCCTCGGGGTCGCCGCCGGGGACCTGTCGGCAGACGGGATCCCGGACGTGGCGGCGGCCGTGGCCGCCAACGTAGCGGATTCGGGGGCGCTGTTCGTGCTGGACGGGGACGGGGCCGGCGGCTTCGGTGCTCCCAAGGCCGTGACCGTCCAGCCCAACCCCCAGGGCGTGGTGATCGCCGACCTCGACGCAGACGGCTACGACGACCTCGTGACGGCCCACCGGGAGGGCGAGATCGGCGTGCGGCGCGCGCGCGGCGACGGGACCCTCGAACCGGTCCAGATCCACGCCTGTCACCAGAACCCCCGGCAACTCCGGGTGGCGGACCTCAACGGGGACTGCGTGCAGGACCTCGTGGTGGTCTCGCCGACCGCCGGGGACGTCTGTGTCGTGCTGTCCATGTAGGCGGTCTCGGTGCGGGAAGGTATTAGGCAGCGGGACACGCACCCACATCGACGAGGCGGCGGGGGCGGGCTACATTTGATGGCTGCGGGTCGGCGCGGGCCGGTCCGCGCGCTCGCCGACAGAAGGAATCACCAGTACTCGAAAGGTCCCCCCATGCGTTTCCTACGGATTGTACCTTCTTGTTGTCTCCTGACCCTCGTCGCGGCGCCGGCCTGCGGCAGCGACGTCGTGGAGGGCGTCGGTACGGGCACGGGCACCGACACCGACACGGAGGGGGGATCGGCCGGCTCGACCTCGACGAGCACGACCTCGACCACGACCACCACCTCCGGGACCACGGCCGGATCGGCCTCGGGCACCTCCGGGACGACCACGGGACCGACGACCGCGACGGCGGGCGGCTCGACGACGACCGGGGGCGGCTCGACGACGACCGGGGCCGGTTCGACGACGACCGGAGCCGGCTCGACGACGGGCGGCGCCCAGACGTGCCAGGGGTTCCACGAGATCGTGCTCACCGCGGAAGACGCATCCCTCACCGGCGACTGGGAGCTCGCGATGAGCCAACAGGGTGAGGGCATGATCGCGTTCGTCTCCTTCGACGTGTGGGACCCCGAAGGCGACGTGGCGTGGCAGGTGGACATACCGTGCGAGGACACGTGGCACATCTTCGTGCGGGGACACGACCGGCAGGTCGAGGACTCGTACTTCGTCCGGGTGGACGGCATGCCGGACCCCGAGGCCATCATGGAGCTCGACTGCACGGATGACCCGCAAAACGGCAACGGCGTCTATCGCTGGCAGGAGATGAACTGGCGTGCCCAGGGCGAGGACGTCTGCAACTACGTCGAGGATCCCTGGACGTTCGACTGGACGGCGGGGTCGAGCCACGACGTGGTGTTCTCGTTCCGGGAGAGCCGGGCGCTGGCCCGCATCGTGGTGACGAACGACCCCAACTGGCAGCCGTAGCGGCGCCGGCGGCGTGGCGGATGCACGGCGGGGCCGGTTCGGGTAGAACGCCCCCGTGTTCACCGGCCTCGTACGGACCACGGCACGGGTCGAGCGCAGCGACGGGGGGCGGCTCGTCCTCGGCGTCTGCCTCGCCCCCGCCGACCGCGCGCTCGGCGCGAGCGTGTGCGTGCACGGCGTCTGCCTGACGGTGGTGGAGGCGACGGACGACCGGGTGGCCTTCGACCTGGGGTTCGAGACCCTGGCGCGGACCACCCTCGGGGATCTGGCGCCCGGGGACGAGGTCAACGTCGAGCCGAGCCTGCGGGTGGGGGACGCGCTCGGCGGCCACTTCGTCACGGGGCACGTGGACGGCGTGGGGCGCGTGCGCAGCGTCACGGAGCGCGACGGCGCCCGGGAGGTCTGGATCGAGGCGCCGGACGCGCTCGTGCCGATGCTGGCCCCGAAGGGCTCCGTCTGCGTAGACGGCGTGAGCCTGACCGTCAACGCTGTGGAGGCGGGCGCCTTCATGGTGGGCCTGGTGCCGCACACGTTGCAGGTGACCACCCTCGGCCGGCTCGCGCCGGGGGCCCGTGTCAACCTCGAAGCCGACCCCATCGCGCGCTACGTTGTGCGCGCCGTGGCGATCCACGCCGCGGGATCGTTTTGCCCATGACCCACCGACTCGACCACGTCGAAGCCTGCATCGCGGCCGTGCGCGACGGCCGGATGATCGTCCTGGTGGACGACGAGGACCGCGAGAACGAGGGCGACCTCGTGATCGCGGCCCAGCACTGCCGTCCCGAGGACGTCAACTTCATGTGCCGCTACGGACGCGGCCTCATCTGCGTGGCGCTTGCGCCCGAGCGGGTCGAGGCGCTGCGGCTGCCCATGATGGTCGAGCGCGGGCAGGACGACATGGGGACGGCCTTTACGATCTCCATCGAGGCGCGGGAAGGGGTCACCACGGGGATCAGCGCGGCCGACCGGGCCCGCACGATCCAGGTGGCGGCCGATCCCGCCTGCGGTCCCGACGACCTGGTGCAGCCGGGGCACGTCTTTCCGCTGCGGGCCCAGCCCGGCGGCGTGCTCGTGCGGTCGGGGCATACCGAGGGCGCGGTGGATCTGGCCCGCATGGCGGGCCTGTGGCCGGCGGGCGTCATCTGCGAGATCATGCGCGACGACGGCGAGATGGCCCGGATGCCGGACCTGACGGCCTTCGCGCGCACCCACGGTCTGCCGATCCTGACGATTGCGGATCTCATCCGCTACCGGCTCGAACGGGAGAGCCTCGTCGAGCCGGTGGACACGGTGCCCTTTTCCTCGGCGCGCCTGGGGATCTCGCCCGAGGCCGGGTGGACCATGCGTTCCTATCGGTCCACCTTGGATCCTGTGATGTACTACGTGGCGCTCGTCAAGGGCAACGTGGCGGCGGCCGAGGAACCCGTGCTCGTGCGCGCGCAGCGGGCCCGCCTGCTGGGCGACGTCTTCGGCCCCGACGACGACGACTCCGGCGCCCGCATCGTGTGCGCCGTCCGGGCCATCGAGGCGGCCGGCCGTGGGGTCTTGCTGTACGTGATCGGCGCCGAGCCGGCGACCTTCGACGGGCGCCTGCGGCCCCCGGCGGAGCCGGTGGCGGGCGTGCCCCCGCGCCCGACGGAGAGCGGCTTTCGCAGCTTCGGGCTCGGGGCGCAGGTGTTGCGCGCGCTGGGCCTTACGCGCATCGAGGTGATGACGGACAACCCCCGCAAGATCGTGGGAGTCTCGGGCTACGGGATCGACGTGGTCGGCACCCGGCCGTTGCTCGGGGGCTAGGGCGATGGCGCGGGTCTTGCTCGTCGTCACGGCCGGCATCGCGGCGTACAAGACGCCGGACCTGGTGCGCCGGCTGCGGGACGCGGGCCACGACGTTCGGGTCGCGCGCACGCCGGGGGCGGCCGCGTTCGTGGCGGATCTTGCGCTCGGCGTGGTCTCCGGTCATCCGGTGGCCTCGGAGTTGTTCGACGCGGCGGCCGAGGTCGCGGGCCTCGATCCCGCGCAGGCCGGGCCGGTGGGGCACGTCGCGCTCGCCGACTGGCCCGACGTGGTGCTCGTGGCACCGGCCACGGCCGACTTCCTGGCGAAGGCCGCGACCGGGCTCGCGGACGATCTTCCCTCCACCCTCTTGCTTGCCACCCGGGCGCCGGTGGTGTTCGCTCCGGCCATGAACGTCAACATGTGGCACCACCCCGCGACGGCGGCCAACGTGGCGACGCTCGCGGCCCGGGGCGCCCGGATCGTCGAGCCCGAGGCCGGGGCGCTGGCCTGCGGGTGGGAGGGGAAGGGGCGCATGGCCTCCTTCGACGCGCTGCTGGGGGCGGTGGCGGCGGCCCTCGGGGCCGGGGGAGGGCCGCTGGCCGGCCGCAGCGTCCTCGTCACGGCGGGCCCGACCCGCACCCCCATCGACGCCGTGCGCTTCCTGACGAACGGCTCGACGGGGACGATGGGGTTCGCCGTGGCGGCCGAGGCGGCCCGTCGCGGCGCCGACGTGGTCCTCGTCGCCGGCCCCACGCACTTGCCGACCCC
This sequence comes from Polyangiaceae bacterium, assembly GCA_026989935.1. Lineage (GTDB taxonomy): Bacteria > Myxococcota_A > Polyangia > Nannocystales > Nannocystaceae > J032. The sequence continues at coordinate 3,264 of JALSIN010000458.1, read as the reverse complement.
CGCGGGGGTCCGGCGCGTGGACGTCGTGACGGCGTTCGAGATGCGTGAGGCGGTGTTCGACGTACTCGAACGGAAGCGTCCGGCCCTCGCCGTGATGACGGCCGCCGTGCAGGACCTTTGGTTCGACGGGGTGCGGGAGGGAAAGGTCCCCAAGGAAGCGCTCGCAGACTCGTTCGGGCGCCTGAAGGTGCGGTGCGCTCCGGACATCCTGGCCGAGGCGGTGCGTGCCTTCGGAAGCCGGACCTACTTCGTGGGGTTCGCCGCCGAGACCCTGGACGAGTCGGGGTGCGCCGAGGACCCGCTCGTGGTGAAGGCGCGGGCGAAGAAGGCGCGCAAGGGGTGCCCGGCCCTGTTTGCCAACCGCGTGGACACCGAGGGGACCGGCTTCGGGCCGGGTACGAACGCCGGCGTGTTGCTCCTGGACGATCGGGTGGAGGTGCTCGACCACCCTCGGCCCAAGCCGGAGGTCGCGGCCTGGCTGCTCGATCACGTGGAGGCGGCGCTCGACGCCGCGGAGGCGGCCGGTGATTGACGGCGTGACCGGGCCCATCGACCGGGCCGCCGCCGTGCGGGCCGTGCAGGTGGCTTTGCGCGACGCAGCGCGGCTGCGCGGGCGCCGGTTCGTTCGGGGACGGTTCACCGAACTCGTCGCTTCGGCGCATAGGGCGCAGACACCTGCGCTTCGGCCGCCGTCCGAGGCGCGACGCCGATCCCCCCGGGCGGGGGAGGCGTCTGGGCGCGGGTCGGGCGGCGCCGAGGCGCACCCTCCACGGTCCACCCCGGCCGCCCGGGATCCCGCAGCGATGCACGGTGCGCAGATAGCGCAAGTTTCGGGTGTGGCCGGCCGCGAGGCCCTGCGGCGCCGCGCCGCGGCCTGGACCCCCGAGCACAAGCTCTCCTATCTGCGGGCGAAGGTCATCGGCGACTGCCGGCGCTGCCCCCTGGCGCGCGGGCGCACCTCCATCGTGTTCGGGGCCGGTTCGCCCCGTGCCGAGATCCTGTTCGTGGGGGAGGGGCCGGGCGCCGAGGAGGACCGCCGCGGGGAGCCGTTCGTCGGTCCGGCGGGCGCCCGATTGGACGCCTTTTTGGACGAGGTGGGACTGTCCCGCGACCAGGTCTACATCGCCAACGTGGTCAAGTGCCGTCCACCGGGCAACCGGGATCCCCGGCCCGCCGAGGTGGACGCGTGCGCGCCGTTCCTGCGGGCGCAGATCCGGGCCATCGATCCGAAGGTGATCGTCGCGCTCGGCCGCCATGCCGCGATGTTCCTGTCGGGCCGGCACGACCTGTCGCTCGGGCGGCTGCGCGGCAAACCCCTCCGCTATCGCGATCCAAAGCTTGGGGACAAGACGATACCTATCGTTGCCACGTACCATCCGGCGTTCATCCTGCGCAAAGACGCGTCCGGCGGAGAACAGGATCGCTTCGCCGAGTTGGTCGTCGCGGACCTGCGGCGCGCCCGTTCGATCGCATCTCGTTGACCGGAACGTTGCGTCGGGGCGCCGGGGGAGTCGGCGACATGGCAACGACAACCCATCGTCGCCGTCAAGAGGGCATGCCAAAAAGCCGCTGCGCATCGACGAACCTGCGATGGCGGGGTTGCTCGCGCCGATGTGCGCCCGTCGGTTGACGACCCAACGTGCCCTTCGTAGCGTTTGCCTCCCTCGGGGCATCCGCGCTCTCCTCCCACTCCTCGACGCGCACATGACGAAGGCAGAACTCATCGACCGCATCTTCCGCTCCCGCGAACTTCCGGCCGACGTCACGAAGAAGTCCGTCGCGCGCATCGTCGATATGGTGTTCGACGAGCTTTCGGCCTACTTTGCCCGAGCGAAGGTCACGCGCGCTTCCCAGCCGCGGTTTTCCTATCCTGGCTTCGGGACCTTCGTGAAGAAAAAACGCGCCGCGCGGCGCTCCGTCCATCCAAAGACGCTCGAGCCCATCACGATCCAGGCATCGTATGTCGTCGATTTTCGTCCTGCGCGGCGCCTGCGGGAGGCCATGAACGGAGGCTCGAAGAAGCACCGCGCAGCCAAGCCAGCGGACGAGAAGCGAGCGGTGCGGCGCAACGCCTCCGCGAGCCGGCGCCTTACCCCCCGGGACGAGGTGGACGCCTGGGACGAACCCGTTGCCCCCGAAGTCCTCGAAGACCTCGGCCTCGCGACGCCACCCCTCGTTCGGGTCGAAGGGCGGCATCGCGTCGATGAAGAGGACGAAGACCTCGGGCTCGGGTAGCGGCCGATGCCTCGGTCTGTTCACGGCCTGTTCGAAGGCGTCGGGGCGCTGGCCCTTCGGCGCAGGCGTCTGGTGCTGGCCGTGGCGCTCGTGCTGTCGGCCCTGGCCGCGGCCTTGATCCCGCGCATCGAGATCAGCACCTCCCGCTACGGCCTCGTCTCGAAGGACAATCCGTACCAGCGTCGTCTCCTTGCCTTTTTCGAGCGCTTCGGTTCTCCGGACACGCCGGTGGTGGTGGTCACGGGGGGCACGCCGGAGAAGCGGCGCGGGGCCGTCGATGCCATCGTGGCCGAACTGGAAAAGGACGAACGTTTTCGGAGCAAGGTCCTCGCGCGACTGGGGCCACGGGACGTGGCGGAAATTCTCTTGCTGCAGCGTCCCGGGGCGCTGGCCGAGCTGGCGCGGCAGGGCGAGGGCGACACGCTTCGCCCTGCGGTCGAGCGCGGGATCGTGGGACTCGTGACGCTCGCGACGGACCTGCTGTATGCCGGTTTGGAGGGCGAGGCCCCGGCGCCGCCCGGCGCGGAAGCGAACATGGGGCAGGCGTTCGCCGTCACCACGGCCCTGGTCACCGACTTCGACGCGTACCTGGCCGGGGGCCCCTCCCGGCCCCTGACCCTGCCTGCCTCCTTCCGTGCCTCCCCGGCGGCAGCCGGGCTGGACGAGCAGGGCTACTTGCAGACGGCGGATGGTCGCGCCCACGTCATCCAGACGGTCCCGGAGCTGCCGGGGGACGACGCCGCCAAGGACCTGGCTCCCGTGGTGGATGCGGTGCGCAGCGCGCGGGACCGGGCCCTCGTCGGCGAGTCGCCGACCGTCGGGGCCGACGTGACGGGCCTGCCGGCCCTGGCGGTGGATGAACTCGGCTACATCGCGCAGGGTCTGTACGTTTCGAGCCTGGTTGCGACGATCGGCATCGTGGCCTTTTGCCTCCTGTTCTTTCGGTCGCTGCGCAAATCGATCATCGCGCTGACGCCCCTCGGCCTCGGAGTGATCTGGACCCTCGGCGCGGTCTACCTCATCTACGGC
>JALSIN010000457.1 GCA_026989935.1 Polyangiaceae bacterium | reverse complement strand
GGTCTCCACCGCGAACCGTTGGACGTTGCGGTAGACCGTCGAGCCGGGGATCCGGCCCAGCTCCGCGGAGTGCGGCCGGGCGCTGCGGGCGATGAACACCACCAGGGCGAGGGCGATCCCGGCGGCGAGCCCCTCGACCAGCCCCAACGCCAGCGTGGTCGTGAAGGTGGCGAGGACCACCAGGCCGTCCGTGGGCTTGGCGCGGGCGACGGTCAGGGCCTTGCGCACGTCGAACAGGCGGGCCACGGAGACGGCGATGATCGCGGCCAGGACGGCCTTGGGCAGGTAGAAGAAGATCGGGGCCAGCCACACCAGGCTCGCGAGCACCCAAAGCCCGGCCAGGAACATGGTCGCCTTCGAGCGCGCCCCGGCCCGGGCGACCACCGCCGAGCGGGACAGGCCCGCGGAGGCCGGAAAGGCGCCGAAGAAGGAGCCCGCGAGGTTCGCGGCGCCGAGGGCGAACATCTCCGCGTTCGGGCGCACGGCCTCGCGCTCCTTGGCGGCCAGGGCCTTGACGACGGTGATCGACGAGGCGTACCCGACGACGGCGATGGAGGCGGCGGTGGGCAGCAGGGCGGCGACGGCGTCCGGGTCGAACAGGGGCGGGGCGACCGGGGGCAGACCCTTGGGGACCGCGCCCACGACGGCGAGGCCGCGCGCGTCCAGCCGAAGGGCCCAGGCCAGCGCACCGCCCAGGACGCACACGAGGAGGGGGCCGGGCCAGCGCGGTCGCCACCGGCCCACCGCCACCAGGAAGGCGCACGACAGGATCCCGAGGGCGGCCGACAGGGGGTGCGCGTCGAGCAGGTGCAGCAGGTACGGCCACGGGTGGGCGCTCGAGGCGCCGGGCGCGACGGCCGGATCGATCCCCAGCAGCGGCCGGAGCTGGCTGCCGGCGGTCAGCAGGGCCGCGGCCGCGTTGAAGCCCACGATCACCGGGGTGCCGATGAAGTTGACCAGAAAACCCGCCCGCAACACGGCGAGGGCCACCCACACGGCGCCGACGAGCAGGGCGAGCGTGCGGGCGTGGGCGGCGTAGACGGCCGGGTCGCTAAGGCCGAGGGGTTCGAGCCCCGTGGCGACCAGCAGCGCGGTGATCGCCACCGGTCCCACGGCCATGAAGCGGCTGCGGCCGAACAGGGCGTAGACCAGCACCGGGGCCACCGCCGTGTAGAGGCCGTGGACCGGGGACAGGCCCGCCAGCAGCCCGTAGGCCATGGCCTGCGGCACGAACATCGCGGCCACCACCAGCGAGGCCACCAGGTCCGCGCGAAGGTCCGCCCCGGACGGGCGCGCAAGGCCGAGCCTGGCGGCGAGCGTCGCCGTCATGGTGGGGGTGCGCCGAAGATCCGCGCGAACGCCTCGGCCGTGTTGAAGGCGGCGAGGGCCGACGGATCCGGCAGGAGGGCGGCGGGCAGCCGGTCGGCGCGCAGGCTCGCGGCCAGGGCGCGCATGGATCGCTCGCCCGCGGCGACCAGCCGTCGCGTGTGGGAAAGGGCCACCGACACGCGCACGGCGGCGGCCAGGTACTGGGCGCGGCCGCCTGCGTCGTCGGGCAGGACCATCGTGCCGTGGCGCCCGAGCCGTGCGGCCACACACCGCGCGAGGTCGGCGTCCACGCGGGGCATGTCGCAGGCGGTGACGAAGGCGGTGGGGACGCCGGCGCGTTCGAGGTAGCCGAGGGCCGAGAGGAGCCCCACGAGCGGTCCCTCGCCGGCGAGGCCCGCCGGATCCGACAACTCCACGGCCGGGTGCGAGAGGGCCGGCAGGCGCTGGTCGGGCCGCCGCACGACGACCACGGGGTCGCACACCGGTGCCAGGGCGCGGACGATCCGGTCGAGCAGCGGGCTCCCGCCGACCTGGATCCCTGCCTTGTCGCGGCCGAAGCGGGCGGAACGCCCGCCGGCGAGGACGACGGCGGCGAGGTGGGCGCGGGAGCGGGGGGCCGACACGACGGGCATGGCCGGGGGCCCAGGCTAGCAGCCCCGGCCGCGGGCGGCACGGCCCGAAGCGCGACGCCGATCCACCCCGGGAGCCGGCCCGGACGCGCCCGCGGCTGGTGCGGTCTCGGGTTCGTGCACCGGGCCGGTCCGAAGCGTGCGTGCGCCCGCGCGCCCCGCCCCTGCGGTCGTCGGGGCTGCGGCGCGGGGCGGGCCCGTGTCCCGGGACCGGGTCGGTCCTCGCCCCCGCGCCTCGCCGCGCCTGCGGGGGCCGTCCGGGCGCGCGCCCGTGCCCGGGCGGTTTGCCGGGGCCCCAGGAGGTCGTCCGGTCCTGCGACCGTGGGGCTCGGGCGCGCCCGCGGGCGGTCCGCCGGAACCGCAGGGGCGCCGGTCGGGCGTGCGCTCGCCCGCGGGCGCCGTCCACGGGCCCGGGACCGAACGTCGTCGGCCCGCCGGCGCCGCCGGAGGCCGGGGCCGGCCTACCCGCGCCCCGCCATCGGCACCAGGCGCACGCGCACGGACTTCGAGGCGGGGGTGCGGCTGCCCCAGGCGTGGTGCTCCACCGGCACGAGGGGGTTCGCCTCGGGGAAGTAGGTGACGACGCAGCGCGGCGGCAGGTCCATGGGCACGGCGCGAAAGCCCTCCACGGCGCGCACGACCCCGCGGTGACGGCTCTCGATGCGCACCGGGGCGAGTGGCTCGATCCCGAGGCGCGCCAGGTCGGCCGGCGGCACGAACACCACGTTGCGGCCGCCCTCGACCCCGCGATAGCGGTCGTCCTCGTCGTAGACCGTGGTGTTGAACTGGTCGTGGGCGCGGACCGTCGCCATGAGAAACTCGTCCGGTTCGAGCCGGATCTCGTGGATCGGGTGCACGGTGAAGCGGGCCTTCTTCGAGGGCGTCTCGAAGCGCCGGCCGCGGGCCGCGTTCGGCAGGACGAAGCCGCCGGGCTCGCGCACGCGGCGGTTCATGTCGTCGAAGCCGGGCACGACCTCGGCGATGAGGTCGCGGATCGCGTCGTAGTCCTCGGCGTAGCGCTCCCACGGGACCGGGTGGTCGTCGCCGAGGGTCGCGCGGGCCAGGCGCGCCACGAGGACGGGTTCGGGCAAGAGGTGGGGCGAGGCCGGCGGCAGCGTGCCCCGCGACGGGTGCACGATGCCCATGGAGTTTTCCACCGTCACGAAGCGCGCGTGCCCGTCCGCCTCGTCGCGCTCGGTGCGGCCGAGCACGGGGAGGATGAGGGCCTCGCGCCCCGTCACCAGGTGGGAGCGGTTGAGCTTCGTGGACACCTGCACCGTAAGCGCCGTCTTCGCCAGCGCCGCGGCCGTCCGGTCCGTGTCGGGGGCGGCCGACAGGAAGTTGCCGCCGAGCGCGAAGAACACGTCCACGTCCCCCCGCTCCATGGCCAGGATCGCCCCCACGGTGTCGAAGCCGGTCGCCCGCGGAAACGACAGGCCGAAGCGCCGCTCCAGCGCCCCGATCCAGGGCGGGGGCTTCTCCCAGATCCCCATGGTCCGGTCGCCCTGGACGTTGCTGTGGCCGCGCACGGGGCAGGCGCCGGCGCCCGGCTTGCCGATCATCCCACGCAGGAGCAGAAAGTCCACGATGGTCTGGACGTTCGCCACGCCGTGCTCGTGCTGGGTGATCCCCATGGCCCAGCAGGCGATCGTGGCCTTCGATTCGATGGCGATCTTGGCCGCCGTACGGATCGCATCTTCGGGCACCCCGCCCTGGTCGAGGATCGTCTGCCACGGCACCGCATCGAGATGCGCCACGAGGTCGTCGAAGCCCTCGGTGTGGGCCTCGATGAAGGCGTGATCGAACACGGTGCCCGGCGCCCGTCGCTCCGCCTCGAGCATGGCCTTCATGATCCCCGTCAGCACGGCCAGGTCGCCGCCGATCCGCACGGGCAGGTACAGGTCCGAGATCTCCGTGCCGCGCCCGACCCACTCTTCGGGGTGCTGTGGGTGCCGGAACCGCAGCAACGCGGCCTCGCGCACGGGGTTCATCGTGACGATGGTGGCCCCGCGGCGCTTCGCCGCGCGCAGGGTGGACAGCATCCGCGGGTGGTTCGTGCCCGGGTTCTGGCCGATGAGGAAGATGGCGTCGGCGCGCTCGAAGTCTTCGAGCAGCACGGTCCCCTTGCCCACGCCGATGACCTGCGAAAGGCCCGTTCCGCTCGACTCGTGGCACATGTTCGAGCAGTCGGGCAGGTTGTTCGTGCCGAAGCTGCGCGCGAAGAGCTGGTAGAGGAAGGCCGCCTCGTTGCTGGTGCGGCCCGAGGTGTAGAACACGGCGCGGTTCGGATCGTCGAGCCCCCCGAGGACCTCGGCCACCCGTCCGATGGCCTCGTCCCACGACAGGGGTTCGTAGTGGGAGGCGCCCGCCCAGCGGATCATGGGGTGGGTGATCCGGCCCTGCGCGTTGAGCCACCGGTCGCTGCGCCGCTGCAGGTCGTCGATGGCGTGCTCGGCGAAGAAGGCGGGGGTCACGCGGCGCAGCGTCGCCTCGTCGGCCACGGCGCGGGCGCCGTTCTCGCAAAACTCCACGATGGACCGATCGGCCGGGTCGGGCCAGGCGCACGAGGGGCAGTCGAAGCCGCCGGTCTGGTTGACCGCGCGCAGCACCCGAAGGCCGCGGCGCAGCCCCGTCTCCCGCCGCACGTACCGCAGGCTCGACAGCACCGCCGCGAGCCCGCCGGCGGGCGCGGTCGTCGGGTGGACCTTCGGGGGCGCGGGGTCGAGGGGCGAGCGGGCGCCCGGAAAGGGGCGCACCCGGCGGCGGTTCGGGGCCTCGTCGAACACCATGGCGGGGTCCACGATACCCCGGCGCCGGCCCCGTGGGCAGTGGGCGCGGGGCCGGCGGCCGGCCTACCCGTCGTCGTCGCGCCGGCGCGCCCCCGGGGAGCCGATGAGGCTGAAGATGAGGAGGCTTACGAGCACGATCACGACGATCTCGAACGGGGTGTAGCCGAACATGGGGCCCGGGCCTTCACCCCGCCTTCGGGGGTAGCGGGAGGGCGACGACGGCGTCGTCTTGGAACAGGGGCACGAGGACCAGGCGGCGGCCGGCGTCGTAGCCGATGTCGGCGGGGGCGCGCAGGTCGTGAAGGACCGGCTGGAACGGTCCGGCGGGCAGCGGGCCGCGCAGGACGGCGCGCCGCTGCCAGGAGGAGAACAGGGCCGAGCCGTCGGGCAGGCGTACGAGGCCGTCGAGCTGGCCGGCCCCCGGTTTCGTGACGTGGCGGCGCGCGCCGCCGGCCACCTCGAACAACTCGCCGCTGCCGAAGGTGACGACCCACACGCCGCCGGCGTCCGCGGCGATCCCGTTCGGACCGCCCAGGCCCGGGTCGGCCAGGATCTTCTCGGCCGCGCCGTCGGGTCGGATCCGCCAGACGGCGTCCGTGCCGGTGGGGCCGAAGCCCTTGGCGGTCTTGCCCATGCCCGTGTCGGTGACGAACAGGTCGCCGCCGGGGCCGAAGGCCACGTCGTTGACGAAGGTGGCTCCGGGCAAGACGACCTCGCCGGCGGGGGCGCCCGAGGTGCGGTCGAAGAAGCGCACGCGGTCGAGGTCGGCCACGGCGATCCGGTCGCCGCCGATGGCGAGGCCCTTGGGGGCGTGGAGGGTCACGCCGTTCTTCCCCGACTCGATCCAGCGTGCCTCCACCTCGCCGGTCTTGGGGTCGATCCGGGACAAGAACCCCTTGCCGTCCGCCTCGGCCGGGGCGCCGTCGATGTTGGAGACGATCCATACGTCGGCGCGCGGGTCGTGCTGCACGGACTCGGGGGTCGAGAAGCCCGCGTCCTCGAAGCGGCGGGCGCCCTCGGGTTCGGCGGGGGCGGCCGGTTTCGCGCCGGCTGCGGTGGGGGTCGGTTCGGCTCGTGCGGTGGGGGCGGGCGGCGGCGCGGGGGGCTTTCGGGGGCCGTCACAGCCGGTTGCCGCGAGGACCCCGAAGGCGGCGGCGCGGGCGATGCGGGCGTGGAGCGGGGACGCCATGGCCCAAGGAGCCTACCGCGGGACGCCGGCGAGGTGCAGGCGGTGGACGGCGCCGACGTCGGCGTGGACGAGCAGCAAGGTGCCGTCGGGGGCGCGCGCAAGGCCCCGCATGGCGCCGATGGGCGGGCCCTCGTGCTCGAAGGGGTAGGGCGCCCGGGCGCGGTCGAAGATCGGCCGGGCCCGGCCCGCGGCCACGCAGAAGATGCGGCCGCCCTCGTGCTCCGCGACGAGGTGGAGGCCCGGGGCGAGGCGCACCACGCTGCGCGGGCCGTCCGTGCGGATCTCGGTGGCGGGGGTGGGGGCGGCCTCCGTCGCGTCCGTCGCGCCGCCGCCGAAGAAGGGGCGCGGCGGTTCGCCGGGGACGAGGCGCACCACGCGGTCGCCGCCGCGGTCGGCCGCGAGCAGGGCGCCGTCCGGCTCACCCAGCAGGTTCCCGAGGGAGACGAAGCCGTCCCAGGCCGTCGTCGCGGGCCCGCCCGGCCGTCCGGAGACGAGGCGCGTGCCGGCCGCCACGAAGATCGTGTCCCCGCGGACCCACAGGCCGCGGCCCTTGCCGAAGTCCGTGTCGGCCCGCAGCACCGTCTCCATGGCGGCGCCGTCGGGGGCGACCCGGCGCACCTTGGCGTTGTCGAGGTCCAGGACGAACAGCGCCCCGTCGGGGGTGAGGAACAGACCGTTGGGGCGCTGCAGGGCGACGCTGCGCGGCGGCGTCGGGGCGTCGGGGCCGTCGCCGGGGGCGTTCGTGCCCGCGTGGGTGTGGATCGTGCCGTCGGGGTCGATCCGCCGCACGGCGTGGGCGTACTTGTCGGCCACGTAGACGCGCCCGGCCGCGTCCTGCACGGCGAAGTAGGGCTCGGAGAGCTCGGCGCGCGTCGCCGGGCCACCCTCGAACGAGGGGTCCCAGTCGTTTTCGGCCTTGCCGGCTTGCTGGGCCGCGCCCGCGAGGTGCTCGGAACGTTCGATCCGGACGTTTTCGCACGGGTCGTCGTCCGTCCGGGGGCCGGTCCGGGCGGGCCGTTCCGGGGGTGCCCGGTCCGGTCGCATCGCGGTCGCCTTCGCGGGCCGGCCACCGGGGCCCTGCGCGGGCGCCTCGCCGGTGGGGCCGCAGGCGGCGAGCAGGAGGACGGCGAGGCCGCGCCGCGCGGTCGGTCGGGCCGCCATGGGCGGGAGCGTAGCGCGAACGGCGTCGGGCGTGCGCCCGCGGTCGTGGTCCGGGGCGCTACGCGGCGGGTTTCGGGCCCACGCGGCGGCGCAGCAGCCGGCGGTGGGGGGACGGGACGAAGCCGCGGGCCTCGAGCCAGTCGGCCAGGCCGTCCGGGTCCGGGTGGCGCGGGGGGATCGTGTTGAAGATGTAACAGAGGTCGCGTTCGGCCGCTTCGCGCTCGAGCTGGTCGAGGATCCAGGTGCCGATGCCGCGCCCGCGGGCCGCCGGGTCCACGGCCAGGAGGATCTGGGCGTCGCCGCCCCAGGAGGTGTCCATCCAGCCGTAGCCGACGACCGTGCCGCCCTCCTCGACGCGCCACCAGTCGCCGGGGACGAGGGCGCCGGGCTCGTAGTCGAGACCCTCGAAGGTGCCGTCGGGGGCGCCGCCGACGATCCGCTGCTTGTCGTCGTCCCAGCGCGGGGGTTCTTCTCGGATCCATCGGCGGTCGGAGGGGTGCGTGCTCATGGAACCAACGTCGCGCGGACCGCAGGCCCCGTCAATCGGCGCGGCGGCGACGAGGTTGCGCGCGGGCGCGGGCGGGTCGCGCGGTGTCTTCGCCCGGCGCCGGGGGACGACCGCGGCCGCCGGGCCAGCTCGATGGGCTCGTCCGCCGGGTGTCTTCGCCGGGCGCCGGGGGGCGACCGCGGCTGGGGGCGCGTTTGGGCGCCGGCGTGGTAACCTGTGCGCATGCGTACCTTGCATGACCTTCGA
>JALSIN010000456.1 GCA_026989935.1 Polyangiaceae bacterium | reverse complement strand
TCGGGATGCTCGGGCCCACCGTCGAGCCCAAGGTCACCGGGCACATCGACGCCATCGTCGAGCTGTGCCGCACCCTCGAAGCCAAGGGCCTGGCCTACGCCCGCGACGGCAGCCTGTACTTTCGCGTGCGGGCGTTTCCCGCCTATGGGGCGCTCAGCCGCCGCAACCTGGACGACCTGCGGGCCGGCGCCCGCGTGGAGGTGGATGAGCGCAAGGACGATCCCCTCGATTTTGCCCTGTGGAAGGCCGCCCGTCCCGGGGAGCCCGCCTGGGACAGCCCCTGGGGACCGGGCCGCCCGGGCTGGCACATCGAGTGCTCGGCCATGTCGATGCGGGTGCTCGGCGAGCGCTTCGACATCCACGCCGGCGGCCGGGACCTCATCTTCCCGCACCACGAAAACGAGATCGCCCAGTCGCGCGGGGCCACCTGCGACACATGCTTTGCGCAGTACTGGATGCACAACGGCTTCGTGACCTTCGCCGGCGAGAAGATGTCGAAGTCTCTCGGCAACTTCTTCACGATCCGCGAGGTGACCGAGCGCGTGCCGGGTGAGGCCCTGCGAGCCTTCTTGCTGTCGGTCCACTACCGCAGCCCCGTCAACTTCGACGTGCAGGTGCGCTGCCCCGACTGCTCGGCGGAGCTGTCTCCGTCGGCCCAGGAGGCCGGCCGTTGTGAGGCCTGCGGCGCGACCTTCGACGAGGCGGCGCTGCGGCGGGCGGTGTCGCTGCCCGGGGTGGCCGAGGCGGACGAGCGGGTCGCGTACGTCTATCGCACGCTCGCCGGGATCGAGCGCTTCTTCGGCGGGACGGTGCCGGAGCCGTCGGGAGAGGTGGACCCGAGCGTGGCGGGGCTGTTCGACCGCGTGCTCGACGCGTTGCGCGACGATCTCAACACGGCGGCGGCCCTTTCGGAACTCAGCGAACCGCTGGCCGTGGCGAACCGGCTGCTCGCCTCCGGCAAGGGCGTTGCGAAGGCCGCCCGCCGGGCCACCCTGGCCGCCGTCTGGCACGCGGTGCGCGGGCACGAACCGGGCCTGCCCGAGGGAGGCGGCGTCGGCGGCCTGCTGGGGCTGTTCGCGCAGGACCCGGCGGCGTACCTGCGCCGGCGCCGGGACACGCGCGCCGCCCGCCTGGGGATCGACGCCGCCCGGGTCGAGGCGCTGTTGGCCGAGCGCGCGGCCGCCCGTGCGGCCCGGGACTTCGAGGCTGCCGATCGCCTGCGAGATGCGCTAGCGTCCATGGGCGTGCAGGTCCTCGACGGGCCGGAGGGCTCGGACTGGACGCTTTGAACACGATGCCCCCCTCCACCCCCACGTTGCAACTCTTCGGTGCCGGTGGCGCCTTCTCTCGCAAGTACGGCACCACCTGCGCCATGCTGGTCACGCCGCGGGGGATGCGGTGGCTCGTGGACTGCGGGCGGCAGGCGCCGGACCAGCTCTACGCCGCCGGGGTCGCCTGGCACGACATCGACGGCCAGATCGTGACCCACGTGCACGGCGATCACGTCTACGGCCTCGAGGACTTCGCGTTCCGCCGCTTCTACGAGGCGCACGGCGGCGTGGCCTCCATCCGCGAAGGCGGGCCGCGGCCCCGCCTCATCGCCCACTCGGCCGTGCGCGCCGAGCTGTGGGAGACGCTGGCTCCCGCGCTGCGCTACATCCCGGACGGCGACGACCCGCGCGGCGGCACCCTCGACCACTACTTCGACGTGCTGGCGCCCCGAGCGGTCGAGGGACCCAAGCACAACGCCTGGAACCATGCCGAGGCGTTCGCCAGCGGCGACCTGTCGGTGCGGGCGCGCGAGTGCGTGCACGTGCCGGGCAAGCCGTCCACGTCCCTCGAACTGGAGGTGGGCGACGGTGTGTTCGCCTGGTGGAGCGGGGACAGCACGGTGGACGGACGTTGGCTCGCCAAGATCGAGCCGCGCACGACGATCTTCTTCCACGACTGCACCTTCATCGACTACCCGGGGCAGGTGCACGGCGCCTTCTCGTTGCTCGCGCAGCTTCCCGAAACGGTGCGCCGCAAGATGGTGCTCATGCACCACGAGGACGACATCGAGGACCACCGCGCCGAAGCCGAGGCGCTCGGGTTCCGTATCGCGATGCCGGGCGACGTGTTCGACCTGGCCACCGGCCGTCGCATCGCGTAAGCGGCCGGGACCGGCCGCGCCCGCGCGCAAGCTACCAGGCGGGGATCATTCCCACGTACTTGTCGTCCGTCGAGAAGACGAGGCCCGGGCCGCCGCGCCGGTCGAGGAGGTCGAGGAAGAAGGCGTTGTCCTGCAGGTCGTCGAAGATCACGGCGGCCCCGGTGCGCAGGTGCGGGGCGACGATCGAAAGGGCCCGGCGCCTGCCCACGTAGGACTTGTCGGAGTCGTAGTGGAACAGGTCGATGGGACCGGTGCTGGCCACGATGCGCCGCAGGTTGCGCACGTCGCCGCGCAGCAGCAGGTGCCAGCGGCCGCGCAGCGCCTCGGGCACCGCGCAGCCCACCGCGCGTGCCGGGTTCGGCAGACGCACGTAGGGGAAGTCGCTGCTCCACAGCTCACCCTCCCCGTTCTTCTCCAGGGCGGCGAGGATCGCGTGCGAGGAGAAGCCGGCGGCCACCCCCGTCTCGACGACCACCTTCGGTCGCCGCTTGCGCACGAGGAAGTACAGCAGGGCCGTGTCCGCGGGACCACCCATGGGCAGGCCCAGCCGTTCGAGCCGCGCCCGTCCCTCCGCGCGGATCGCCGCCGCCGCCGCCCGGGCCTCGGACCACAGCGCCGCGTCCACCGCCTCGGCGTACGCGGCGGGCGAACGGGCCATGGCGGCGTAGCGCTCGCGCGCCGCGCGGACGTTGCGCGCATACCGCCGGTCCCGCACCCGGACCACGAGCTTGTCGGCCATCACCGGCAGGAAACCGGGACGCAGCGCGTTTCGCAGGACGTGGACGAGGCTCATGGCACGGTGCGGGCGGGGGGCCGCCCGCCGTCGAGCCCGGGCTGCGCCGGGGCGTCGTCCGTGGGCGTCAGACGGTGCACTCGACCACCATGGCGGTGACGTTGTCGGTGCCGCCGGCCTCGTTGGCCTTGTCCACCAACTCGTTGACCACCTGCTCGAGGTCCTCGTGGGCGCCGACGATCTGCCCGATTTCTTCGTCGGACAACATGCCCGAAAGTCCGTCCGAGCACAGCACGAAGCGGTCCCCGGAGGCGATGTCGATCTTCTTGATGTCCACCTGCACGTTGTCTCGCATCCCCAGGGCCCGCGTGATGACGTTCTTGTGCGGGAAGTTGCGCTCTTCTTCCTCGGTGAGATCCGGCCGCGCGTCGCGGTAGTCTTCGAGCAAGGAGTGATCCCGCGTCAGCGCCTCGATGGCGCCGCCGCGGACCCGGTAGCAGCGCGAGTCGCCCACGTGCGCCACGTAGCCGCTGGTGCCCTGCACCAGCAGCGCCACCACGGTGGTCCCCATCCCTGCAAGCTTCGGGTCCTTGCGCGAGGCCTGGAAGATCCGCGCGTTCGCCAGGCGGATCGCCGCGACCATACGGTTTTCGGGGTACGACAGGGAGTGGTCGTAGCGGTAGGGCCAGGTGGCGTCGGCGTCCTGGCTGTGCCGGTAGAACTCCCGGATGACGTCGGCCGCCAGCTTGCTCGCAACCTCGCCCGAGGCGTGCCCGCCCATCCCGTCGGCAACCAAGAAGAGCTGCTCGTCCTCGAACAGGGCGAAGTAGTCTTCGTTGTGAGACCGCTTCATCCCGACGTCGGTCTTGGCGGCGTACCGGATGCGCACGATGGTGCGGCCCATGGTAGTGCAACCGGCCCCCCTCGGTCCAAGCGCCCGCCGCACGCGCCGCGACCGGGTCGCCGCCGCCGCCTGGGCGGGCCGTGGCTGCGCCAAGGCGATCTCCCCGCCCGCCTCCATCCACGTTGCACGGGATGGCTTGACAAATGTACAGTTCTCCGCCATCGTGGGCGGGCCGGGCCCGCGCGAACGCCGTTTTTCCCGGGTTCGAAGCCGGACCGGGGACGCGGCCCCCGATCCCCCTCGGATCGCGAAGTCCTGTCATCGTTCCCCAGGGCGGTCCCCCGGCCCCCTCCCAACCCCACGGAGCAGCACCATGAGCAAGCAGACCAAGCACGCCGACCCCCGCGCCGCCGCCATCGACCTCGCGGTGGCCACCATCGAAAAGCAGTTCGGCAAGGGGTCGATCATGCGCCTGGACGAGGACGGCAAGCTGCCCGTGGGGGACGTGCAGGTGGTGCCGACGGGGGCGCTCGGGCTCGACCTGGCGCTCGGGATCGGCGGCCTGCCGCGCGGGCGGATCGTGGAGATCTACGGCCCGGAGTCGTCGGGCAAGACGACCCTGGCGCTGCACGCCGTTGCCGAGGCCCAGCGCCGCGGCGGCGTGTGCGCCTTCATCGACGCCGAGCACGCCCTCGACGTGTCCTACGCCCGCAGGATCGGGGTTCGCACGGACGACCTGCTCGTCTCCCAGCCGGACTACGGCGAGCAGGCCCTCGAGATCTGCGACATGCTCGTGCGCTCGGGCGCCATCGACATCATCGTCGTGGACTCCGTGGCGGCTCTGACGCCCAAGGCCGAGCTGGAGGGCGAGATGGGCGACAGCCACGTGGGGCTGCAGGCCCGGTTGATGAGCCAGGCCCTGCGCAAGCTCACCGGCTCCGTCAGCCGCAGCCGCACCATCGTGATCTTCATCAACCAGCTTCGGATGAAGATCGGCGTGATGTTCGGCAGCCCGGAGACCACCACCGGCGGCAACGCGCTGAAGTTCTACGCCTCGATCCGCCTGGACATCCGCCGGATCGGCGCGATCAAGACCACCGACGCGGTCGTCGGCAACCGCACGCGGGTCAAGGTGGTCAAGAACAAGATGGCCCCGCCGTTTCGAGAGGTCGAGTTCGACATCATGTACGGTGAGGGGGTCAGCCACGAGGGCGCGCTGCTCGATCTGGGCGTGGCGTCGAAGGTGGTGGACAAGGCGGGGGCGTGGCTGTCGTACAAGGGGGAGCGGATCGGCCAGGGGCGGGAGAACGCCAAGCGCTTCCTGCGGGAGAACCCGGCCGTCGCAAAGGCCATCGAGGCCGAGATCCTCGCCGCCCACGGGATCGTGCGGCGCGGGGCGGAGCCCGAGGCCGCGGCGGGTGACCGGTCGAACGGCAAGGGGACGGCCACGCCCGCATCCGCTGCGAAGGGCAAGCCCCGCCCCCGCGCGCGTGCGTAGGGCCCGCGCGCGGGCGTAGGAAAGGATCGGTCCGTCCGGTCGCGGGCGGGCTGCGGTCTCCGGCGCGCCCGCGGCGTCGTCTTCCCCGTGCAAGCGCTCTCCCCATCGCCCGCACGCGGGCGGCCCCTGCGTGGGCGCGACGATGGCTCGGCCCGGGACGGACGCGCGGGCGCCCGGGGCGGGGTCAGCCGGTGCGCTGCAAGACCGGGCGGTCGGCGGCGAGGGGGGCCACCTCGACCACGAGGGGATCGTGGTCGGAGACACGCCGGCGGTCCGGACCCGTGAGGTCCTCGACGACCTGCGCCTGCACGGCGCGAAGCCCCCGCCCCGCGAACCAGTCGAGGCGCATGGGGACGCGGCCCCCGTAGGGGGCGAGGCGCCGTTCGAGCCAGCGGGCCAGCGGCCCGGGGACGTAGCGGCGAGTCCAGTCGAAGAGCTCCGGGTCCGAGATGTCGTAGGGGCAGGTGCCCTTCGTGCGGTCGTTGAAGGGATCGACGGCGAAGCCGGCGCGCTCGAGGGCGCGGAAGGTCGCCCGCTCGAAGTGGGCGTCCGGGGTCATGTACTGCCGGATCGTGCCGTCGAAGCCGAAACGGACGAACTTGTAGACGACGTTCCAGAACAGGCCGGCCTTCGACCCCAGTGAGTAGGTGTTCGTGTTGAAGTCGCCGCCGAGCAGCACGGCGCGGGTGCCGAAGGCGTCGGCGGCCGCGAGGATCCGCCGCATCTGACGCGCCCGGTGGCGGGGCGGGGCGAACGGGTCGAGATGCACCACGACCACGAGCAGCGGGCCGTCGCGCGTGTCCACCTCGCACAGCAGGGCGCGCTTGCCGCCCAGGCGCTTTTCGAGCGCGTGGAACTTGTCCGTGAACTCGGGCAGCCCCACCGAGGCGAACCGCCGGATCGGCAGGCGTGAAAGGAGGGCCGATCCGTGCAGCGCCAGGGTGTTCGGCCGGCCGTGATCGCGCTCGAAGGCGTCGCCCGGCGACAGCAGGATCTCGTGGTTGGCGTAGACGTAGTCCATGTCGAGCCCCGCGGCGAGCTCGGCGGCCACGTCACGGTTGCCCGAGCGCCCCATCCCGATGTCCACCTCCTCGAGCAGGACGAGGTCGGCCCCCGAAAGCGCCGGGTGGGTGCGAAGAAGGTGTGCCACGTCGTCCAGGCGCTTGCCCCGTTCGATGTTCCAGCAGACGGCTCGGAGGTTGCCCGAGGCGGGTGCGCGCGCGGTGAGCGACCACTCGAAGCCGGTCAGGAGCCGTGCGATCGCGGGGCGGTGGGAACGGTAGACCGCGTCGGACACAAGCGCCCGGCGGCGGGGGATCTTCGCCAGGTGCGCCAGCACGGGCCCGAGGTCGTGGCGCAGGCGGTGGGCCGGCGGCCAGGGCCGGTGGATCCGCAGGGGTTCCCCGTGCGGGCCGAACGAGAGCACCGGTTCGACGGACGCGGACACGGGCTCGCAAGTGTAGCAGCCACCCGGGGGCCCGCGGGATCAACCCGCCCAAGGCCCCCGGACGGCACGGTGCGGGGAATCGAGCAACGCCGGTCCCGCGCATTTTGCGTCGGGCCGTTTCGTCCTCGGTCGGGTCGCTTCCAGCAATGGGTGGTCTCGTGCTACCAGGCTGAAAGCTTGCTAGCTTGGACGGTGTGAAGGCACGAGTCCCGTTCATACTACCCCTCCTCCTGTTCTCGGCGGCCGCCGCATGCGCCGGCCGTTCGGCCGCCACGAGCGCCGGTGGGACAGGGACGTCGGGTGGATCTGGCACCTCGGTCGGGGCCGGCACGGCCGGCACCACGGGTGTCACCGGCACCACGGGGGGCGACGTGTGCGCCCAGTGGTTCGATGACCCCCAGACCGATCCGCAGCCGCTTGCCGTGCGCCTGCGCAACGACACGGCGGACGTGGTGTACCTGCCCCGGTTGCCCTACTGTTCGACGATCCCCCATCCATTCGAGATCCATGCGCTGGACCAGGCGCCGGACGGATTCTGGCCGCCGCCCGGCTGCGACAACACGTGTGAGCAACGGATGGAGAACGGCTGCATCTTCTGCGGCCCGTGTCCGATCGGGCCCATGATCCGCCTGGAGCCGGCAGGGGTCTATACGGGGACGTGGGATCGGCGGATCTTCGTGCCGTCCATGCCCCCCGCCGAGTGCTTTCCGGACGGAAGCTGCCCCGACGGTCCGTGCAACGTCAACCGTAACGCGTGGCCAGGTGCCTATCGGGCCACGGGACTTTTCTTGGTTCAGCCCCAGATCTGCCAGGACGATCCGGCGGCCTGCACCTGCACGCCGAACGCGGACGGGTGGTGCGAGACCATGGCCGTTGGCGACGGCGAGCCCCCCGTGACCGTCGAGGTGGAGTTCGACCTGCCAGCGGCCGACGTCGTGGACGTGCCGTACACCGGGGCCCCGTAGTCGATCGCCCGCCGGCCGAGACTCAACGCGCCGGTGGGGCTACATGCAGGCGCCCAGGGTGCCCGCGGGCAGGTAGAGCGAGGCGCTGATGTCCGTGCAGGTGCCCATGGCACACGGGGCGCCCATGGGGTCGCAGTAGGCGCGGCAGACGTCGCCGACGCAGGCGAGCCCGAGGCCGCAGGCCGCCGCATCCGCCGAGCAATCGTCGCCCTCGGCCAGGGTGCCGGCGTCCTCGCACGTGTAGGCCACGCCGCCTAGTACATCGGATCG
>JALSIN010000455.1 GCA_026989935.1 Polyangiaceae bacterium | reverse complement strand
GGTCGTGGTCCAGCGGGAAGGGGAATCGGTCCGGCGCCAGCCGCCCCAGGACCAGGCAGGCGTCGGCCAGCGTGGGGTGCCGGGCCGCCGGGTCGCCGTAGCACAGGGGGCCGGGGTCCGCGCCGGCGCTTTCCGGGCCGACGCGGAAGCGGCCGTGCTCGAAACGGCAGATCGACCCGCCCCCCGCCGCCACCGTGTGGACGTCCACCGCAGGCGCGAGGACGCGGTGGCCGCCCACCTCGACCTCGTCGCGCAGGGCCGGTTCGGGCAGCACCCGCGCCACGTCCGTGGACGTGCCGCCGATGTCCAGACTCACCGCCTGGGAGAACCCGGCCGTACCGGCCACGTGGGCCGCGGCCACCACCCCCCCGGCCGGCCCCGAAAGGACCGTGTCCACCGCTCGCACGCGCCGCGCCTCGGCCAGGCCCCCGCTCGACTGCATCACCAGCAGCGGGGCGCCGCCCAGCCGGCGCGCGAGGCGGTCCAGGTACCCGCGCAGCAGGGGGGTGAGCACCGCGTCGAGGGCGGTCGTGGCCGCGCGGCGCGTAAGGCCCGTCGCGCCCGCCACCGCGTGGCTGCACGCGACGTGCCGAAAGCCCGCGCGGCGGGCCAGTGCCGCGATGGATCGTTCGAGCGCCGGGGCCTTCGTGCCGAAGACGAGGCAGATCGCCACACTGTCGATCCCCGCCGCCCGCACCGCACACAGGCGGGCGAGCAGCTCGTCGTCCGCGGTCCGCGCCAGGACCCGTCCGCGGGCGTCGGCGCGGTGGGCGACCTCGAGAACCCGGCGCACCACGACCGGCGTCCGCTCGACGTCCAGGTCGAACAGGTCCGGGCGCCGCTGGTCGCCGATACGCAGGATGTCCCGGAAGCCCCGGGTGACCACCAGCGCCGCGTCCACGAAGCGCCCCTCCAGCAGGGCGTTCGTGGCCACGGTGGTCCCGAGCCGCACCTGCGCGGCGGTCCCCGGGACCCCGTCCCGTCGTCCCAGCAACCGCCGGATGCCCTCGACGGGGGCGTCGTCCGACGACAGCACCTTGACGGCCGCGAGCCGGCCGAGGCGGCGGTCGAAGCCCACCACGTCCGTGAACGTACCGCCCCGGTCGATCCAGAACGACCAGGACGGGGCGCCGGGATCCTCGGGGGTGTCGGACATGGCGGGACCGCTAGGGCTCGTAGAGCAGGTCCACGTAGCGCCGAAGCATCTCGCCGACGAGGCCGCGCGTGGGGACCGTGGCGGCCATGCCGTAGATCGGGGCCAGCGTCTCCTCGCCAGAGGGGGCCCGCCGGGCTTCCTCCACGCTGGCACGAAGATCGCGCAGGAAGGCGTCGGCCACGCCCGGCCGCACGTGGCGCAAGGTGACGGCCAGGTGCACGCAGGGCGGGTGGTGCAGGCCGTTCAAGCTCCAACCGCGCCGGCCCATGGCCTCGAGCACGCGGTAGACGTCCACCTCGTCCGACCCGAAGGCGATCACCCACAGCGGATCGCCCAGCACGGACAGTCCGTCGATGGCCTCGATCCCCTCGCGGATCCGGCGCCCCGTCTCCAGGATGCTGCGGGCGGCGGCGCGGTACCCTTCGCGCCCCATGCGGACCATCGTCGCCCAGCACTGGGCCACCGGAGCGCCGGGGCGGCTACCGGCCAGCGTGGGCGAGAAGTAGAGCCCCCCCGGCCACTCCGTGGCGACGTAGTACTGGTGGCGCCGCAGCGCGCGGTCGCGGTACAAGACGACGCTCGTGCCCTTGGGCGCGTAGCCGTACTTGTGGGTGTCCACGGACATGGAGGTCACGCCCGGCAGGCGAAAGTCGAACGGCGGCACCGTCACGCCGGCGGCGTCGGCGAAGGCGAGCACGAACCCGCCGAGGCAGGCGTCGGTGTGGAACCCGATCTCGTTGGCGCGGGCGAGGTTCGACAGCGTCTCGATGGGGTCGATGACCCCGTGCGGGAAGGAGGGGGCCGACGCGGCCATGGCGATGGTGCGCGGCGTGATCGCGCGGGCCATGGCGGCCGGGTCCGCGCGAAAGTCCGGGCCCACGGGGATCTTCTTCACCCGGATCCCGAAGTACGCCCCGGCCTTGTCGAAGGCGGCGTGGGCCGTCGCCGGCACCACGATGTCGAAGGGGCCCCGCCGCCCCTGGGCGAGGGCCCGGTCCCGGTAGGTCTTCATCGCCAGCAGGATGCTCTCGGTTCCGCCCGAGGTGACGGTGCCGCACACGTCGGCCCCGTGGGACCGGCGCGCTTCGTCGGCGCCGAGCATGTCCGCCGCCATGGCCACGATCTCCGCCTCGAATTTCGACAGGCTGGGCCAGACGTCCGGGTGCAACGGGTTCGTCTGGCCGAAGCGCCGGTAGACCTCGGTCATGAAGGCGGCGTGCGCCTCGCCGCCGTGGTAGACGGCGCCCGAGACCCGCCCCGTGGACCACCGCTCCGTCTCCCGCCGCGCCATCTCGTCGAGATGGGCCAGTACCTCGTCGGGTCGCCGCCCCACGTCCGGCAGCCGGTCGTAGGTGGGGACGACCTGCGCGTAGGGCCGCAGCTCGCGGCGCAGGGGTGAGAGCAGGGCGTCGAAGGCCTCGTCGATCCGGCGGCGCGCGGCGGGGACCTTCTGGAGCTTCGACAGGAGCCACTCGGTCACGCGCGGGGCGCGGCGGACGAGGGGGTTTTCGAGGAGGCGTTCGACCTTCATGACGGGGTGGCGGCGTGCAGGCGGTGCAGGCGGCGCGCGCGTCGGCGCAGGAACCGGAACGTGCGGCGGAATTCGTCGTAGAGCCCATCGTACCGGGCCGCGCGGGTCTCGTCGGGGTGGACCGTGAAGGCGAGCGGGATCTCGTCGGACAGGGCGTCGGGATCCAGGGCGCCCAGGGCGATGAAGGCCAGGGCCGACACGCCGCGCACGCCCACGTGGACCGGGTCTTCCACCGCTTCGATGGTGCGGCCGAGCACGTCCGCGTAGATCCGGGCGAACACGCGTGAGCGTGCCCCGCCGCCCGCCAGGCGCAGGACCCGCAGCGGGCGGCCGCAGAAGCGCTCCACCGCCCCGACGAGCATGCGGGTGTTCATCGCGATCCCCTCCAGGACGGCGCGGGCCAGGTGGGGCGGCCCGTGGTCGAGGGAAAGCCCCACGAACCCGCCGCGCACGTACGGGTCCTCGACCGGCGTGCGCTCGCCGTACAGCCAGGGCCCGAAGCACAGGCCCCCGGCCCCCACGTCCGCCTGGTCCGCCAGGGCGTCGAGGCGGGCGAAGAAGTCGTCGGGGGGCGGGCCCGCCCCGAAGGCCGGAGAAAACAGCACCTTGTCGCGCAGGAACGTAAGGGCGGCCCCGGCGGTCTCCTGCTCGTCGAGCAGCAGGTAGCGGCCGGGCAGGGCGCTGGGCAGCGAGGCCATGTTGCGCAGAAGATCCGTCTTCTTGAACGGCACGTGGGCGACGCACCACGACGAGGTGCCCAGGTAGACGTGGGCCGCGAAGTCGCGCCCGCCGGCGGCGCCCAGGGCGGCGGCGTGCACGTCCGGCGTCCCCATGGTCACCGGGATCCCGGCGGGCAGGCCGAGGGCGTGCGCCGGTTCCGGGGCCAGGGGCGCCAGCACCGAGGTGGCCGGGCGAAGGTCCGGCAGCTTGGCCCGATCGAGGCCGGCCATGCGCAGCAGGTCGTCGTCGTAGCGGACGTGCGCCGCGTCGCGGTTGTCGGTGACCCAGTGCAGGGCGATGCTGTCGAAGCCCGCCGCGGCCACGCCGGTAAGCCGCGCGTTGAGGTAGTCCTTCGGTTCGAGGAACAGGGCGGCCCGGTCGTACGTGTCGGGTTCGGCGTCGGCCAGGTAGAGGATGTGCGCGAGGGGATCCTTGCCCGCATGGCCCGGGGCGCCCCCGGTGCGCTCGATCCACCGCGCGAGGGCCACCGGACCGTAGCCCGCCACGCGCAGCGGGCCGCCGAGGCGGCGGGCGAGCGCCGCCGCCCCGCGCGTGTCCATCCACAGGATCGCCGGTCGCAGGGGGCGCAGCTTCGCGTCCACGGCGACGGTCCCCGACCACTGCGCCGTGACCGCCACCGCGGCGACCGCCACCTCCGGCGCCGTCTCCATGCACGCGCGCGCCGCCGCGACGATGGCCGCCCACCAGGCCTCGGGGTCCTGCTCGGCCCCGCCGCCCGGCAGGGTGCGCACCTCGGTGGGCGCGACGCCGGACGCGAGGACCCGGCCGCCGCGGTCCACGAGCGCCACCTTCGGACCGCTGGTCCCGAGGTCGATGGCGAAGATGCACTCGGCCGGCACGCTGCGCTCGCAAGGATCCAGCGGCCGGCCGCCCGGGTCAACGGCGGGCCCTCGTCCCTACGGCACCGCGCGGATCCGCGGCCTGGGGCCGTCTTGCCAGCCGCCGGCCGCGGGGCGCGCCGCCAGGGCCGCCGCTTCGTGCCCCGACTGGCAGGCCGACTCGATGGTGGCCGGGATCCCCGTGCGCACCCAGTCCCCGGCCAGGAACAGGCCGGCGATGGGGGACGCCACTGTCGGCCGCAGGCCGTAGGTGCCGGCCGCGTGGGAGATCGTGGCGCGCTTTTCCTTGATCGCCTTGAACGCGACGACCTCCACCGGGACCTTCGGGAAGAAGCGCCGCATCTCGGCGACGAACAGGTCCTGCAGGCTCTTGGCGGTGTCCCGCAAGAAGCCGTAGGCCCCGGAGATCGTGCAGCTTAGGACGGGTTCGTCGTCGTCGCGGCCCTCGATGCGGGTGCGGTCGAAGACCCAGTGGATCGGCGAGTGGACGAGCCCCACGAAGGGCTGGCCGTCGAGGGGGGAGCGCCGCACGCGGGCCCACAGGTTGACGATGGGGGCGTAGGTAAGGCGCGCCACGTCGGCGAACTCGGGGTGGACCCGCCAGTCGTCCGGCAGGATCTCGAGCAGGGCGTGGGGCGGCAGGGCGGCGATCACACGGCCTGCGTCGAAGCGCCGTCCGCCGCGCGTGGTGACCCCCGCGACCCGGCCGTCCTCGACGTGCAGGCGCCGGACGGGATCGCCCAGGTGGACGGACCCGCCCGCGGCCTCGATGCGTTCGAGGGCCCGCGGGACGTACAACTCCGAAAGGGGGCGGCGCGGCACGCCCAGGGTGGAGTCGTCCCGCGTGCCGAGGAAGGCCCGTTCGAGCACGGCCAGCAGCATGGCCGCGCTGGCCACGAGGGGGTCTTCGTTGAGCGTGGCCCAGATGAGCGGCTCCCAGAACTGGGCGCGGACGGCGGCGGTCTGCCCCATGCGCCGCAGCCAGGCGTCGCAGGTCTCGGTGTCGTCGGGTCGGCGCACCTCGCTGGCGAGCAGCAGCCCCGCCCGCAGGGCCACGGCTTTGTGGCGCCACCCGAGCCCCCGCATGCCCAAAAGGCCCGCCCCCAGGTGCCACGGCGCCGGCAGGGCCGGGCAGCGCAGGCGCGAGGGATTTCCTCCGGGACGGACCATCGAGACCGTAAGGTCGCGCTGGAAGTCCACCAGGTTCTCGGCGTCCAGGGCCCGCAGGAAGGCGCGGGTGTGGTGGTAGCACCCCATCATCAGGTGCTGACCGTTGTCGATGGTGCACCCGAGCGTGCGGTCCTCGAAGGAGCGCGCCCGGCCGCCGCCGTGGCGGGTGGCTTCGACGAGGGTGACCCGCGCGCCGAGTTCGATGGCGCGGATGGCGGCGGACAGGCCGGCGAACCCACCGCCGACGACGAGGACGGAAGGGGCGCTCATGGGGGGTCGGTGGGGGCGGGGGCGGCAGGCAGCGCCAGGTGCACGAGGGCCGAGGCCGCCGCGCGCAGCTTGTCCCGCCGGCGCAGGGCCGCCGATCGGGCGAAGACGTTGAAGTCGTGGGCCCGTAGCTCGTCGAGGATCCGGTGGTAGGTGCGGCCCATCACCTCGGCGGCCACCAGCGCGCGGCGGTTCGCGCCCGGAAGGTGCGACCAGGCGGCCGCGTACTCGCGCTCGGCCCGGTCCGCGAAGGCCCGCGCCGCGGCCACGAAGCGATCGTCGTAGCGGCGGCGCAGGACGTCGGCGCTCGAAAGGCCGAAGCGGGCCAGGTGCTCGGCGGGCAGGTAGACGCGGCCGCGCAGGGCGTCTTCGCCCACGTCGCGCAGGATGTTCGTGTACTGCAGCGCAAGCCCCAGGTGCTCGCCGTAGCGGCGGGCCGCCTCGCCCTGGTCGCCGAAGATCGCCAGGGCCAAGAAACCCACGCACGATGCCACCCGGTAGCAGTACAGCCGCAGATCGTCGTAGGTGTCGTAGATCGAGCGGTCCAGGTCCATCTCGACCCCCGCGACGATCTCCTCGAAGGCGAAGCGCGGCAGGTCGAAGGTCCGGCGCGCGGCCGCCAGGCTGCGCCCCAGCTCGCTTTCGGGGGCGGTGCCCCCCTCGGCGGGGTCGTCGTAGATCCGGGCGATCTCGCGGCGCCAGCGGTCGAGGGCCTCGCGCGCCTCGGCGACGCCCGCCGCCCCCGGTGCGCGCTCGTCCACGATGTCGTCGACCACGCGGCAGAAGGCGTAGACGTGGCCGAGGGCCTCCCGCTGCGCCGGCGACAGGAAGAAGAAGGCGAACTTGAAGTTGGACGAGGAACGGCGGGCCAGCCGGCGCACGACGGCGCCGCCCCGGCGCGGCAGGGCGCCGGCGAACCGGACGGCGCGATCGACGAGGGAGGCCACGGGGGCGGGGTCCATGCCGGTGGGGCGGGTCAGGCGTCGCCGCGCAGGAAACGGCGGCCGAAGGAGAACAACGAACGCAGGGCGATCCCGGCGAAGTCGCGCTTGTCGAGGGTGGGGCGCCGGGTCAGGCTGTCGAACCCCATGGCCTCGATCCGCTGGAGGATCGCCATCCCGCCGCGCCAGGTGGCATCGAGCTCCATGGACAGCCCGGGGGACACCCGCCGGATCAGCGGGCGGCCGCGCTCGAACAGCGACCGCGTGCGCGCCACCTCGAAGCGCATGCACTCGATGAACTCCGGCGTGCTGCGGCCGGCGAACAGGTCCTCCTCGCGTACGCCGAAGTGCACGAGGTCCTCCTCGGGGAGGTAGATCCGCCCGCGCGGCAGATCGACGCTCAGGTCCTGCAGGAAGTTGGCGATCTGGAGGGCCGTGCAGATCTGGTCGCTGAAACGGTGCAGGGCCGGGTCCCGGTAGCCGTGGACGTACAGCACCAAACGCCCCACGGGGTCGGCCGAGTGGCGGCAGTAGCCGAGCAGATCCTGGAAGGTGGCGTACCGGTGCTTGGTCAGATCCATCCGAAACGCCGTCAACAGCGCCCGCAGGGGCCCGATGGGGATGTCGTGGCGGCGGACGGTGTCGCGCAGGGCCAAGAAGACCGGGTGATCGACGTCGCGGTAGTAGCAGGCCTCGAGCAGCGCGTCCCAGGCGTCGAGGCACTGGCGCCGGCGGCCCTCGAAGCGCGGCTCGTCGGCGAAGTCGTCCGCCGTGCGCGAAAAGGCGTAGATCGCCGCCACGTGCGGGCGCAGTTGGGCCGGCAGGAAGCGCGAGGCCACTGGGAAGTTCTCGTAGTGGGTCTCGGCCATGCGCTCGCAGTAGCGATAGGCCGCTTCGAGGGTCCACGGCCCCTTGGGCGCGCCGTCGGGGGCCTCCAGGGGGGCTTGCGCGGGGCCGTCGTCGCGGGCGCCGGCGGCGGGCGCAACGGCGTACAGGCGGGGTTCGGTGGCGGCGATCATGATGACTCGTCTTTCCGTTGGAGCGTTGCGTCGTCGGTGCGGTGTCGCAGATCGGCCAGGAGCACGGCGGCGCGCTGGGCCTTGATCTCGCCGCAGGCGATGAGGGCCGCGGCCAGGGCCTCGACCTCGTGCGGCTCGGCGCCGGCCTCCATGGCGACCGACCGGGCGTGCAGGGACATGTGGCCGCGCTGGATCCCCTCCGTGGCCAGGGCGCGCAAGGCGGCCAGGTTCGAGGCGAGACCCACGGCGGCCAT
>JALSIN010000454.1 GCA_026989935.1 Polyangiaceae bacterium | reverse complement strand
CGACGATCTCCCGGAAGAACAGGCCGGGATCCGAGACCGCGAAGTTGTAGGCGCCGTAGGCGCGGATCCGGACGCGGCCAGGGCGCCCGCCCACGGAGAACTCCGGGTCCCGCACCAGGACCGGGTTCGACGTCCCCCACTTCTGGTCGAGGTACTGGCGCAGGCTGACGAAGTAGATCTCGACCTTGAAGGGGCTCTCGAAGCCGTACTTCCAGCCTCGAAGACGCGAGAGCACCGGCAGGTTCTGTGTGCTCAGGGTGTGCGTGCCGGGCCCGAAGACGTCGGCGACCTGGCCCTCGTTGACGAGCACGGCGGCCTGCCCCGGGCGACAGATGAGCTTCGCGCCGTTCTTGATCTCGTGGTCCTCATCGGGGAAGCGCCAGACGAGGGTGTAGTTGGAGTCGTCGAGCCACTCGATGACCTCGATGAGTTGGCTGCGGATGAAGCTCATGATGCCCATGGGATGCTCCTTGCGTTCGGTGGTCGAGTGGGGCCCGTTCTACGAAACCACGGCGGGCGCCCGTCCATTCCCGCGCCCGTCAGGATAGACGCGCGCGCTCCCCTTCTTGTTCGATCATGGCGAAGTCCGCGGCGGACACGCCGAAGGCGTCGGCGATCTCGCCCAGGGCGCGGCGCTCGGCGTCACTGTAGGTGCCGTCGGCGTGGACCAGGGCGATGGCCGTCTTCAGGAACAGGTGGCGCAGGAACGAGGTCTCCAGCACCTGGGCCGCCTCGATGGGCGAAAAGGGCGGGTCGCCGAGGTCGTCGAGGGTGCAGGCGAGCCCGGCCTCCTGGAGGAACTCGGACAGCAGCGCGCGCTCCTCCTCGGTGACGCCGTCGAGGGCGGCCAGGTGGTAGAGCCCGCGGGCGAAGACCTCGGCTTCTTCGGGGGACAAGCTGGCGGTGGCCATGGCGCCCGTAGCGTACGGCACGGTGCGTCCTTGACAAGGGGACGGCTGCGGCGCCCGCGAAAAAACGACGCCCGCAGCTCGCTGCGGGCGCCGACGACTCACCAGGGGCACCTTCGAGTCACGGCGCGGGGTCGGACGCGCGCACCTCGAACTCGCGAAAGAACAGGACCGGGGGTGGCTCGCCCTCGACGGGCAGGCCGAGGACCTCCACGCGGTAGCGGCCGCGGTCGGACGGGCCGAGGAACAAAGAGGCCACGCGGCGCAGGACGGGCTCGGGCGACAGGACGCCGAGTGTCTCCACCTGCGTGCCCGTGTCGAGGTTCGTCCAGCGGAACACGACCGTGCGCGGGGCGTCGAGGCCGTCGGCGCGCAGATGCAGGTGCACCGCACCCACCCCCGCGTCGAACGTCGTGGTGTCGGACAGACGGCCGTCGGCCTCGGCGGCCAGGACCGCCGACAGCGTCACCGGGCGCTTTTCGAGCACCGCGGCCCCTGCCCGCGCAAACCCCGCCTGCCGGTAGACCGTGGGGCGAAGCTGCCCGTCCGGGCGCAGATCCGCCGACTCGATGGGCGCATCGGCGCACCCGAACGGCCCCAGCAGCGCGGCGGACAGGAGGAGGGCGGGAGCGTGGCGCAGCACCGCCACAACTTTTATGCGGATTTCGTGCCATGGCGATCCGTTCGTGGTTTCATACCGGCGAACCCACGCTCGCGGCACGGAAGACACGAATCATAGCATCGAGAGTTTCTCATGATTGCTTTGTGGTCCGGCTATGCTTGCGGTTCGTGTCCGCGTGCACCTTGTGGCTCGGCCGCCGGATCTTGCGCACCTTGCGAATATTCGGGTTGCTCGGCGCGCTGTGCGGGGGTTGTCGCGACCGCGCGGTGGAGGGGGAGGCTCCGCCGGCGGCGGCCGTGGTCCGGGCGGACGCCGGGGGCGGGGATACGGGGGCACCGGCTTGGGCGGACGCGCCCTACCCGGTGCTGGCGTGGGCGGCGCACACGGTGGCGTCCCTGCACCACGCGCCCGACCGGGTGCCGCCGCGGCGCCTGCTGGAGATCGCCCTGGGCCGGCTGTCCGTGGTGGTGCCCGAGCTCGAGGCGTCGTACGGGACCCACGGCGACGAGGCGTGGATCGACGTGGGGGTCCGGGGCGTGCACGAGAAGGTGCCGGTCGCGCCGCCCGCCACGATCGACGACGCGGCGCGCGCGGTCGGGGCGGTCGTGGCCGTGGTGGAGCAGACCCTCGCGCCGGCGCCGGAGGCGGCCTGGAAGCTGGTCTACGACGCCACGAACGCGCTGTTCGTGGGGCTCGATCCGCACACGGTGCTCTTGCCGCCGGAGGCCTTCTCCGAGCTGTCCGTCAAGACCGAGGGGGTCTTCGGCGGGATCGGGGCCACCATCGTGGCCCGCCCGGGCGGCGTGACGATCGCCGGGCTCGTCCCCGGCGGCCCGGCCGAGCGCGCGGGCCTTCGCGTCGGGGACGTGGTGCGCCAGGTGGACGGGTGGTCGGTGGCCGGCATGAAGACGGTCGAGGTCCGGGACCTGTTGCGCGGGCCCGTGGGCCGGGCCGTGACCGTCGTCGTCGAGCGCGCCGGCCGGCGCCTGCGCGTGCCGGTGGTGCGTGCCGAGATCCGGCTGCCCGACGTGGAGGAGACGGTGCCGGCGGACGGGGTCGGCGTCCTGGGCGTGCGCTCGTTCCAGAAGGGCACGGCCGAGCGCGGTCGGGCCGTCCTGGAGCGGTTCGTGCAGGCGGGGGTGCGCGCGGTCGTGCTCGACCTTCGCGGGAACGACGGGGGCCTGCTGGCCGAGGGGACCGCGCTGCTCGACGCCTTCGTACCGAGCGGGGACCTGGTGCGGGTCCACACGGCCCGGGGGGTCGAGACGGCGGCCGCCACGCCCGAGGTGGTCCTGCCGGCGCAGGTGCCGGTCGTCGTGCTCGTGGACGAGCACACGGCCAGCGCCGCCGAGGTGCTCGCGGGCGGGCTTTGGGCCCTCGGGCGCGCGGTCGTGGTCGGCCGGACCACCTTCGGCAAGGGCACCGTCCAACTCCTGCAACCGACCGAGGTGGCGGGCCGGACCCTGGGCCTCAAGGTCTCCGTCGCGGAGTACCGCCTGGCCGGCGACCGCCCCATCGACGACGTGGGACTCGTGCCGAGCCTGCGCCTGTTGCCCGTGGCCCTCGACCCGTCCACCGGGCGCGCGGTCTTCCACGACCTCGACCGCTTCGAGCGAAGACGGCAACGGGGGCGGTTGCGCGGCGTGGCCGGCCACGAGCCCAAACCCCCGCCGCCGCCGCCCCCCCACACCGTGCCGTACCTGCAGGACGGGGAGGACCCCGACCCGGAGGTGACCCTGGCGGCCGCCCTCGCCCTCGCCCTCGCCGGGGCGGCGGATCGAACGGCCGTGCTCGCCGACTTCGAGCGCGCGCGGGGCCAGGCGTTCGAGGCGGCCTTGCAGGCGCGGGGGATCGACTGGCGGCCGTGCGACGGCCCCGGCCCGGCGGCGCTGTCGATCCGCCGGGTGCGCGGCCCGGCGGCACCGTCGGCCCCGGGGGCCGCCGGGTCGTTTGCGTTCGAGGTGACGAACGAGGGCGCCGCGCCCGCCTGCCGCGTCTACGTGACGACGCGGTCCGACCGGCCGGAGCTCGACGCCCTGGAGGTGCTGGTGGGCCGCCTCGAACCGGGGGCGCGCCGTCGCGTCCGCCTGACCGCGGCGATCCCCCGGGGGATCGATCCCTTCGAGGCCGCCTTCACCGTGGCGCTGGGCGCGGACGACCGCCCGCCCCAGGCCGCCCTGTCCGTGCCGGTGGCGGCCCGCGGCGGCCCGCGGCCCCACCTGACCGCGGACGTGCTCGTCCTCGACGCCCCGTCGCTCGCACACGACCCGTCCGTGCGCGGCAACGGCGACGGGATCGTCGGGCCGGGCGAGCGGGTGCGGTTGCGCTTCCTCGTGGCGAACGACGGGCCGGCGGCCGCCCGCGCGGTGTCGGTGCGGCTGCACCCGCGGCTGGGGCCGAAGGCGACGTTTGCCGGTGACGAGGTGGTCTTGGGCGCCATCGCGCCGGGCCGGCACAAGACGGGGGACGTGATCGTCGAGGTGGCGGAGGCCGCCGTCGATCCGGACGCGATCCTTTCGTTCGATCTCGGTGTTTTCGACGGGGCGTCGGGGGTGTGGTTCGAGCATCCGGTCGAGCTGCCGGTGCGGTCGTCTGGCGCCCGCTTCCGCCCGGCGGAGGCGGCCGTGGTGGCCACGGCGCCGGTGCGCCTGCTCGCGGCTGCCGATCCGCAGGCCCGGCCCCGTGCGCAGGCGCCGGCGGGGACCGTGCTGCCGGTGATCGGTCGCGTGGGGCCCTTCGTGGCCGTGGGCACCCGGCGCGGCGGCCTGTTCGGCTACGTGCCCCAGGACCTCGTGACGCCCGCGGCGCGCCGGGCCCGAGCCGTGCCGGTCGATCCCGTCCCCGCCTTCGCGCCGCCGCGGATCGGGCTTTCGATCGCGCCGGCCGCGGGCACCGACCCGGGTGGGCGCGTGCTCCTCGAAGGGACCGTGGAGGCCGCGGAGGGGGTGCGCGACGTGTACGTGCTCGCGCGCGGGACGAAAGAGTCCAGGTGGGATCAAAAACGGGCGTATCGGGCGGCGGAACCGGGCACCCGGCCGACCCGGCTCGAGGTGCGTTTCGAGGTGCCCCTCGAGCCCGGCGGCAACCGCATCGAGGTGGTGGCGCGGTCCTGGTCCGGGGTCGTAGGGCGCGCCGTGTCGTGGCGCACGCGGCCGGCCGTCGGCGCGCCGCCGGCGGCCGGGCGATGAGGGGCACCGGTCCGGTGCGCGGACGCGCGCCCGTTGCGGGGCACGTCGGATCCCGGATCGGCGGCCGCGTCGCGCTCGCGGGGCCCGCCTGCGAACCGATCCCGCCCGTCGCCGGCCGTCGGCGCGCGGCGGCCTCGCACGGGGGCCGATGGATGCACCGGTTCCAGGCCGTGTGCAGCGTCGAGGCGCCGGCCGTCGCCGATCGAGCGCGGACGCGAATGGGCCGGCACGAGCCGTCCGGGGGGCGGTGTGCCCGTCCCCCGGGGCCCGTCGCGCGCCGGCCGCCGCGTGCCCGGCGGGCGCGGCGGGGGCGGCGTCAGGGGGCGGCGCCGCGCGGTCCGGCGACCGCGACGGCGCGGGCGGCCCCGGCGGCCTCGGCCTCGGCGCGGCGAGCCACGGTGAGACGGACCCGCACCGGGTGTCCGGCCGGCACCGACCGCGGCGGCCGCACGACCACCCGCGCCGGGTCCACGCCCGCGCGCTCGAGCAGGTGCACGAGCAGCCGGGCGCGCAGGTCGGCCAGGCGGGCCAGGCGCGCGGGGGCGGCCGTGTCCTGCACCCGGACCTCGATCTCGAGGCGCTCGATCCACGGGTTGAGCCGCAGGATCTCCGCCAGCCGCTCGACCTGGGCGCGCAGCGCCGGGTGGGCGTCGGCGCGCTCGGCCTCGAACACCAGCGCCGGCAGCGCGAAGTCCGGGTCGAATCGCGGCAGCGTCCGGCCGCCGCCGGCGAACCGCACGTCGGGGCAGCCGTCGTCGTCCTCGAACCCGTTGCGCACCTCGGGCTCGCGCGGGCAGCGGTCGTGGGCGTCCGCGATCCCGTCCCGGTCGTCGTCGCCGTCGGGGCAGCCGTCGCCGTCCTCGAAGCCGTCGCGGTCCTCGGCCACGTGGGGGCAGCGGTCCGCCTCGTCGCGCAGCCCGTCGCCGTCCGCGTCCGCCGTCTCGGCCCGCGCCAGCCGCGGTGCCGGGTCGCCCTCTGCGGCGGGCACGAAGGCGCGGTGGCGGGCGATGAGCGCGCCGGTGGGGATCTGTTCGGTCCCCTCGAACGCGCGGGAGCGGCCCACGCGGTGGGGCGGGGTGTAGCCCACGGCGAAGGTGGCCCCGACCGAGGCCTGGCCCGGCGCGAGCAACGGGGCGGCGTAGGCACCGAAGACCAGCACGGGGCCCGCGCGGGTGCGGACCTCGAAGGATGCGCGGATCTTCACGGTCGAGGCACCGGCGCGCCGCACGGCGATCTCCCCGAGGGCCTCCCCCAGGAAGGCGGCCAGGCGGCGCGGCCCCAGGGGGACCCGGGCGCCGAGCCCGTAGGTGACCGCGTCGTCCACGACCACGCGGCCCACCGTGGCGCGCGGGCGGGCCAGGTAGCCCGCCGCGGCGTGGAACTCGAAGCGGCCGCCCTGGGCCGAAAAGAGAAGCTGCGGCAGGAAGCGCCAGCCGCGTTCGTAGGTCGCCCGCGGGACCGTGGCCGTCGGCGCGATCACGTCGAAGGCGGCCCCAAGACCCACCCCGCGGGCCGGCAGGGCGAGAAAGGTGGCCGCGGCGCCGAAGGGCACGTCGCCCAAGCCAGCCCCCCGCAGCGGGGACGGGTCGCCACCGTCGTTGGCCGCGAGCGTCCCGTGCTGGATCAAAACGAGCGGAAGCGCCGCCTCGAGCTGGAGGTGGTCGAACAGGCCGACGGCGAAGGTGGCGTCGGACACGAGGGCGCGTGTCAACATGGCGCCAGCCTGGGCGGCGCGGTTGCGCCGATCGAGGCGCTCGCCGTAGTCCGTCGAAAGGCGCGACGAGAACGTCCCGTGGGGAAGGACGTCCGCGCGGCGGACCTCGAGGAGATCTTCCGTGGTCATCGCGCGTGGGGAGGCGCGGGCGACTTCCGGGACCGCGGCCAGGAGCACGGCCGTGAGGGCGAGCCGTCTCACCCTCGGGCGCTTCGTCCGCCGGCCCGCCGCGCTTGAAGTCGGCCCGATCTGGGCCCCCGCCGCGGGCGCAGTGTGCGCATCGGGCCCAAAAACCGCGCGGGCGCGGGAACCTTCGGGGCCGTGCGCGGTCGGTGTGGGGCGTGGTACACGGGACCCCGAACGTGCCCGAAGACGAGCATCCACCCGGCGGCGGCGCGGCCCCCGGCGGGGCCGATTCGCAAGGTGCGCACGGGGCGGCCCCGGGCGGTGGGGGGGATGCGTCCTCGATCGAAGCACCCGAGTCGGCAGGTGCGGTGCCTGCCGATGCCGCCGAGACCGGGGCCGAGGCGGCCGACGACGACGAGGACGTGGCCCTGCTGGCCCGGCACGGGATCGACGGCGTGCTCGCCCGGCTCGGGCACGAGGGCGACGACGAACCCGTGACGCTGCCGCGGCGCGGCGGGCGGTCGCCGGTTTTGTCGCTCGTGGTGGTGGCCGTCGGGATCTTCATGCTCGTGACCATGTGGCCCGACTTCCGCTACTGGCTGCGCTCGGACACGCCCGAGGATCTGGGGCACGCGGCCGACCTCGTACGGGACGGAACGATGCCGCCCGGGCTCGACAACCACTTCGTGCGGTTGCGGGGCACGCCCGACGTGCAAAACGCCGTGCGCCTCGAGACGAAGAAGCGCTTCATCGGCTACCGGCGCATCGTCGAGGCCGGCGGCAGCCTGTTCGTGGCGATTCCGCGCCCAAAGAGCGAGACGGTCACCAACACCTTCGAGGGCGCCTTCGAGGGGCGGATGCGCCGGCTCGGCGACCACGGGGCGTATCCCTGGCTCGAGACCTTCTTCGAGCGGGAGCACCTCGTGCGCGTGGTGGACGTGACACCGGCCTCGGTCGTCGCTTTCTTGCAGGGGGGGCGCGGGGACCTCGACGGCTCGGACGGCCCCGTCACGCCGCA
Organism: Polyangiaceae bacterium; assembly: GCA_026989935.1. Lineage (GTDB taxonomy): Bacteria > Myxococcota_A > Polyangia > Nannocystales > Nannocystaceae > J032. The sequence goes on along the minus strand of JALSIN010000454.1, from coordinate 373 downwards.
AGCCGGGGACGTGTTGCGCGTGGTCGTGCGGCTGCCCGTGGCGATGGTGCAGGTGGGCAAGAAGAGCGTGCCCGGGGCCGACGAGGCGCGCGCGCGCGTCGCGTCGCTCGGCCGCCCCTTCGGCGAGCTTTCGAGCGACAAGAAACCCTATCGGGTGTTCGTGGTGGAGGCCGAACCCGATGCCCTCGACGCCATGGCCGCGCGGCTCGAAGACGGCCTGACCGTGACGAACCGGGCCGACCCCGGGCAGGGGGTGGCCGTGCTGCCCAAGCTCGCCACCTACCGGGTGCGCCCGTCGGACCTGCGCGTCGAGGACGGGCGCCTGGTGTTCCCCTACGGGGACAACAAGGCGTCGCCGGGCTTCGTGCGCGAG
>JALSIN010000453.1 GCA_026989935.1 Polyangiaceae bacterium | reverse complement strand
AGGCCGAGCTTTTCGAGGGCACTGGCCGCGATGGTGCGGCTCGCGATGATCCGGCGCTGGGTCTGGTAGTACTCGCGGTAGGCGAGGATTCTCCCTTCGGCGTCCTCCGTGACCCCCTTGACCTTGTCGAGGATCTGCGGCCCGCTCATGTGCAGCACCACGCTGGCCCGCGCCTCCCACTTGCGCGGCAGGGTGGCGCCCGCGACCAGCGCCGCCGCCAGGCCGAAGAAGGTGCAGGCGACCACCACCATCCACCGGCGGCGCAGCACGAGCAGAAGGCGCCAAAGCTGCGCGAGTCCGCCGCCTTCGGTCTCGGACGTCTCCGGCCCCGAGGGCGGCACCGGCGTGGGGCGCTCGTCCATGCCTGCACCAGGGTAGCAGCCGGGGGCCGTCTTGGGCACGGCGGGCGGGGGGCGGGGACGGTCCCGGCCGGCCGGAAGGGGGACGGCTCAGATGTGTTCCTTCGTGTCCACGAACCGAAGATCGGGCCATCGCTCCTGGATCCGCTCGAGGTTCCACTTGTTCGGGGCGAGGTAGGTCAGGTCGCCGTGGGCGTCCTCGGCGAGGTTCGCGCCGTGCTTGCGCCGAAACTCGTCGATCATCGCGTGGGCCTCGGAGGCGGAGACGTCCTCCGGCGGCAGGACCCAGCGGGCAAGGGCAACCTCGGACGGCTCGTAGTCGGCCGCGACCCCGTACTCCTCGGCGAGCCGGTGGCGCATGACCTCGAGCTGGAGCTGGCCCACCACCCCCACCACGAACGGGCCGCCCCCGATGGGACGAAACACCTGGACCGCCCCCTCCTCGCCGAGCTGGAGCAAACCTTTCGCGAGGGCCTTGGCCTTCAGGGGGCTTTGGAGCACCACCCGACGGAAGATCTCGGGCGCGAAGCTCGGGATGCCCAAAAACCGCATGACCTCGCCCTCGGTGAAGGTGTCGCCGATCTTGATCGTCCCATGGTTGGGGATCCCGAGGATGTCCCCGGCGTAGGCCTCTTCCGCGATCTCACGGTCGCGTGCGAAGAAGGTCAGCGCGTTGCCCAGCCCGATCTCGCGCCCGAGGCGGCAGTGCAGCGCCTTCATCCCGCGGCGAAAGCGCCCTGAGCACACGCGCAGGAAGGCCATCCGGTCCCGGTGTCTCGGGTCCATGTTGGCCTGGATCTTGAACACGAACCCGGAAAACGGAGCCTCGTCGGGTTCGACGGCGCGCTCGGGCGCAGGCTCCGTCTCGTGGGGCTTCCAGGCACCCGTCCCGGTGGCGGCGGTGCGCGGGCGCGGGGGCGGCGCGAGGCGGATGAAGGTTTCGAGGACCTGCTGCACCCCGAAGTTGTTGACCGCCGATCCGAACAGCACGGGGGTTTGGCGGCCGGCGCGGAAGGCCTCGACGTCGAGGCGGGGGGCCGCCTCGGACAGGAGCGTCACCTCCTCGGCGAGGGCCTCGACGTCGCCACCGAGCAGCGACGAAAGGGCGGGATCGTCGAGCCCTTCGACCTCCACGGCGCGCGGCACCTGTGAACCGTCGCCCCGTTCGAACAGGACCACGCGGCGGTGTTCGAGGTCGTAGACCCCGCGAAAGCCCTTGCCCATCCCGATGGGCCAGGTCAGGGGCACACACGCCATCTGGAGCTTCTGCTCGATCTCGTCCAACAGTTCCAGGGGATCACGGCACTCGCGGTCGAGCTTGTTGACGAAGGTCAGGATCGGCGTGTCGCGCATGCGGCAGATCTCGACGAGCTTCTCCGTGCGCGACTCCACCCCCTTGGCGCCGTCGATGACCATCAAGGCCGCGTCCACGGCGGTGAGGACGCGGTAGGTGTCCTCGCCGAAGTCGGCGTGGCCTGGGGTGTCGAGCAGGTTGACGAGGGCCGGGGGATGGTCGGCCGGCCAACTCGGCAGCCGATAGGGGAAGGTCATGACGGAGGTGGTGACGGAGATCCCGCGCTCCTGTTCCATCTTCATCCAGTCGCTGACGGCGTGGCGGGCCGCCCGCCGGGCCCGGATGGCGCCGGCCACCTGGATCGCTCCGCCGAACAGCAGGAGCTTTTCGGTCAGGGTCGTCTTGCCCGCGTCGGGGTGGCTGACGATGGCGAACGTGCGGCGCCGCTGGATCTGCGAGCGCCCGTCGTCGTCGAGCTTGGGGGGGGCGTCGAGGGGTCCCACGGGCGCGGTGCGTAGCAAAGATCGCTCGGTGGCGCGCCCGCGCCTTCTGCGCAGATTGGCTTCCTACGGGGCTCACCCCGGGTTCGCCACTGGGGCATGTGAGGAACCTCAGATATGGTGGGTTTTCTCTGGGCAGCGTCGAAAGGGCCGGTACCATGCTCCCATGGCCGAAGACCGCGTAGACGAGGCTGGGCGCGCCCCGTCCGCCGGCGAGGAACCGGCCGACGCCGACGCGCGGGCCCTTTCGATCCTCGACGCGGTGCTGGGGATGGCGGCGGAGGTGGTCCTGGACCTGGACGTGACGTGGAACCAGGCGCGCGAGCGCTTCGGGAAGGTCCTGTTCGAGCGGGCCGAGGAGCGCTACGGCACCGCGCCGAAGGTGGCCGCGGCCCTGGGCACGAGCCTGCGCACGGTCAAGCAGTACCGGCACCGCCGGCGTGCGGAGGCGGGGGCGCCGCCCGATCCCATGTTCAACCTGCGGCGCCGCGTCTTGCACCTGCTCGACGACGGGCCCAAGCGCATCGCCGACCTCGAGCGTGTCCTGCCGACCGGATCCGATACGAATCGGGTCCGCTCCGCCGTGGGGTCGCTCGAACAGGAGGGGCTTTTGGTCCACGATCGGGCAACCGATACGGTCCGGCGGGTGCAGACCTCGTTCGTCCCCTGGTACCGGCGCCCCGAGTTGCATCCCGGCGCGCAGATGGACGCGCTGTGCCGCGGGTTTGCGCGCCTTTTGGGGACGCGCCTGACACCCCAGGCCGAGCGCGGCGCGAAGCCGGCGCTCTTGATGGCCGTCATGCATCACATGCCATCGTCGATGGTGCGCGCCTACCAGGAGGACTTCGTGCGGATGGTGGAGCGGTTCGATGCGACGTGGACCCGGCGCCTGGCTGACCTCGGGATCGACGCCGGCGCGCCGGCCTCGGAATGCGACGGTCCGGACCGGGTCCGCGCGGGTGCCACCCTGGCTGTCGGAGAGATGGGGGCGCCCCTCGACGAGGACACCCTCGGCCGCCTGCGCCGGCGGGACCCACGGATCAACGCGTTCGGAGACCACGCGCCGCCGAGCTACCTGCAGTACTTTCTCCTGGAAGCATCCCAAGCCGGGGGCCGCGATCCGACTTGAGGTGGGCCGGTCACGGGCCGCCGGGCGGCGCGGCGACGAGTGCGCGGACGAGATCGAGCGCCTCCTTGGCGTGGGCGCGCGCCCGAAGCTGGGAACGGAAGCGGCCGCGCACGACTCCCCGGCCGTCGAGGACGAACGTCTCCCGGCCCGGCAACAGGCCGAGGGTGGGGCGGACGCCGAACGCGCGGCGCACCCGGCCGCCTTCGTCGGACAGCAGCAGATACGGAAGGTGGTGGCGCTCGCGAAAGGTCGCGTGGGAGGCGGGAGGATCGTCGCTGATCCCCACCACCTTCGCGCCGGCTTCGACGAAGGCTTCGTGCCGGTCGCGGAAGCTGCACGCCTCGGCCGTACAGCCGGGGGTCTCGTCCTTCGGATAGAAAAACAGGACGAGCGCCTTCGTCCCTTCGAGCAGCGCATCGAGGGTGACGGTTTCGCCGGCGGGGTCCGGCAGCGCGAAGGCCGGGGCCCGGTCACCGATGGTGAGCGTCGCCATGGGTGTCGCTCGCCGGCTACGGGTTCGCCGCGTCGATGGAAAGCCGCAGGATCGAGGCGACGGCGGGATAGGAGAAGCCGTCCTGGCGCGCCTCGACGAGATCGACCGGGGCGGACTCGACGGCGCCCTCGCCCGGGGCCGCCTGGCGCGGGGCCTGGTTCGGCCCGCAGCCCGGCTCTTCGTTGACCTCGGTGCCGGCGTCGTACAGGGCGAGGGCGCCGTCGCGGACGCCGGTGATCGGGTCGTCGCCGTCGAACAGGACGAGACCCTCGGGCGGGGTGGCCACGAACAGATCGTTGCTCTGCACGTACATGCCCGCGAGGAACAGGCGGTCCCCCCGGTGGACCGTCACCGAGAACGAAAAAGCATCCCCCGGCTGGATCGCGCCGGACTGGTACGTCCCGTCGGGGGTGTCGAACACCCCCGCGTCCATGGGCGCATCGTTCTCCCGGACGTACGCATAGAGCGGGGAGGGGTCTCCGTCCTCGGCCAGGGGTTCGAGGCCGTGTCCCGGGTCGGGCGCGTCCGTGGAGAACAGGGGGGTGCCGCGGGGCGCGATCGCGTACAACCCGGGTGCGACGAGCGGGTCGTAGGGGCCGCAGGACGCGGGCTGGGGGGCCCCGATGTTCTCGATCCGGACCTCCAGATCGAAGGACGGCTCGGCGGGTGAGGTTATCGTGGTGCAGGCGGGGCCCGCGAGCAGGAGCAAAGGCCAGGGGGAGCGACGGGACGGTGGCACAGGATGGGCCTAGCATGGCCGTCGGCGCGACACCACGGGCATCGGCGGTGTCTTGCGCGCCCGGGGCGTGCGGGGCGGGCGCCGGAGGGCCGGGGCGCGGGCCGGCGACCCCGGACGACGGCGAAGGGGTCGCGGGCGCGCGGCTTCGTGGGCCGACGGAGAGCGAGTATGATCGGCGGCCGGTGCGGGCTACGAACGACGAGCGGCCGGGAACCCGGGACCGGCGCTTTGCCGCAGACTGGATCCACGGGGTGCTCGAAGCACGCCCCGTGCGGCTCGTGCTCAGCGCCGCCATCGTCGCGAGCCTTTTGCCGGCGAGCGAGCGCATCGCCCCGGCCGGGTGGTTCGCCGCGCTGTTCGGCGTCGAGTTCGCCGCACGTGTGTACGTCCACTGGGATCGGCGGCGCCGCGGGCGTACCCGCCCGGGGGGTTGGGCCACGAGCTTGCTGGTGCTCGACTTCCTCGCCCTCGTGTCGTTCGCGCCGATCCCCGACGCCTGGGGCGAGGCCCGCTGGCTGCGGCTGTTCCGCCTCAGCCGCATGTTGCTGCTCGCCGGCTACTGGGCGCCGCTGGCCAGGGACCTGTGGGTCGTCGTGTCGCGGCGGGAGCGGTGGCAACAGGTGTTGTGGATGGGAGGGACGGTGGGGATCATGTCGTTCGCCGGCGCGACGCTCATCCATCACCTGGGCGCAGACGCGGTGGACTTCGACGGCGACGGAGTCGTCACGGCGCAGGACCGCCGGTTCTTCGCCCTGCTGTGGTGGTCGTTTCGGCAGATCCAGGACCCGGGGAACATGCTGGCCTCGCCCGCCTCGATCGTGGCGCTCGTCGTGAGCTTCGGCCTGACCGTCTTCGGCCTGTTCCTGGTCTCGTTCCTGATCGGTCTGGGCACCGACGTGGTGCGCGAGCTGGTGGAACTGGGGCGCACGCGGCCGCCCGGCCTTTCCGGGCACACGGTCATCGTCCACGCCGACGCCCGGGTCGAACTGCTACTGCGGGAGCTGTTCGGGTTCTACCGCAAGTCGGAGGGGCTTCGGCGCGCGTTTCGATCGCCCGCGTCCCTGCGGCACCTGTGGGACGGCCTTTCGGGCACGGTGGCGCCGGACTTCGTGGTGGCCGGGGCCGACGAGGAAGAGCCGCCGTTCCTCAAGCGGCGCGACTTCGCCCGGGTGGTCTACCGCGCCGTCACGGAGCGGGAGCAGGACTTCCTTGAGCGCGTCGATGGGCATCGGGCGCGCCGGCTGCTGTTGCTGGCCGACCACGCCCGCGCCGACCCCGACGCGCGCACGGTGGAGACGCTCTTCTTCCTGGCTTCCGCTCTCGACGAGGCGCACGATCCCGACGATCGAAAGCGCCTCGTGCTGGCCGAGATTCTCGACGAGGCCCACCTGGCCGCCGCGGCCGGCGCCGTGGCGCGGATGCGTAGCGTCCGCGGGCTCGCCGTCCCGACCGAGCGACTGCTGGGGCTGTTCTGGTCGTGCCTGCTGCGGGAGCCGGGGGCCGGGCGCCTGCTGACGGAGCTGTTGTCGAGCCACGGGCGGGAGATCTACACGGTGATCTTCGACGCGACGGCGCTGTCGTTCCGGACGCCGCGGCCGGCGTGGTTGCCGGCGGACGCCCGTACCGCCTTCGCCCCGTTCGTGGCCCGGGGGTTGTCCGTCACGTCGCGTTCGGTGGTGCCCCTGGCGCTGCTGTGCGGACCGCAGGACGACGAGTCCTACGGGGGCTGGACCGTGTACTTCGGCGGAGCGGACCCGGTGCCGACCGATCCGGTGCGCGGGGTCGTCGTCGTGGCGGACAACGTCGCCGGCGCCCGCGCGCTGGTCGAAGATGGTGCCCGCGCGCCGGTGTCCGCGCCCGCTCCGTCGTTCGAGTGGGACCTTCGCCCCCGGGCGCCCGGCCCGATCCCCGCGGGTGCCACGGTCGTGGTCGGGTTCCGGGAGGGGACGGCGCACCTCGTCGCCGACGTGCTGCGCGCCGACCCTTCCCGGCGCGTGCTGGTGCTGGTGGAGGACGCCGCCGCGGCCGGCCGCGCGCGGCGGCGCCTCGAGGCACACGCCTTGGCTTGTTCGTTGTCCCGTGCCCAGCACGAAAGCGGAGTGTTCGAGGTCCGCGACGACGACGTGGCGTACGTGTGCGGCCGCGGCCGCGGCACCGTGCACGTGCACGTGGCGCCGGTGCTCGACGCGGCCCAGCTTTCGGACCTCCCCGGCGGGTTCGGGTCCGTGTGCGAGGCGCCGGCCGTGGTGTTCGTGGCCGATCCGAACGGCCGGGCCGACGCACGTACCGTGTCGGCGTTGTTCCAGATCCTCGGCCTGGCCCGCCACCGTCGCTGGTCGCCCCCGCGGCTGCTGGTGGAGGTCTCGGAGGTGGAACTCGCCCGCCGGCTGTCCGGCGAGCTCGCCCGCCGCTACCCGGACGTGGCCGGCCGGGTCGAGGTCCATGCCTTCGACGAGCTGCGGTCGCTGTTCTTGTTCCAGTCCGTCATCGTGCCCGGATTCGACGCGATCTACACCACGATCCTCTCGGCGCGGGGGCGCAGGCTCCGGCGGCTGGCTCCGCCCGTCCTGGGCGGCGAACGCGCCACCTTCGAGGATCTCGTGCGCGCCGGGGATGCGCGCGGCATCCGCGTGTTGGCCGTGGATCTGTACGATCCTCTGCAGCCCCAGGGCACGTGCACCCGTGTGGCGCCGCGCCGGGGGGATCCGGGCTTCGTCCTCGATCAGGGATCCCTGGCCGCGGTGTGGGCCGTCGTGCCGGCGGGCCCCTCGGAGGACGCCTCGGCGCCGACGAGCTCGGCGACGTAGGCCGTGGCGGGCCGCCGCACGAGGTCGTAGAACGTTCCATGCTGAACGATGTGCCCGCCCTCCAACACGGCGCACGATCCCGCGAGCCCGCGCACGTCGTTGGCGTCGTGCGTCACGAACAGGGTGGGGACGCCGATCCGCGCCAGCGTCTCGGACAGAAAGCGGCGCGTGCGGCGGCGGCGTGCCGCATCGAGGGCCGCCAGCGGCTCGTCGAGCAGCAACAGATCGGGGGCACGGGCGAGGGCGCGGGCGAGGGCCACGAGGGCGGCCTCGCCCCCCGACAGGGTGCGGGCCGGGCGTTCGGCCAGATCCGACGCGCCCAGGTCGGACAGCAGGGCCCGGGCCCGCCGGTGCCGCTCGGCGCGGGGAAGACGCGGGCGTCCGAAGGCCAGGCCGAAGGCGACGTTGTCCAGGGCCGAGCGGCGTGGGAACAGGGCGAGCCCTTGCGGCACGTAGCCCACGCGGCGGGCCTCGGGGGGCAGGGCCACGCCGCGCTGCGTGTCGAGCCACGGGCGACCGCCGACGACGATCCGACCGGTCGCGCCCTCGACCAGGCCGGCCACGGCGCGCAGGAGCGTGGTCTTGCCCGCGCCGTTCGGTCCGACCACGACGAGGGGGCCCGAAAAGGCCAGGTCCACGGCGAGCTCGAAGGCGCCGCG
>JALSIN010000452.1 GCA_026989935.1 Polyangiaceae bacterium | reverse complement strand
TGGCTTCTAGGCCGGCCCGCCCACCCCTACCGGCGGGGCCCATGCCGGCACCGCGAGACGGCGCGGCGGCGCGCCCGGAGGTTCGGGCGGTCATCGCGCCGTTCGTGCGTCCCACTGGCCGCACGTGGGGGTCGTCAGGACCCCAGCGCGTGCCCCACCACGGCGACGACGGCGGCGGAGGCCAGCGTCACGACGTGCCCGAGCGCGCACAACAGGCCCGCCTCTACCCACTGCCCGGCCAGCCGCGCGCGAACGAACCAAAGGACCACCGGCCACCCCACGTGGATCGCCCCCCACACCCCCAGGGCGATTCGGGCGTCGTAACGGGAGACCGCCGCGAGCACCGGCGGCAGTGCCGCGTGGACGCCGAGCACCCACGCCGCCACCACCGGCCAGGGGATCGGCTCGACGGCGGAACCGGGAACGGCGCGCGGCATCGCACGTAAGATGATGATGGGGCTTTGCACGTGGGGCGCCGCACCGTTTGCGTCCGCGGCACGCCCCACGCCGGCGCTCCCAACGGCGCCTAGAACTTGGAGCTGACCGTCAGCATCAGCAGGCGGTCGTTCGACTCGCGCAGGCGCGCCGACAGGGTACGGACGAAGCGCCACAGCAACTCGTAAGCCAGTTCGCGATCGACGAACATCAGGTCGCGCAGATCGTCCTTCGACAACCGCAACAGGCGCGAAGACTCGTGTGCGATGGCGTCGGCGGACCGGGGGGCGTCGTCCACGATGGACATCTCGCCGAAGTACTGCCCGGGCCGCAGGATCGCGAGCGCCTCCTCGCCCATGCCGCTGACGTTGCGGCTGATCCGGATCGCCCCCGACAACACCAGGTACAACCCGTCACCCGGGTCCCCGTGGTGGAAGACCGCCTCCCCCTTCGGCACGTCGCGCACCTCCGTCAGCGAACCGATGCGCCGCAGGTGCGCCGGCAACAGGCCGTCGAACAGGGGCATCGACGCCAGCAGCGTCTCGATGTCCTCACCGGCACCGTCGGTTCCACCGGCCGAGGGCGCCACCGGCGCCGCGTCCGCACGCGCGATCGGCGTGGGCTCGCCGTCGTCCGTGATGCCGAGTTCCTCAAGCCCGGTGGCCATCGCCCGTGAGGATACCAGCACCGGACGCCGCGACGAAACCACCGGCGCGCCCGGGCCCCCCCGCGGCCTTGCTAGGCCTCTTGCTCCGCCAGGAAACGCTCGGCGTCGATGGCCGCCATGCAGCCCGTGCCGGCCGCCGTCACCGCCTGGCGGTACACCTTGTCGGCCACGTCCCCCGCCGCGAACACGCCGGGGACGTTCGTGTTCGTCGATCCGGGCTTCGTCACCAGGTAGCCGGCCTCGTCCATGTCGAGCTTGCCGGCGAACGGGTCGCTGTTGGGCTTGTGGCCGATGGCGATGAAAAGCCCCGTCACGTCCAGCCGCTCGCGGTCCCCCGTGACCGTGTCCTCCAGCAGCACCCCCTCCACCGCCTCCGCGCCCAGCACGTCCACGACGCGCCGGTTCCAGTGGACCTCGATCTTGTCGCTCGCGAGTACGCGACGCTGCATGATCTTGCTGGCCCGAAACGCATCGCGCCGGTGGATGACGTGCACCCTCTTGCACATGCGTGTCAGGAACAGCGCCTCCTCCATGGCCGTGTCCCCGCCTCCGACCACCGCCACCTCCTGCCCGCGGTAGAAGGCCCCGTCGCACGTGGCGCAGGCCGACACGCCACCCCCCGAAAGCCGGAGCCGCTGCTCGTTCTCGAGCCCGAGCCACTTGGCCGACGCTCCCGTCGCCACGATGAGCGCGTCGCATACGTACGTGCCCAGATCCCCCGTCACGCGAAACGGACGCGACGAAAGGTCCACCGTCCGTCCCATGTCGTAGATCACCTCGGTGCCGAAGCGCTCCGCCTGCGCCCGAAACTCCTCCATCATCTCCGGCCCGGTGATCCCCTTCGGATAGCCGGGGTAGTTCTCCACGTCCGTCGTGGTCGTAAGCTGCCCGCCGGGCTCCGGACCGGCCAGCACGATGGGGGCAAGCTCCGCCCGCGCGGCGTAGACCGCTGCCGTGTAGCCGGCGGGCCCCGAGCCCAGGATGAGCACCTTCGTCCGCTTTTCGTCACTCATGGAGCGGCGAGCATAGGCCGTCAGAACCGCCCGGACAAGGCGAGGTGGACCACCAGATCCACCCCCCCACCCCCTGCGGTCGCCGCCTTGCGCACGAGTGCCACGGGGAAGAATCCGGCCTCGACCGCGGCCACGTAGCCCAGCTCGAAGGCCGGCCCGTCGATTCGGGCCGACCGCCCAAAGCCCACCGTGCCGTGCATCGACAGCGACGGCCGTAGCTGCAAGAAGTCGTCCCAGCCCGAAAGCGGGCTCGTGGCGAACCCGGCCGTCACCGACCAGCGCGCCGCCGGATGCGCCACGACGGTCACGGAGGTCTCGTTGTCGATCCGGAGGGCGAACACCGGACCTCGACCACCCGCGGGCGTGACGGCACGCAAGCCCACCGTCAGGCGGTGCGCCGCGAGGACCCGACGGCCGAGCCCGTGCACGAGGCCGCCGAACCGGGCCCGGTGCTCGCGCCGGTAGGGCCCCTCGATGGGGATCGGCCCGTCCGAAAAACGGTAGCCCACGAACAGCCCGAAGCGCCGGCCGAGCGCGCCCACCAGGTCGCCGGACGCGGCCACCGCCACGGCCCGACCGCCCGAGACGACGACGGGCACGCCGACGCGGGTACGCAGGGCCAACCGTGGCACCAGGCGGACCCCGAGGCCCGTGCGCGGCGAGAGGCTCGTGCGCAAGACGGGGCCGTCGGCCCGCGCCGGCCCGGCCGCCACGACCGCCACGACCGCCACGAGGGTGCACGCCGCTTTCGAGATCGACCGCGTCTTGCGCCGGCCCATGCCCGCTCCACGGCAGCAAGCCACGTGCCACGCGAGCCGTCGGCGGGGACCGTGCGGCGCCGCGGCACGAAACGGGACGGGCGAGGGCGTACCGGGCCGCCGCCGTCGGCCTCAACGGGCCCGGGGGCCCCGGCTGCCGCCGGGCAGGCGCGTTTCGTCCGCCGAGGAAGGCGACGCCGCGGGGGCTACGTCCGCGTCGATGTCGGGCGCCGCCACCGCCGTGGGTGCCTCGACCCGCTCGCCGAGGATCCGCCCCGCCGCCTCCTCCACGACGGGCGCCACCGTGCCGCGCGTGCCTTCGATGAGTTCGCGCGCCTCGGGCGTGCGACCGATCCGATCGATGTGCTCGGCGAACGTGTAGCGCCCAAGCGGCACCGCAAAGGCCGCCCATACCACCCCGCCGAGGAAGGCGAGGCCGACGAGGGTGCGGAGGATGCCGAGGCCGAACATGGTGGGCGCGTGGGTCGAGGATCGCAGGGCAGGCCTCCCCGGGCCAGAAATCGGCGGTTTTACGCTCGCTCCCCGCATCCGGGGCTCCAGCCCGGCGGCTCCGCCGACGCCTGCGCGGCCGGGCGTGCGGGTCCGTCACGCCGAACGACGCCGGCCGCCTTCGCGGGTCGGTGGGCCTTCCAGCCGCTTCGCCCCACGCCGGTCCACCGACCCGATCCTTGGACCGCGACCGGCGGCGGCACCAGGATCCGACCGGACGCAGGACGTGGCGACGGTCGTCTCGAAAGAGCACGGCAAGGGCAGCCGTCCGATCCCGTGCGTCCCGGGCACCAGGCCAGGCTGGCCCGCCCCCGTGCCCGCAGACCGCCGGGCCGCAGGACACCCGGTCGCATTGCAAGGTCCACGGTCACGGTGCGCGTGGATGCATCGCCCGCCCGGCGACGGAGGCGACGGTTTCACGGGCTATCAACCCCCCTCGGGCTCCACCTCGAGGATCGGGGCGTCCTCGTCCACGTCGTCGCCGTCGGCCGGGACGATCCGCACCACCCGGGCGGGGCTCGGCAGGTGGGCGCCCTCGTACGCCAGGCGGCTGAAGGTCTTCATGACCTCGAGCAACCCGACCACGTCTCCGTGGCGGATCGTGGCTCCCACCTCGACGAAGGGGGGCGCGTCCGGCGACGGACGGCGGTAGAACCGCCCCGAGGACGGTGCGCGCAGGACGTGGCCGGTCGCACCCGCCGCCTCGGCCGGGTCCGCGCCTTCGACCGCGACCGGATCGCCGCCCGCTTCGAGGACGAGCACCGGCTCGTCGAAGACGACCGGCGTCCGCGCCCGCGCGGGCCGGGCCGGATCGGCCGGCGCGACGAACCCGGCCGCGCCCTCGGGGATCCGCAGTCGATACGCGACCCCCAGCACCTCGATCACGCCGCAGGCGTCCCCGGGCCCCACGCGCGTCCCCGGCGGCGGCAGGTCGCGCACGTACCCCGGCGACGGGGCGCGAAGCTCGGTGCGGCCCTCCGACCGCGACAGGCGCCAGGGACGCTCGGGCGCGAGCCGCCGCCCGTCCGGCGAAAAGCCCCGCTTCATCCGCGCACCCCCTCCACCAGGGTGGCGAGATCGTGCAACGACCAGATCCGCGGATTCTTCACGCGCCGGTACCCCACCTGCTGGTAGGCGGCCTCGGCGAGCATGGAGAGCCACGCGCGCAAGGCCCCCAGCTCGACGATCTCGTCCGTGTCCATCTGGCTGGCCGCCACGAAGGGATCCATGTCCTTTTCGATCCGCGCCTCGACCTCCTGCATGCCGCGCTCGATGGCCGCCCGTTCCTCGGGGTCCTGCGTCACGATCTCGAAGTCGTCGTCGAGCTTCGTGTTGTACGTGGCGATCGCCAGCGTCCGCCCCTCCATGACCGAAAGACGGGACAGCACGGTCGAAAGCTGCACCACCGGGTCGTAGGGCATCCCCGCCATGGCGTAGTAGCCGGCCCCCGACGCCTTGCGCAGCAGCACCGTGAACATGGGCACGTCGTTCGTCGAGTTCGTGTAGATGAGGCTGCTGCCGAAGGCGAGCAGCCCCTGGCGCTCGGCCTCGGCGCCGATGTCGAAGCCCGAGATGTCCTGCAACCACACGATGGGGATCCCGTCGGCGTTGCAGGCGCGCGAAAACGCCGCCACCTTCGCGATCCCGTTGCGATACAAGATCCCCGCCGGCCGCTTGCGTCCCGGCTCGTCCGGTGAGCCCACGATCCCCTGCCGGTTCGCCACGAAGCCCACGTAGAGGCCGGCGATGCGCCCGACGCCCACCACCATCTCCTCCCCCATGGACGGCAGCACCTCCCAAAAGAGGCTCTGGTCGCAAAGCCGCGCGAGGACCTCGGTCACGTCGTACGTCTCGCGGTGGTCGGGGGGGACGAGCCCGTCGAGCTCCGCGGCCGGAAAGGCCGGCGCGAGCACGCCCGCGTCGCCGCGGTAGAAGTCCACCGCTGGCGTGGGCAGCTTCGCCACCTCCCGGCGGATCGCCAGGATCAGCGTCTCGTCGTCCGGCACGCGCGCGTCGGCGCAGCCCGAGGCGTGCACGTGCACCTCCGGCCCGCCGATGTCGAGGCTGGTGATCTTCTGACTCTTGGCGCCCTTGATGAGCGCCGCCCCGGCGATGACCATGTACGCCCGCTCGGTCATGTAGACCCGATCGGAGATGATCGGCATGTACCCGCCGCCGGCGATGCAGTCGCCGCACACGCCGGCGATCTGCGGCACGCCGTGCGCAGACAGCAGGCTGTTCATCTTGAAGATGTGTCCGGCCCCGCGCGCCCCCGGGAAGCTGCGCGACTGCTCCGGCAGGAACAAGCCGCTGCAGTCCACCAGATAGATCACCGGCAGCCGCAACCGTAGCGCCATCTGCTGGGCGCGCTCGATCTTCTCGGGCGAACGCGGCCACCAGGCGCCGGAGGCGACCGTGTTGTCGTTGGCGATCACCACGCACCAGCGCCCCTCGACCTTGACGAAGGCCGTGATCACACCCGCAGCCGGCGAGGAGAGCCCCCCCTGGAAGGTGCGGCCGTAGTTGACGAAGGTCCCCACCTCGAAGATCCGCGTGTCCGGATCCGCCAGTCGCGCGACCCGCTCGCGCGCGGTCAGCTTGCCCTTGTCGTGCACGCGCCGGACGTACTTTTCGCCCCAGCCGGCGTGAACCTCGGCGCGCCGCGCCGCCAGCACGGCCTCCCGCTCGCGCACACGGGCGCGGGCCCGCTCGAACGAGGCGTCGTCGAGGACCTGCGCGCGGGGACGGCCGATGGGTACGAGTGGGACGAAGCTCACGGTGCCTCCTTGGGCGGCCAGCCGGGGATCGTGCGGGTGTCGTAGTCGCCGCTCCGAAACGCCTCGGAGGCGAGGACGGCTCGGTGCAGCGGGATCGTCGTCGCCACGCCCTCGATCTCGAAGGTGTCGAGGGCCTGGCGCATGCGGTCGATGGCCGCCGCCCGCGTCGGCGCCCACACCACCAGTTTGGCGATGAGGCTGTCGTAGTGAGGCGGCACCACGGCGCCCTCGCACACGTGCGTGTCCACGCGGATCCCCGGCCCCGCCGGCGGGCGAAACCGCGTGATCCGCCCCGGCGACGGCCGGAAGTCGTCGAACGGGTCCTCCGCGTTGATCCGGCACTCGATGGCGTGCCCCGTAAGCGACACGTCCGCCTGGCGCATCGAAAGCGGCGCCCCCGCGGCCACCCGGATCTGCTCGGCCACCAGGTCGAGGCCGCAGCGCATCTCCGTGACGCAGTGCTCCACCTGCAGGCGCGTGTTCATCTCCATGAACCGCAGGGTGCCGTCGTCGCCGAGCAGAAACTCCATCGTGCCCGCCCCCTCGTATCCGATGGCGGCCGCGGCCCGGGCGGCCGCCTCGAGCGTGCGGGCGCGCTCGGCCTCGTCGAGCACCGGGCAGGGGGACTCCTCCAGGAGCTTTTGATGGTTTCGCTGCACCGTGCAGTCGCGCTCGCCCAGGTGGACCACGTTGCCGTAGCGGTCGGCGAGGATCTGGATCTCCACGTGCCGGCCGCCCTCGACCAGCCGCTCCAGATACACCCGCGGGTCGGAGAAGCTCGCGGCGGCCTCGGCCACCGCGTCCTCGAAGGCGGCCGCGAGCGCCTCGGGTCGGCGTACGACCCGCATCCCGCGGCCGCCGCCCCCCGACTCCGCCTTGAGCAGCACCGGGTAGCCCACCTCGGAGGCCACGGACCGCGCCTCGTCCGGCGAGGCCACGGGTCCGTCGCTGCCGGGGATCAGCCGCAGCCCCGCCCGCGCCATCGCGCGCTTGGCCGGCGTCTTCGATCCCATGCGCGCCATCACCTCCGCGGGCGGCCCCACGAAGGCGATCCCGTGCTGGCGGCACAACGCCGGCAGGATCGGGCGCTCCGACAAGAACCCCCACCCCGGGTGCAGCGCCGAGCAGCCCGACTGTCGCGCCGCCTGCACCACCCGCACCGGGTCGAGGTAGCTGTCGGACGCCCGCGCCGGCCCGATGGGCACCGTGCGGCGCCCGGCGGTGTACGGCGCCCCGGCGTCGGCCGCCGAGACGGCCAGGACGGGCTCGATCCCGAGGGCCTCGCAGGTCCGGGCCACCCGCACGGCGACCTCGCCGCGGTTTGCGATGAAGATCCGCCGAAATCCGGGGGGTGCGGGCATGGGGGCGCCAACGCTAGCACAGGCCCCCGCCGGGTCGAAGCCGTGTTTCGCCATGCGAACCGGCGTTTTGGACGGCCCAGCGTGCTGGGGTCCGAAATCGGGTATGGTGGCACCATGCGCCGTTTCATGCTCCTGGGCCCCCTTTCGTCGGCTTTGCTGCTCGCGGTCGCCTGCGGGGACGACGCCTCCGAAGGGTCCGGCGCCGGCACGGGGTCGGGCAGCGCCACCGCCGGACCGGCCACCGCCACCGCCACCGCCACGACGACCACGACCGCGAGCACCTCGACCGCCACGACCCAGGGCAGTGACAGCGCTTCGAGCGGATCGTCTTCCTCCACCGGCAACGGCAGCACCACCGGCAACGGCAGCACCACCGGCAACGGCAGCACCACCGGAACGACCGGCGGCGTCACCTGCGACTGCACGCCGGGCCTCGACGACGGGATCTTCGTACTCAGCA
>JALSIN010000451.1 GCA_026989935.1 Polyangiaceae bacterium | reverse complement strand
AGGACCTGTATCATCGCCAACAACGTCAACCACTGTCGTCCACCGAACCGGCTGGGCGATGCCAATTGACTCTCTGAAATTTTCGGGGCAATTCAGATTCCCACGCCCGAGGGTCGTGGAGTGACACGAGTCTTCTGCACGGAGCAGACGAGGCATCCAGTATCCGGGGGCTGGGGTGAGCGGTGACAACATGGGGGCCTCATCGAACCGGGACAGGTCACGCCAACCGTCCGGCCGGTGAAGCAGCGCCCAGGCAGACAGAGCTCCGACTGCGGCGTCCCGCTCGTGCTCGGTGGGCTGGTGGCGTAAACCGCACCGCACGAACGACGACATGGCCGCAAGCGAGAGCGACGATGGAGGGTGCTCCTTCGTCGCGATCCCCAGCAGCCACAATAGAGCTTTTGGATGCGTCTCGGAGATGGGGAGCGCGGGGTCCTCCTTCCGGAGGATTTGCGCTGCCACGACGCCCTGCACCAGGCATGCGCCGCGAAGTGAATTGACGTGCTGCACCGTGCCGGGCGGCGCGCCGTGTGCGCTGATAGCCGCACGCAAGCGTGCATCTGCGGCGCGGTCGCCATCGGGCACCCAGTACAGCGGGGCGTCGACGCTGGCCGCGAGCACTTGCGCCTGACCCGCGGCATCGACCGCGGCTCGAACGGCTTGCCTTGCGGAACTGCCGACACCCGATGCCAGAACCCGTAGAGGAAGCTTCGGGGCGTCCTCGACGACGGACCAGCCGAAGGCGTTGCGTCCACCCGGATCCAGCCCAAGGAGGAGGCCACGCATGCTGCGATCCTATGCGATCAGTCACGCGACGTCCCCGCTGGAAGGTCGCCCCGCCGAAGGCCGAACAGCGGTGCACCCGAAGGTTGTGCAGCGCCGCACGACCTTCGATGCCCTGGGGGGGCATCTGATGTGAGCTCAGCTCACCCCACCCGAAGGTGGTGTATCTGCGTGCTTTACGCACTTGCCACGCCCGCATCCCGACGTCCGAAGGTCGTGCAACTATGCCCTAGGGGGGTATCTGATGTGAGCTCAGCTCACCCCGCCCGAAGGTGGTGTATCTGCGTGCTTTACGCACTTGCCACGCCCGCATCCCCACGTCCGAAGGTCGTGCAACTGCATCGACGCGTGGCACGTCGCAGACGAGGATGGTCCGGTACTGGCAGGTGTGTTCAACTCGCCCCGCCCGAAGGTGGTTCATCTCCCCCACGCGCGTTAGGACACGCCCGAAGGTCGTGCATCTCCCGCGCTCAACGCGCGTTTGGACACGCCCGAAGGTCGTGCATCTCCCATCTGAAGGTCGTGTGGCTGCGCTCTACACGCGTTTGGATCCGCCCGCGCCCTTCCACGCCCGAAGGTCGTGCCGCTGAAGGTCGTGCCGCTGCGCCCTACGCGCGTTTGGACACGCCCGAAGGTCGTGCATCTGCGTCTCCACGCCCGCGTCCCCCGCCCGAAGGTCGTTTGGACACGCGCGTTTAGACACGCCCGAAGGTCGTGCAGCTGAAGGTCGTGTATCTGTGCTCAACGCGCGTCAGGGCACGCCCGAAGGTCGTGCATCTGCGTCCCCACGCCCGCGTCCCCCGCCCGAAGGTCGTTAGGACACGCCCGAGGGTCGTGCAGCGAGGGTCGTGCAGCGAAGGTCGTGCAGGGGGGCCGGGGGCGGCTTGGGCGGGGGGCATGCGTGTGCTGCGCAGGGGGCTGGGGCCGCGGCTCCGGCGGGTGGGTGGGAGAGGGGACGGTGGGCCTGGGAGGCGTTCGGGGGACGGTTCGGCCCGTAAAGAAACGGAATGCGTCGCCCACCACGCCCAGGGGCCGGGTCCGGGTGGGCGTTCGGGGCCGGTTCGGCCCCCGCGCGGGGGCGGTCCTGCACAAGCCCGCGGCACCGCGCGGGCCGAGCGGGGGCCGGTCTGGCCCCCGCGCGGGGGCGGTCCTGCTAGGAGGTGGACGCCATGGCAGCCGACCCGCCGCGTGAACCGACCCTCGGCCTTGCGGAGCTCATCGCCATCGGGGTCGGCGGCATGATCGGGGGTGGGATCTTCTCGGTGCTGGGGCTCGCGGTGGGGCTGGCCGGTCACGCCGCGCCGCTGGCGTTCGTGGTGGGCAGCTTCGTGGCCCTGGCCGCCGGGTACAGCTACGTCAAGCTCGCGCTGGGTTTTCGCGACGACGGGGCGAGCTTCACCTACCTGGAGCGGGCGTTTCCCGCCCATCCCAACGTCGCGGGGGTGGCCGGCTGGACGGTGATCGTCGGCTACGTGGGGACGCTGGCGCTCTATGCATTTACCTTTGGCGCGTACGCGGCGCACATGCTCGGGGCGCAGGGGGACGGCACGTTGCGGATGGTGCTGTCGGCGGCGGTGCTGCTGTTCTTCATGACGGTGAACCTGGTGGGCGCCCGCATGACCGGTCGCACCGAGGACCTCATCGTCTACACCAAGGTGATCTTGCTCGGACTGTTCGTCGTGGGGGGGCGGGGACGGTGTCGTTGGACCACCTTGCGCCCGTGTTCGATCGCGGGGTGGGGTCGCCGTTCGTGGCCGGTGCGATGGTGTTCGTGGCCTTCGAGGGGTTCCAACTCATCACGAACGGGGTCACGGAGACCCGCGACCCGGAGCGCAACGTCCCGCGGGGCATCTATGGATCCATCGTCATCACGTCCACGATCTACCTCGGGGTCGCGGTGGTCGCGCTCGGCAATCTGGACATCGACCGCCTGATCGCGGCCGAGGAGTACGCGCTGGCGGCGGCGGCGGGCCCGGCGCTGGGGAAGGGTGGGGCGGTCCTCGTGGACGTGGCAGCCCTGTTGGCCACGTCGTCGGCGACGAACGCCACGTTGTTCGGTGCGTCGCGGATGCTGGCGGAGATGGCGACCGAAAGGCGCGTCCCGCGGGCGTTTTCGGTGCGGACGCACCGGCGTGTGCCGTGGCTCGCCGTGGTGGCGATGACGGGCATGGGGCTCGGGTTTACGGTCCTCGGATCGCTCGAAACCATCGCGACGTTCTCGAGCCTGACCTTCCTCTTGGTCTCGATGGCGGTCTCCGTCGCGAACCTTCGGCTTCGCCGCCGGACGGCGAGCAAGGCGGGCTGGATTCTCCTCGGGCTGGGCCTGATGCTCGTCGCGACCGGCCTGCTGGTCGTCCATCTCGGCCGCGAGCAGCCCCGGACCCTGGCCGTGGTCGCTGCCCTGTTCGCCGTCATCGCGGCTGTCGAGGTCCTCTACTTCGATCGCACCCGCTCGGCCGGCGTGTGAACGGACCGCGACGGTGGGGACAGGCGTTCGGGCGGCGCCCCCGCTTCGCGAGGGGGCTGGAGAGCCGGTCTGGGGTGGACTGGATGCACCGCGGGGCCGGTCCCGGCGCCGGTCCTGCGGGGGTGGCGCCTCGCCTCGCCCGAACCCGACGGCGCGACGTCGGGCTGCGGTCGGGGCGGAGACGCTCGGTTCGTCCGTGTCGGCCGTGCTACCGTCGGGGGCCGTGGACACGCGTGCGAAGCGGCCGGCCCGGGGGACCCGGCGGGCGCCGCCGCCGAGGTTCCTCACCACCCACGTCGAACCCGCGCTGGAAGATCGGGACGGCGGCGCGTCCCCCCGGGACCCGCGCACCGAGATCCGCACGGAGCGGGCCCGGACGATCCTCAGTACGAATACGTCGCCGGACGTGCCGTTCGAGCGCTCGTTGAATCCCTACCGCGGGTGCGAACACGGCTGCATCTACTGCTACGCACGCCCCACCCACGCCTACCTCGACCTGTCGCCGGGTCTCGACTTTGAGACCAAGATCGTCGCAAAGCAAAACGCCCCCGAAGTCCTCGAGCGCACCCTTCGCCGCCGCGGGTACGAGCCGAAGCCCATCGCACTGGGCGCGAACACGGATCCCTACCAGCCGGCCGAGCGTACGCTGGGGATCACCCGTCGGGTGCTCGAGGTCCTCGACGCCTTCGGCCATCCGGTGACGGTCGTCACGAAGTCCACCCTCGTCCTGCGGGACCGCGACGTCCTGGGCCGGCTCGCGCGCCGGGACCTGGCCCACGTGCTCGTCTCGCTGACCACGCTCGATGGCGACCTGGCGCACCGCCTCGAACCGCGGGCGGCCGCGCCCCGCCGGCGCCTTGCGGTCCTCGAGCGCCTCGCGCAGGCCGGGATCCCCGTGGGGGTGCTCGTAAGCCCCGTGATTCCGGCGGTCAACGATGGCGAGATCGAGGCCCTCTGCACCGCGGCGAAGCAGGCGGGCGCGCGGGCCGCCGGGATGATCCTGCTGCGGCTGCCGCGGGAGGTGGCGGGGCTGTTCGAGGACTGGCTCGACACCCACCTGCCCGCGCGCAAGGAACGTGTGCTGTCGCTGCTGCGACAGGCCCGAGGAGGACGCCTCGACGATCCTCGCTTCGGCCACCGGATGCGCGGTGGCGGCCCCTACGCCACGCTGCTGCGGGACCGGTTCCGTACGGTGCGCCGCCGCCTGGGGCTCGCGCGCGACTTGCCGCCGCTTTCCACCGCGCACTTTGCCCCGCCCTCGCCTTCGACGGAAGCCTCGTGCCGGCAACTGTCGCTGCCGATCCTGGGCGACGAGTCGCTCTGAGGGCGGCGCGCTCCCACCCCGTCGGGCGCGGGACCGGGGCAACGAGCCGGTCTCCCGGCCCACGGCCGCCGCGTGCGGGCGCCGGACGCGGCCGGGGTCGAAGGTCGCGGCGGACGCAGGACGACGGTCCCCCGAAAGGGCCGGCGCGCCGGCAGCGCGCGCCGGCCGAGGTCCGTTTGCTAACCTTCCATCATGGAGCCCATCGAGGTCGAGTGCCCGAACTGCGGGGCGGCCCTGCCGGGGCGCGACCCGACGGCCGGCTGGACGTGCCGCTACTGCGGGACCTCCTTTCGGGTCGATCGGGTGCGCAGCGCCAAGACCGTGGCCGGCGTGCGCCTTTCGCCCGAGCAGCTCGCCGAGCTCGCGCGGGCGATCCGCGCAGGGGCCGGCGCGCGGCCGGGGCCGGGGCCGGAGGCCGAGGCTGCGCCCCCACCGCCGCTGGACAAGACGACTCGCGCGGCGACGACCCTCGCGGTCGTCATCGGGGTCGGCGCCGCGCTCGCGGGGGGCGCGGTAGCGGTCTACAGCCTGCGTTCGGGCCCGGCGCCCGTCACGCTCGGGAACACCGTGTTCGGTCCCAAGTTCGTGTGGGACGATACGCGCGGACCGCCGCTCATCCATCGCGCGGGCGGCCGGGCCCTCGCGATCAACACCACGCGGGACATCCCGGGCGACGACGGCCTGTACGTGGACGCCTTCGACCTGGCGGACGGCGAGCGCGTCTACCATCTCGGACCGTTCGGCACGTACGCGCAGAACAGCCAGGCCGTGCACCTGGGGCTGGTGGGTTCGGCGCTCGCGGTCACGACCCCGACGCCGAGCCTGGAGATCTTCGATCCGGCCCTCGGTACGAAGCGATCCTCCACACCGTTGACGGACCGTGTCGAGCGGTTCTGTCCCCTGGAGGACGGCCGCGTGTACTTCGAGCAGGCGGACGAGCGCGCGTTCGTCATCCAACGGGACAGCGGTGACCTGGTACCGGCCGACGAGGTGCCGGCCCCCTGTCGGCGGTCGCGTTTCCCCAAGGCCCGGGGTCGGTCGGATCACAAGATCCGAGGTGCCTTCGTGGAGCGGCGCAAGTTCCCCGACGAGCCCCGGATCCCCGGCGCGAAGACGCTCGAGCGCTTCGAGGACGGGGACCGCGTGGTGCTCGTGGGGGTGCGGGATCCGGGCACGCCGATGCCGAAGGCCGCCGCGTTCGACGCCAAGGGCGCGCCCCTTTGGCAAGTCGAGGTCGCCGACGTGCCGCAGGCGTCCTATCGCGCCGATGCGGACCTGTTCGCCGCCGTGGACGAAGGACGCCTCTACGTCCTGTTCGGCACCGGCGCCGACGGGTGGCGCATGACGGCGATCGGCACGGCCGACGGCGCGCGCCTGTGGAGCGCCGATCTTGCGCCCCTGTTCGCGGTGGACAGCATCAGCTTCCTCCTGCCGGTCGGGGAATCCCTGCTGGTCGGCCGGTTGGGCGGGACCGAGGTGTGGGACGCCCGCGCGGGGACGCGCTCCTACGTCCTGGGATCGCTCACCTACGAGTGAGGCCGGTCCTCCCATCCGGCGTCGCGCCGCGTTCGGGCGCGACGGTCGAAGGGCGGGTGGGCTCGCTCAGCGCTTGCGCTTCTTGCGTCCCTTCTTCTTCTGGTACTTCTTGGCGGTGCGGCGGCTGCGGTTGACCTTCGAGTCGATGCGTCCGCCCTGCTGGAGTCGTGCGGGGGCTTCGCCGACCTCCTGGATGAGGCCGCCCTCGGCGAGTTCGAGGGCCTGGAGCTGACCTGCGAAGAAAAAGGGAGAAAACGCCAGCGTGGTGCGCTTGTCGAGCTCGCGCAGCTTGACCTGGACCGACGTCGGGGGAAGGAGGTTGAAGGCTCGCACCCGGCGCGGATACTCGGCCGTCGCCGGGTCGAGGTCCTCGGGGGCACCGGCGAGGTGGTGGGCGTGACAGACGAGCGGGCGCGCCTCGCCCAGGCGGCACTTGCCTCGCTTGGGATCGAGGAAAGGGCAGCGGTGTTTTTCGCGGGCGTAGGCGAGGCGCCCTTCCTTCGCGGCCTTCGACCACAGTCGGATCTTCTCGGGATCCTTGCCCTTGTGCCGCTGCTGGATGAGCGTGTGCTGTCGCTCGGCGAGGCGTCCCATCTGCTCGGCCAGCGCCGGGTAGTCGGGAAAGGGCCGGCTGGCCCGAAAGATCGCGAGCGCTTCGACCGGGCCGATCCCCAGCGGCTGGTCGTAGCAGGCGGCGGTACCGTCCCCCTCGCCGGCCCGGGAGGCGTCGTCGAGGCCCCGGACGAAGGGGCGCACGGCGTCGAGCCAGGCCCGGTGGGCCTGGCGAAACCGCTCCCACGCGTCGAAGAAGCCCTTGGGCACCCGCCGCGTGTCCTTGATGTCGGCGATCCCCGGCAGGGCCGACAGCTCGTCCAGGGCGGTCTTCATGGCCTCGGTGTGCGGCTTGGCGGCTCGCCGCGCGCGCAGTGAAACCCGCGTCACCCGGTCGCGCGGAAGCCGTCGTCGCGTGAAGAGTCCGAAGAGCATGGCGCGCCGGGCTTCTAACACAGGCGCCGGGCGGGGGCACCGCGCGGGGGGCGGCCCGCGTCCGGCCCGGTTGCGCGGCCGTGGTCGCTCGCATAGCGTTGCGCCATGCGCCCAGCCGTCGCGACGACCCTCGTTCTCGGTCTTTTCGCCGCCGCGCCCGCCTGCAAGAAGGGCGGCGCCGACACGACCACCCCCGCCGACGCCAAGGGGGGCGCGGCGGCCGAACAGGAGGGGGCCCTGCGCTACGCCAAGGCGCCGGCCAAGCTGCGGCAAAAGAGCCACTACGAGTTTACGCTCAGCGGCGGCGGGCAGTTCGGATCCGCCAAGGCCGACCTCGTGGGGCTGCTCGTCGTCGAGCCGAGCGGTGACAAGCTCACGGTGACCTGGAAGGTCGAGGACGTGCAGAACCTCGAGCTGGCGGGCGTCCTGGAGCCCAAGGCCGAGGAGGGCGAGCCGCCTCCGCCGGACATCAAGGCCGTGCTGCTCGAACTGGGCAAGGGAACGATCGTGACGGACCTTCGCGGGGAGACGGACCCCGAGGCGACGAAGGCCCATCCGGACAACAAGGCGGAGGAAGCCGAGGTGGAGAAGCTGCGCAAGCAGCTCGAAGATGCCCGTAAGGCGGCCGGTTCGAAGGAGGCCGCCAAGAAGGATCCGAAGGTGCAGGAGCTGGAGCAGAAACTCGGCAAGTACCAGATCGTGGGCATGTTCGGCGGGGTGTTCTCGCTGCCCACCTTGCCGAAGGAGGCGCTCGAACTCGGCAAGGAGATCACGGTGGAGTCGGAGGAGGAGGTGGACCTGCCCACGGGGACGAAGCTGCCGATGGAGGTGGAGTCCACGTACAAGCTGGTCAAGATCGACGATGCGTCCGGAAGCCGGATCGCGGAGATCGAGATCTCCATCGAGGCCAGCGGCGCCGTGGAGTTCGAGGGAGGGATGCTCGTGGTGGACCAGAGCAGC
>JALSIN010000450.1 GCA_026989935.1 Polyangiaceae bacterium | reverse complement strand
CATCCGCGAAGCCGGGGGCGCGGACGTCCTGGTGGACGGGACCGTGGTCACGGGCTACCGAACGGTCGGTGGGTTCGAGGTGGCGGACGTGGCGATCGAGGAGGGCTCCCACACGGCCGAGAGCGCCCAGGCGTTCGGGATCGTCCAGGTGGGCTACGGCGTGGACGACAACCCGCAGGTGCTGGGCCAGGCGGCCTCTTACGCCTATCCAGGCGGTATGAAGGCCGACACGCTGTTCATTCCCTAGTGCGCGCCGCGCCCGGACCGAGCAGCACGACCGCCACGAGCACGCAGGCACACGTGGCCAGGATCCCGAGGTCCCCGATCGAGGCCAGCCCACGGTGGTCCGCCACGGAAAGGCCCGCAAACCCCCCCGCCGTCGTCAGCGCGGCCACGACCGCGGCCTTCGACGTGGCGGCCGTCGTCCCGGCTCCCTTCGTACGCGCGTGCCACAGGTGGATGCTGGCGTCGATCCCGAGGCCCACCACCGCCGGCATCACGACGAGGTTGTAGAAGTTGATCGGCAGCGGCGTAAGCCCCATCACGCCGAAGGTCGTCCCGAGCCCCAGCGCGAGCGATCCGAAGCACACGATCGCGGGCACCGCCCTGCGCAGGTCGAGCACGATGAGGGCGAAGATCGCGGCCAGGGCGTAGGGCGGCAGGCGCCTGGCGTCGTGCTCGACGCGGTTGGACAGGTCGGCCAGGACGAAGCGGGAACTGGCGCCGAGGACCCCGGTGCCGGCGGTCACGGTGTCGAAGCGTCGGCGGATCGCCTGCACCTGATCGAGGTCGTAGGGGCGCTCGTTCGTGTAGACCAGGGCGATGCGATCGTCCCGGCCATTGCGCTCCAGGAACGGCCGCCGCGCCCAGTCGGGCAGGTCCGTGCGCGCGAGCGGCTCGGCACTCGAAAGCCGCAGCAGCGCTTCCAGGTGGCTGCGGTAGCGCGCCCGGGGCCCGTCTTCGGGCAGGGCGGCGAGTAGCTTGTCGGCCTCGTCGTGGATCTGCCGCAGGATCCGCCTTTTTTCCTCCTGCCGCTCGGGCATGTAGAGCGCAAGGCTCACCACGTCGCGGATCCACGGCTTGCCCTCGAACAGCGCCGTGTCCCGGTCAGCGCGCAGGGCCGCGACGGCGCGGTCGAGGTCGCCGGCCGCCTCGGCCAGCACCACGATGGGGGTGCCCGAGGCCTTCTTGCCGAGGGCGCGCGAGTACGGCACGCCCTTTTCGGACTTCGTCTCGGGCGCGCGCAGGTTGCGAAGGTCGCGCTCGAACCCCACCTTCGGTGCGCCGGCCACCGTCAGCGCGGCCAGGGCGGCCACCAGGGGCCAGCGCACGCGCGCCAGCAGGCGCGCCACAGCGGCGGCCGGACGCTTCCCGGCGCGTGCCGGACGCACACGCAGCGGGCCGAACAGGGTGTCGAGGGCCGGGACGAGGAGGATGGACAGGACGAAGCTGACCACCACGCCGACCGCCGCGATCGTGCCGAACTCACGAAAGCCCTTGAAGCGGGCGAGCACCAGGACCAGGAAGCTGCCCACGGTGGTGGTGGCGGCGGCGGCCAGCGGGCGTAGATGGCCCCCGACGACCGTGCCCCAGCGGGCTCGGGGCCCCTGGCGCTCGCGGATCGCGTACAGGTGGACGGCGAAGTCCACGCCGATCCCGAGCAGCACGGCGAACAAGAAGGCGGTCAGCACGTTGAGCTCGCCGAGCAGGGCGCGCGCGGCCGCGAGGGTCAGGACCGTGGACACGGCGATGGGGACGAGTACGAGCACGACGCCGCGCACCCGGCGAAACCCCGCCAGCAGGACCCCGAGCACGAGGGCGGCCGACACGCTCGTCGCGTCCCGAAGGTCCCGCAAGATGGCGTTCGCCTCGCGCGAGGCCATGTAGGGGCCGCCGAGCTTGGCCAGCAGATCCGGGGCGTAGGAGGATGGGTCGAGCTCGTCGAAGATCGCCTGGACGCGGGCGGCCACCTCCCGCGCGTAGGCCACGTCCGTGGCCGGCCGGGCGAGGCGCGCCCGGATCACCTGGACCTCGCCGTCCTCGGAGACGAGCGGGCGTTCGACGTGCGCCGGCCAGGGCAGGCGGCCGTGCGCGTCCTCCTCGGGCCAGATGAGGTCCAGGTCTCCCGGCGGGAGCACCTCGATCCCACGCAGGCGGGCCCGGTAGCGGTCGAGGAGGGTGTCGATGTCCTCCTCCGCGGCCGGTGCGTCCGGTTCCTTCGGCGCGTCCCCGGCGGGGTCGGGCTCGTCCCACGCGCTCGGGTCGGCGTCCCAGTCGTCCTCGCCCACGGTGACCGCCGCCAGGTCCACCGGACCGTCCGACAGGCCCGGCCCCATCGTGCGCGCGATCTCCCGGCGCCGAAGGGCCACGAGGTCGTCGCGCAGGTGCGCCAGGTCGGCCTCCGAGAGGAAGTACAGGGCGTGGTCGCGCAGGGGCGTAAGGTCCCGCCCCGTCTCCAGCGCCACGAGATCGGGCCAGCTGCGCACGCGCGCGGCCACGTCGGCGAGGAAGCGCGCCTTCGCGGTGGGGTCCTTGCTGCGGCAGGCGATGTAGAGGTTGTCGGTGGAGCCCTGCCGCGCGCGCAGGGTCTCCAGGGCCACGATGGCGGGGTCGTCCTGGTCGAGCAGCGCCTCGAGGTTCGTGTTGACGCGCAGTCCGCGGGCCGTGACGGCCGCCGCCGCGGCGATGCAAAGCACGACCAGGAGCGTGGCGAGGGCGCGCCGCCGTGACCCGGCGAGGCGCCGGACCCAGCGGTCCGCGAGGCGGTGGACGAACGCGGCCATGGGGCGCGGAAGGGGCAGTCTAGCAGCCTCGGCCGTGGGCCCTTCCGCGGGGGGGCCGGGGCCGCACGGCGGTGCGGCGCCGCGCGACGGATGGGGGAGGCGCGTGGCGGGTGTAAGGTCCCCGGCTGCGTGCGGCGAGGCGCCGGCCCGCCGTGGTTCGGGTTGGCGGCGCGCGCAGGGGCGGCCAGCGGCTCGACGGACCGGGGCCGCGGGCCCGCCCGGCGTCGGCCGGGTGCTTGACCGGACGGGTCGGGAGGGTTACGAACGGGGGCATGCTTCGGACGTTCGCGCAACGCGTGGCCGTGCGCGGGCTCGACGCCGTGGTGGTCCGGGGGCGGGCCGCCTCGTCGCCGGTGGTCCGGTCGTTCGCGTCCGCCGTCGATCGTGCCCGCCGGTGGGTGGGGCTCGATCGCGTGCCGCTCCGCGCGCCGCTGCCGCCGTGGCCGGAGGAAGTCCCCGATCCTCCCATGTGGGACAGTGAGCGCAAGCGCCTCGAGAAGTGGTACGCCGACATGGGCTACGGCAAGCTCGGCCCCGGCGCGATCCCCGTCCGGGACGAGCCCGAGGCGCCGCCGGACGACGGCGCGTCGAACGACCGCCCCGCCCGGCACTCCCTGCCGGTGCTGGGCGCCGGCCCGCGTTCGCCGTTTGCGGACGACGCGGTCGTGCCCGAGGCCCTCGCCGCCGAGGGCGAGCCCCTCACCGGCGACGACCTCGTGGCGGCGGTGCGCCGGGTGCTGGAGACCTGCCGGCCGCTGGTCCAGGCCGACGGAGGAGACCTCGAGCTGCTCGACGTGACCGGCGACGTGGTGCGGGTCCGCCTGACCGGCAACTGCGTGGGTTGCCCGAGCGCCCAGGTCACCTTGCAGCAGGGGATCGAGCGCCGGATCCGGGCCGCGCTGCCGCAGATCCGCGCCGTGGAGGCCGCCGCGCCCGCGTAAGCCCGGGCGGCGTCGCGCTTCCTCGTAGGCCGGACCGTCCACGGGGCCGGGTTCGGGCCCCGGACCGGATGGAGCAACTCTACTTCGACGCCAGCTCGCCCGTGCGGGCGCGCTCGGCCCAGGCCAGGACCTCGCGCTCGAGGACCCCGACGATCTTGCCCTGGAAGGGGCGGAACACCAGCGGGATCTTGCCCTCGACGACGACCGCCTGATCGTCGAGTTCCATGCGAACCTCCATGGTCTTGCCCATCACGCGAAAGCGCACGAGGGCCGTGTCGCCGTCGGCCCAGGTGAGGCTCGGCTCGTAGTCCGCAAGCCGCTCCCGGTAGGACGAAAACGCGTGTTCGACGACATTTCGGGCCTTCGCCACGTCGCCGAGCCCGTGGGGGATCCGGTGCTTCATGGAGCCCGCACGATAGCATTGCCGCCGCCGGGCCGCTATCGTCGCGGACCATGCCGGGGACCCGCGCCGGACCCATCGCGCGCCATCGCACGCTGTTCCTGTTGTTCTTCCTGTCGGGGATGAGCGGGCTCGTCTACGAGTCGATCTGGTCGCGCTACATCCGGCAGTTCGTCGGCAGCGCCGCCACCGCGCAGGTGCTCGTGCTGGCGCTGTTCATGGGCGGGATGTCGGTGGGCGCGCTGCTCGCCGGGCGCCTCATCGGGCGGATCCGCCGGCCCGTGCTCGCCTACGGTCTCATCGAGGGGGCCATCGGGCTGTTCGCCCTGTCGTTTCCGGCGTTCTTCGACGTCACGCTGCGGCTGGCCTACGACGTGATCTTCCCCCTGTTCGGCGGCGGCCTCGGCGTGGGGCTCGCCAAGTGGGGGCTGGCCGCCGGGCTCATCGTCGGGCCGTGCATCCTGCTCGGGATGACGTTTCCCGTCATGAGCGTGGGGATCTTGCGCCGCGAGCCGGCCCACGCGGGGGAGATCCTGAGCTTCTTATACTTTACGAACAGCCTCGGGGCGTCGATGGGAGCCGTGCTGTCCGGGTTCGTTGGCGTGCCGTGGCTCGGCCTGCCGGGCACGCTCGCCGTCGCGGGCGCCCTGAACCTGCTCATCCTGCTGGTGGCCCTGCGCGACCGCCGAGCGGCCCCGGCCCCCGCGCTCGCGGCCGAGCCGGCGCGGCCCGACGCGCGGCGGGTGGGGCTGCTGTTCCTGGCCGTCGCCTTCGGCACCGGGCTGTCCTCTTTCATGTACGAGATCGGCTGGATCCGCCTGCTGTCGATGATCATCGGCAGTGCGACCCACTCCTTCGAGGTCATGCTGTCGGCGTTCGTGCTCGGGCTTGCGCTCGGGGGGCTCTGGGTGCGCCGGCGCATGGACGGGTTTCGCTTCCCGGAGCTCGTCCTGGCCTTCGTCCAGCTCCTCATGGGGATGGCCGCCGTGGCGACGCTGCCGCTCTACATGGCCGCCACGGGGGCCATGGCGTGGCTGCTGTCCGACCCGGACGGCCGCACCCTCGGCACGTGGATCGGATTCAACGTGCTGCGCTACCTGGTGTGCCTGATGATCATGCTCCCGGCGACGTTCTGTGCCGGTATGACGTTGCCGCTTCTGACCCACGTGCTCCTGCGGCGCGGCGAGCCCGAGGGGGTCGTGGGGCGGGTCTACGGGATCAACACGCTGGGCTCGATCTGCGGCGCCGTGGCGGCGGGGATCGTCTTGCTGCCGATCGTGAGCCTCAAGGGCCTGCTCGTGCTCGGCGCGCTGGTGGACATGGCCCTGGGCGTGTGGCTGCTCGCCCGGGCGGCGCCCGCGGGGCTGGTGGCCTCGACCCTCGTCCGGCTGCGGCGCCGCGCGGCGGCGGCCACGGTCGCCATCGCCGCGCTGGGTCTGCTGGTGCCCATGGACCCGCGGATCCTCACCTCGACGGTGTTTCGCAAGGGGCGCTTTCGCCTGCCCGACTACCTGGAGATCCTCTCGTACCGCGACGGGCGCACGGCGAGCGTGACCGTGGTCGAGAACACCGAACGCCCGGGCCACCGCATCATCTACACGAACGGCAAGCCCGATGCCTCGGTCGTGCTCGACCGGTTCCCCCCGGGGCGCGACCCGTCCATCGGGCCGGACCTGGCCGGGGACGAGCCGAACCAGTTCCTCGTGGGGCTGTTGCCCCTCGCCGTGCACCCGACGGCGAAGACCGCCGCCCTCATCGGCTTCGGGTCGGGGGTGACCTGCCACACGCTGCTTGGCTCCGACACCCTCGAACGGCTGGACACCATCGAGATCGAGCCCGAAATGGTCCGCGGCGGCAAGTTCTTCTTCGAGGTGAACCATCGCGCCTACGAGGACCCCCGCAACCACCTTTGGTTCGACGACGCCAAGGCCTACTTCGCCGCCGCCGCCCGGGACTACGACATCATCGTCTCGGAGCCGACGAACCCGTGGGTGTCCGGGGTGGCGAGCCTCTTCACGCGCGAGTTCTACGCCGAGGCCAAGCGGTACCTGGCGCCGGGCGGGATCTTCGCCCAGTGGCTCCAGGGTTACGAGATCTCCAACGACCTCATCGTTTCGGTGCTCGCGGCCGTGGACGAGGCGTTTTCGGACTATCTCATCATGCGGATCGGTGAGCGGGACTGGGTGATCCTCGCCTCGGCCGACGGCACGGTGGCGCCGCCGGGGGACGCGGTCTTCGCCTGGCCGGACGCGCGGGAGCAGCTCGGGATCCTCGGGATCTCGGATCTCGGCCAGCTCCACGGGCTGGTGGTGGCGAACCGCCGGATCCTTCACCCCTTCCTGCGCGACCAGACACCCAACTCCGACGCCCACCCGCGGCTCGACACGGGCGCCGAGCGCACGCGTTTCTTCCGCGACTCCGCCGAGATGCTGCTTTCCCTGCGGTGGACGCCCCTGCCCGTGCTCGAGGTGTTCGGCGGGCTCGACCTCGCCCCGTACCCCCGCCGGGGGATCGGGGACTACCGGGACCCCCACGTGCTGTTCGAGCCGGAGCAGGCCATGTGGCTGCTGCGCGACTTCGAGGAGGGCGGCGTGGTGCGGACCCCCGAGGGCGGGGTGTCCGTGGCGGCCATGCGGACCTACCGCGAGGCCGCCCGTGCCCTCGACGAAGGGCGCGGCACCTGGGGCGAGTTCCTCACCGCCGTGTACGAGGTGTTTCGCCGCACGGCCTCCCACACCCGCCTTGCGGGTACGGCGTTTTGGACCGACGTGCTGCGCCGGTCCGAAGGTGCGCCCGCGCCCTACCGGGCCTCCATCGAGCTGCTCGATGCGATCGACCGCCGCGACGGCGAGGCCATCGCCCGCCTCGTCGAAGCGCAGGATCCCGGCACGCCCGGCGCCCTGCCCGGCGGCTTCGTCAGCCTCGCGGGCGCCGTCGCCCTCGAGCTACGAGGCGCCGGCCCGGACGAAAGGCGCACCTACGCCGACACCGTCATGGCGGCCTACGGCACGGGCGACACCGACGCGGACCTCGCCTACCAGGTCCTGCGCGCCTACGTACGCGACGGTACCCCCGAACCGTAGGGTGAAGCGCCCCCGTCGCGGCCTTCGTTCCGGCGGCGGCGGCCGTGCGGTGGGCGCCCCGCCGATGCGCAGGCCCGGGCGACGAACCTCTGCGAGGACGAGCAAGCCGTTTCGCGTCGAGGCACGTGACCGCACCGCGCCGCAGGCGGTCAATCGTCCCGCGCGCAGCGAAACCCCATCTCGCGACTCGGGTCGTAGTACGGGTCCTCACCCCATCGGAAGGAGGTGCTGAGGACATAGCCGTACGCGGTGCGGGGGTACGACTCGAAGGAACCGCCTCGCACGCCCCGGGCTGCCAAAGGGTTGTCGTTGGGGGGCCCACACCGGGTTCTGCGTGGGGAGATCTTCGTACCCCCGGTCGAACTCGAACACGTCGAGGACCCATTCTCGGACGTTGCCGGCCATGTCCACCGCGCCGTAGGGAGAAGCCCCCTTGGGAAGGTATCCCACGGGCAGGAGGGAGCAGGAGCGAAGGTCGCTCGAAGTCTGGGAATCCGGCGCGTCGAACCACGGGCACGGTGGCGCGGGGCGTTCGGCGTGAAAATCCCAGGGGACGTGGTTGGCCAGCTCGCAGGTGGGCTCGGTGTTGCCCCAGGGGTACTTGCGAGCGTCGGTGCCGCGGGCGGCCTTCTCCCACTCGGCCTCGGTGGGCAGACGCTTGCCGGCCCAGGCGCAAAACTCGGCGGCCTGGGTCCAGTTGATCGAGGCGGCGGGCATGTCGGGGGCCGCGGGGACGAAGGTGACGTCGTCGCGGGTGGGGTTGAGGCGACACCATTCCTGGTCCCAGAACAGCGGCTTGGAGCAGGCGCCGGCGTCGATGCATTCGCGGTACTGGGCCTTGGTGACCTCGGTGCGGTCGATCCAGAAGGGGTCGAGGGTGACCTCGCGGAAGGGCAACGCTTCCTCGGGACAGGGCCCG
>JALSIN010000449.1 GCA_026989935.1 Polyangiaceae bacterium | reverse complement strand
GGCGCCGCCGCAGGGCCCGCGCCGCCATGGAGCGGATCGCAGGGTACGGGTCGTCCAGCACCGCCGCCAGCGTGGCGTCGGCCTCGGGCGCGCGCCCCCCTTCGAGAAACCCCACGGCCACCGCCCGCTCGATGGGATCGCCCCCGCGCGCGAGGCAGGCGAGCCATGGGGCGCGCGGGCCACAGGCCTCGGCCACGCCGCCGCCGGCGGCGGGATCGCCCCAGCGGCGCAGGTCCGCCGTGGTCGCGTCGTCGTGGCAGGCGAGACAGGCCGCCGGGCGGCCGGGCCCCCGCGCGTCGGCGGCGGCGGTCGTCACGGGGCGGACGACCCGGTGGGTGCGCATCGTCCGAAACAGGCCGTAGGTGGTGGCCGGCATGTGGCAATCGAGACACGTGGCCCGATCCGCGTGGGGCCCGTCCGCACCCATGCACCCGGGGGCGGGCGGTGCGTGGCAGCCGCGGCAGACCGCGCCGTCCCGCACGCCGCTGCGGACCTGGCCGGCCGGGTCGCCGCCGTGCATGGTGTGGCAGGTGGCGCACCCGAACGACGGGTCCGCGGCGCAGCCGGACAGCAGCACGCCCTGGTACTCGTAGGCGGAAAGGCGCGGGGTGCCGTCCGACCAGAAGCGGTCGGCGAAGGAGATCGCCGGCCGGCCGGCCAGGGCGCTGTCGCGCAGGATCGGGCGGGACACGTCGGAGAGGTCGCCGCCGGGCACGAAGCCGTCGCCGCGGGCGAGGATCTGGCCGATGTCGGCGGCGATCCGCTGGCCGTGGCAGCGGCCGCACACGTCCGTCCCGCGCCGTCCGGCGGCCTCGTCCGGTACGAACAGCCCGGCGCCCCCGTCGGGGCCGGCCCACGGCCGCACCAGGCGCCCGAACGGGTCGGCCACGTGGGCCAGGTGCGCCCCCGCCGGGCCGTGGCACGCCTCGCAGGTGATCCCGAGATGGTCGGCGCGCGAGCGAAAGCCCCCGGCGGCGGTGCGCCCCGGCACGGGGGCGGTGTTGTGACAAAACAGACAGTTGTCGTTGTAGACCGACGCGTGCCGCAGGTAGTCCGCCTCGGAGCCCACCTGGCCGTCGGGTTCGAGGAAGGCGGCGTCGAGGTGCAGCCAGGCGCCGCGGTCGGGGTCGAAGGCCACGGGCAGGCGCAGGCCGACGGGCCCTTCGGGGCCGTCGTGGACGACCACGTACTGCTGGTAGCGGTGGCTACCCACGGCCAGGGCCACGTCGGCGTCGAGCAGCACGCGCCCCGACCCGTCGAGGCGCTCGATCCGCACGTGCGGCACGCCCGCCGCCGTCCGGGTCATGGTGGCGCGAAAGCCCAGGGCGTCGAGGTGCTCCCCGGCGAAGGGAGCGAGCACGCGGTCGGCCGGCCCGGGGGACGCCGCCGCCCGCACGATCCGCGCCGCCGAGGGGCCGACGGCCTGGGTCATCGTCCGGTGGTAGGAGCGCCGCCACGACGCCACCTCGTCCGGGTGGCAGCGCGCGCACGCCCCCGGGCCCCGGCCGCCCCCGGCGGGTCGGGCCGGCGCCGTGCGGCCGACCGCCGCCGCCGCCAGCAGCGCCGCCGTCCCGACCCACGCGGCGGCCGGTCCGAAGACGAGCAGGGCACGCAGCGGGGGCCGCACGCGTGGGATCGTATCAAACGCCGCGGCCGCCCCCCGGACCGCACCCGCCCCCGACGACGCCGGCCGCGGCCCGCGCGGAGGTCTCTGCCGGTTGCCCCGGGTGGACGGCGCGCCCCCACGGCCGCCGGGGCCCGGGCGGCGGGCGGTTCAGTAGTCGTCCACGAGGTCCTCGACGGGTTCGCCGGTGCGCACGTGCCCGCGGACGACCCGTACCAGGGTCTCCTCGGTCATGCCGGGGTAGAAGCCCCGCTCGCGGTCGAACACGTCCGGGTCGGGTTCGTCGTAGGGGTCCTCCCCGGGCGCGAGCCGATGGACGAAGACGTTCGGGCCGTCGTCGCAGCGGCCGAAGCAGGTGTAGCGGCAGATCGTCACGCGGCCTTCGAGGTCGGGGTCCTGCGAGAGGACCCCGGCCAGGTGCTCTTCGAGCCGCTCGGACTCGTGCATGACGCCGCAACTCGGGCCGTCGCACACGAGGACCTGGTACCGGGGAGCGTTCGGGTCGTGCGTGGGGTCATTCATGGATCGGCGCGGCCGCCGCGACCTGGCGCGGCCGGTGCCGCGCAATATAGGCCGCCACGGTCCGATCCGTAAGCGGGTCCGCCGCCACCTCGTCGAGCGCGGCCCGCGCCTCGCCCACCCCGCGCTCGGCCTGGGCCGCCAGCAGGGCCACCAGGTGCTCCATCGCGCGGCTCTCCAGGACCACCCGAGGGTCGGCGTGGTAGCGGCGCACGAAGGCGGCCGCCGCCGGCACGGCCTCGGGCCGGTCCAGCTCGCGCAGCGCCCGCGCCACCTCCGCCACGGTGTCGGGCCCGAGCTGCGGGACCTCGAGCAGGCGCGAAAGCGCGGTCACCAGGGTGGGGTCCCCCGCCGCCACGGCCTGGCGCACGAGCGGCACCACGGCGTCGTGATCGATCCCCGCCGGGCCGGACGGGTCCGCGATGGCCGAAAGCGCCGCCAGCACCCGGCGCCGCGCCTGTGCCCCGGCCGCTCCCCACGGCCGGGCCGCAAGGTCCAGGGCGAGGGCGCGCAGGGAGGCGCCCGCCTGCGAACCCGGGCGGACGACGCGCCCGGCCGCCACCTCCTGCACCAGACGCCGCTGCTCGGGCCGCGGGCTGCGGGCGAGCGTGCGCAGCACCAGCGCCTGCGCCGGCCACAGCCGCGGGTCGTCGCGGGCGAGCAGGGCCCGCGCCGCCGCCGCCACCTGCGCCGGCTTGGGGCGGGACAGGCGGACCGGCCGATCGTCGTCGTCGAGGTCGGCGAACAGCGCCCCGAACACCCGCGGCCCCCCGCGGATCGCGTCCACCACGGCGCCGTCGGCCGTGTCGAGCTGGACGATCCCGCCGTCCTCGCGCACGAGCACGACGCGCCGGCGCCCCACGTGGATCCCCACGTACTCCAGACGGTCGCGCGCGTTGTGGATCCAGTGCACCACGTCCGGGCGTCCCTCGGCATCGAAGCGCACGGCCACGACGGCGCCGCGGGCGAGCAACACGCCCTCCCGCGGGGACGAGCCGTCCTCCGACACGCGCACCCACCAGGTGAGCCGTTCGGCGTCGGACGGGCCGGGGTCCACCCCGCCGTCGTCGGCCAGGACCGGCACGTCCTCACCGAAGATCCGGATCGGCCGGTGGTGGGCCGCCTCCAGGTCCACCCAGGTCCGCCCGCTGCCAGCGACCACGGTCCCGCGTGCCACCTCGACGCGCCGGGGCACGACGGGCATCCCCGCGCGGGCGTGCTCCCGGCCGGTGGCGACACCCAGCGCCACGACGCTCGTGCCCACGGGCACGAAGACCCGCTTGCCGCGGATCGCCGGAACGCCCAGCCGCGCCCGACTCCGCCGGGACCAGCGCACGACCCCGTCTTCGAGGTCCACCAGCAGCACCCGCCCGAAGTCGCGACGCTCGAAGCGGTACCGGCGTCCAGCCACGCACACCACGGCGAAGCGATCGTCCGCCGCGAGCCCCACGACCACCTCGCCCGGCAGCTCAGTCTGCCACACCACCTCGCCGTTGCGGCGGTCGAGGGCCACGAGCCGATGCCCGCGCATCGGCACCACGACGAGGGTGGACGTGACGACCCCGTGGCCGTTGACCGGGACGCGCTGCACCCAAAGCTCTCGTGCCGTGCGCGGGTCGATGGCCCGCACGGCCCGGTCTTCCAGCAGCAGGACCTGCGGCAGGCGGGTGTGGGCGCGGCGGCGGCCGGCGCCGTCCGTGGCCTTGGCCTCGGCGGCCAGCAGGCCGTGGGCCGGCACGTCCCCCCGCAGCGGCGCCACGGCACACCCCGCCGCGAGGAGGGCGGCCAGCGGCCAGGATCCCGGTCGGCGTCGTGTCATGGCCGGGTCCTCAGGGTCGGTCGGGGCCGACGGCCAGGGCGGCGGCGACGGGGCCGGGCGGCGCCGCGGGGGCTCCTTGTACGGCCAGATCGTCCGGTTCGTCCGAAAGATCCACGTCCACCACGAGGTCGGCGTCCCCGGGGGCGTCGTCGTCCAGCCCGAAGCCGGGCGCCAGGTCCCGGGCGTCCCACCGGTCGAGGCGGGCGAGCAGCGCCTCGGCCACCTTCCGCATCTCGGGCCGGGCGTCGGCGCGGGCCGCCGACAACAGGGCCGCGGCGCGCTCGGGAGCCACCATGGCGAGGATCGCGAACGCGTGGGCGCGGACCTCGGGGGCGCGGTGGGTGGCGAGGTCTTCGAGCAGCGGCACGTGCACCCGTGAGGGGATGGCCCGCATGGCGCCGAGGACCGCCGCCGTGGCCTCGGGCGGCACGCCGCGGGCGAGCCGCCGCCGCACGGCCTCGACGGCCGCGGGCGTCCCGGACGAGACCTGCTGCGCGAGGGCCTGCGCCAGCGCGTAGCGGTCGGCGGGCGGGGCCGCGGCGGACGCCGAGGTGGGGCCCCCGGAAACGGCGGGCGCCGCCACGGGCGCAGGCTCGGGCTCGGCGAGGGCCGCGGCGGACGGGGTGGCGGCGGGCGTAGGCCCCAGCAGGCACGACAGCAGCGGAAGGACGGCGCTCATCGCCCTTCCCATCGCCCGGGGAAGGCGCGGGCTTGAGCCATCCCGCCCGGCCGGCGGACCGGCGCCCGAAACCGCCCGTTTCTGGCGCCCGCGGAGGCCGTGGGCCTACGGTGGCGCCGTGGGCCACCCGCACCCAGCCCGACGCCCGGCGCGGCCCGGCCGCCGGACGTCCCCGGCGTGCTCGTGCGCCGCGCTCCTGCGCCTGGTCCGCGAACCGGCCGTGGCCGACTTCCTCACCGCCCGCGGGATCGAGCCGGAGGACCTGGAGGCCGGGTACCGGCGCCACCACGACGGCCTCGATCCGGAGCCGATGGACTGGGCCGCCCGGCTCGCCGCGCGGCGCCCGGCCGGTCCGGACCACGCCCTCGCCCCGGCCCTGGCGGACTTCCTGGCCGTGCTGCGATCCCCGGACTGCCACGCGGGGCGGCTGCTCGTGCGCATGGGGCTGCCGGTGGCGGCGCTGCGGCGGGGGATCCTCGTCGAGGCCCGGCGCGCGGACGCCCGAGCCGAGGCGGACGAAGACGCCGGGCCCGCGGAGGTTCCCGAATCGGATGACGGGGCGGGCGGTCCCGGCCGGGACGCCGGCACGCCGGAGCCCCGGGCGGCGCGCGGCGCCGCCCCGCCCGATGGGCCGACCGGCCCCCCCGGCGGCGACGCCGAGCCGGTCGTGCCCGACGACCTCCCGCCGATCCACGGCCGCGACGGGGTGCTCGACCGCCTGGCCGACGCCGCCAGCCGCGTGCGCCCGCGCCCGGTCCTGCTCGAAGGGGCCCCCGGCTCGGGCCGCAGCCTCGTGGCCGCCCACCTGGCGCGGGTCCTCGACGTGCCCGTGCTCCTGCGGAAGGCGACGGTCTACGACGACGAGGACGATCTCGAGGACGACGTGGCCCAAGCGGCCGAGCTGGGGGCGGTCCTCGTGCTCGACGACCTGGACCGGGCGCTGTCGGAGACGCCGCCGCCGTGGTTTCCGGCCCTGGTGCGCGCCTTCGGGCGGACGGACGTGGCGCTGGTGGTCGTCGGCGCCTCCGACCTGCGCGGCCGGATCGGAGCCCTGCTGCCGGGGCTGCGCGACGTGTTCGACGTGGTGACGCTCCCGCCGCTTGTGGGCGCGGACCTCGAGCGCGCCGTGGCGGTGGGCGGCGCAGCGATCCTGGACGGGCACGGCCTCGCGTACGCCGAGGGCTGCGGTCCGGCGGACGTGGTGGAGCTGGCCGGCCGCTTCCTCGGCGGGCGCGCCATGCCCGGACGGGCCCTCGACGTCCTCGACCTGGCCTGCGCGCGGGCGGCCCGGCGCGGCCGCCGGACGCTCGGGCGGGACACCCTGGTGGCGGTGGTCGCCGAGCGCAGCGGCCTGCCGCACGAGCGGGTGGCCGCCCGCGACGACCGCACCCTGCTCGACCTGGAGCGCCACCTGGCGCGGCGCGTGGTGGGCCACGAGGCTGCCGTTGCGACGATCGCGAGCCTCATCCGCCGCAACCGCGCGGGCTTCGCCGGTCACCGGCCCGTGGCGACGGTGCTGCTGCTGGGCCCGAGCGGCGTGGGCAAGACCGAGATCGCCAAGGCCCTGGCGGCCGTGCTGTACGACGGCGACGGCGCCCTGTTGCGCCTGGACATGTCGGAGTACGCCGAGCCCCACGCGGTCGCGCGGATCGTGGGCGCGCCGCCGGGGTACGTGGGCTACGAGCAGGGCGGCGTGCTGACGGATCCGCTGCTGGCGCGCCCCCACCGGGTCGTCCTGCTGGACGAGATCGAAAAGGCCCACCGGGACGTGCACCAGCTCCTGCTGCAGGTGTTCGACGACGGGCGCCTGTCGGACGGCAAGGGGCGGCGCGTGGACTTCTCGGAGGCGGTCGTCGTGCTCACCTCGAACCTCGGCAGCGCCCTGCTGCACGAGGACCCCGCCTGCCCGGCCGAGCACGTGCTGGCCGAGGCCGCGCGGGCGTTCCCGGTGGAGCTGTGGAACCGCATCGAGGCGCCGCTGGTGCTGCGGCCGCTGGCCCGCCCGGAGCTGGTCGAGATCTGCAAGCGCCTGGCGAGGCGCGCCTCCGACGCCCTGTTCCGCAGCCGGGGGATCCGTTTCTCGCTGTCGGCGGCGGCCTGCGAGGCGCTCGTGGACGCCGCGGGGGACGATCCGAGCCTGGGCGCCCGTCCCCTGCGTCACCTGCTCGCCCGCCACGTGGAGACGAAGGTCGCCGCGGCGATCCTGGCCGGCACCCTGCCGCCCGGCAGCCAGGTGCTCGTGGACCACGACGGCCGCACGTTCCGCCTGTGCTGAGGGGGGCCGGCGCCGGGGCGTGTCCGTGCCCGCTCGATCGAACCGACAGCCGCGATCAGGCGCGGGCTTCGCGGGCCAGCTCGATCACGCGGTCCATCATGCGCTGGACGTCTTCTTCGGTGTTGTAGAAGTGCGGCCCGATCCGGATGCCGCAGCGCGGGCGCCAGTCGTGCTTGTAGCCCTCGGCCACGAGCCGGCGGCTGGCCGCCTCGCTGCCCGGGAAGTCCACGGCCACGAACCCGGTGCGCCGCTCGTCCTCGAGGGGCGAGTGCACGGAAAGGCCGGCTTCGAGGGCGCGGTCGATGACGATCCGGCACAGGGCGAGGTTGTGGGCCCGGATCCGCTCGACGCCGATCTCCAGGATCGGACGGTACCCCTCGCGGGCGACGTAGTACGCGGGGATCGACGGGGTCCCGCCCATGAAGCGAAACGGTCCCTCGGCGTAGCGGATCGGCGCCGGCTCGAAGGCGAAGGGGTCGGCGTGGGCGATCCAGCCGGTCGTCTTCGGAGCGAGACGCGGCCGCACCTCGGGGCGGACCCACAGGAAGGCGGTGCCCGGCCCCCCGCACAGCCACTTGTGGCTGCCGCCGACGACCATGTCGGCGCCCCAGCGTTCCACGTCGATCGGGACGACGCCGAGGGTCTGGTAGACGTCGATGAGGGTCAGCGCCCCGACCTCGCGGGCGCGCGCGCAGATGGCCTCGACGTCCTGCAGGTAGCCGGACACGTACACGCCGTGGCTGACCGGCACGATGGCGGTGCGCTCGTCGATGGCCTCGAGCATGCGCTCGGTGGGGACGGTGATCCCGTCGTCGGAGGGGACGAGGACCAGCTCGGCGCCGTGGGCGGAGAATCGTTCCCAGACGTAGGCGATGTTGGGGAACTGCAGCGCCTCCATGACGACCTTCGTGCGGCCGTTCGTAAAGTCCAGGGCGCTGGCGACGGCTGCCTCGAAGAAGGCCACGTTCTGGTTGAGGGCGGTGCAGCCGGGCGCGCCGTTGAACAGCCGCGCCGCCATGTCCCCGACCTCGGCCACCAGCGGCAGCCACGTCTCCCACGCCTCGACGCCGTCGCGCTCCCAGACGTCCGCGTAGGCCGAAAGCGCGTCGCGGGCCGCGCGAGGCATGGCGCCCATGGAGTTGCTGTTCATGTAGACCGTGCGCTCGACGATGGGGTAGTCGGGCCGGTAGCGGCCGAGGTCGGGGTCGATCCGGGGCTCGATGCGGGGTGTCATGGGGGTCTCGTACGCGGGGACC
>JALSIN010000448.1 GCA_026989935.1 Polyangiaceae bacterium | reverse complement strand
TGACGCCCGGTCCCCTTCGTCGGCGCGGCGCTCGGCGAGGACGGCGACCAGCACCGCGTGGACCGCCCGCGCGTCGAGCCCCCGCAGGTGGCGCAGCAGCGCCTCGGCCTGGTCCTGGAGCCCGAACCGGGTCAGCTCGTCGGCACGCAACGGTGTGTCGATGGCCTCGCGGTGCACGGCGCGCAGGAGGGTC
Source organism: Polyangiaceae bacterium (assembly GCA_026989935.1). Taxonomy (GTDB): domain Bacteria; phylum Myxococcota_A; class Polyangia; order Nannocystales; family Nannocystaceae; genus J032. Next base: position 8,001 of record JALSIN010000448.1, on the reverse strand, counting down.
GTAAGGCACGGGGTCGGCACGGACACGAGGCCGAGGGGTTCGAGCATGGCCGGAGCATGCCAAAGCCGCAGGCGAGGTTCACCGCCGACCGCCCCGCCGTCGGCCCACCGCGACGGCGCCGGCGAGCGCGACGGACGCGAGGGCGTAGGGGACGAGCCGGCCGGTCGCGCCCCCGATCCCCGCCAGCGAGGTCCCGATGGCGGCCCCGGCCCCCACGGCCATCGCCACGAGCACGGGGGTCCGCCCCGGGTGGCTGCCGGCGAGGGTCCACACGAGCGCCGGACCGAACGCGGCCCCGAGCGCGTCCCAGGCGAACAACACCCGCTCGAAGATCGTCGCGCGCACCCCGAGGGCCAGGGCGAGCCCCGTGCCCGCCACCGCAGCCACCGCGTACCGGGCCCGGCGGGCGCCGGCCCGTCCCCGTCCGTCGGTGCCGCGCAGATCGTGGCTGGCGGCCGAGCCGGCGACGAGCAACTGGCTGTCCACGGTGGACATGACCGCCGACAGCACCGCGGCCACGACCACCCCCGCCGCCACCGGCGGAAGATGGGCCGTGGCCGACGCCAGCAGCACGTCCTCGTCCGAGGCCGGGGCGAGGTGGACCGCCCGCGCGGCCCACCCGAGGGCAATCATCCCCGTATAGAGGATCGCGGCCCACCCGAGGGAGATCCACCGGCCGGTGCGGATCGCCGCCTCGTCCCGGGCCGCCATGAAGCGGTTGACCACGTGCGGTTGCCCCGGGTAGCCAAGCCCGATCCCCAGCATGGCGAGCGCCGCCCCGGAGGCGGGATCCGCGAACGGGCTCGCCGCTTCGATCACCGCACCGGGGCCCCCCGCGGCCGCGACCAGCACCACGGGCAACACGATCGCCGAGGCCGCCATCACGAAGGCCTGCAGGGCATCGGTCCAGCTCGCCGCCAGGAAGCCGCCGGTCACCGTGTACGCCAGCACCACGACGGCGCCGGCGACCGTCGCCATCCGCCGGTCCAGCCCGAGGGCCTGCGAGAAGGCGCCGCCGGCCCCCTGTAGCTGCGCGGCGACGTAGACCCCGAGCGAGACGAGCACCAGACCGGATGCGGTCCAGGCGACGGCGCGGCTTCGTCGGCCCCCCTCGTCCGTGGCGAGCACGTCGGTCAGGGTCAACGCACCGGTCGCCGCGGCCCTTCGCCGCAGCCGGGGCGCCACGAAGAACCAGTTGACGGCGAAGCCCCCCAGGCAGCCGGGGAGGATCCAGACGGCCGGGCCCCCGAGCGAAAAGGCGGCGCCGCTGACCCCGAGCAGGCTCCAGGCGGACGACGAGCTCGCCGACGCCGACAGCGCCGCCACCCAAGGACCCAGGCTCCGTCCACCGAGGTAGTAATCTGCGGCGCTCGCGGAGGCCCGCCGGCGCGCCGCCCATCCCGCGACCACCAGCGCCAACAGGTAGAGCGCCAGGGTGGCCGTCACGGCGCCGGGCCGGCTCACGACGCCTCCGATCGCCCCGCCGAGTCCCCGGCGCGATGCACGCGCGCAAAGGCGTCGCGCGCCCGGGCGATGGCGTCGGGCGAGGGCCCGCCTTCGAACGCGTACGCCCCGAGTACCCGCCGGAAGGTGCGGGCGCCGGGCCGCCCCGCCACCAGGCCGACCACGTGGCGCGCGATCCGCCGCAACGCCGGCGGGTCGTCCGAAAAGCGCCGCGCGTGGGCGTCCATCGCGTCGAGGATCTCGAACAGGGTCGGCGGCCGGCGGTCGATCCCGAACACCTCGGCGTCCACCGAGGCGAAGCGCAGCGGCGCCTCGTAGAAGGCCCGTCCGACCATCACGCCGTCCACGTGCGCGAGCTGGTCGAGGACCTCGGGCACGGTCCGGATCCCTCCGTTCGTCTCGATCCACAGGAACGGACGCTCGCGCTTGAGCCGGTGCACCGCTTCGTGGCGAAGCGGCGGCACCGTACGGTTCTGTTTGGGCGAAAGCCCCGAAAGCCACGCCTTGCGCGCGTGGACGATGAAGTGCTCGCAGCCGGCCTCGCGCACCACGTCCACGAACCGCAGCATGTCCTCGTAGCGATCCATCTCGTCCACCCCGATGCGGTGCTTGACGGTCACGGGGACGTCCACCGCGTCGCGGATCGCCCGTACGATGGCCGCCACCTTCTCGGGCGTGCGCATCAGGACCGCCCCGAAGCACCCCGACTGCACCCGGTCGCTCGGACAGCCCACGTTGACGTTGACCGCGTCGTATCCGTACGACACCGCGATCGCGGCCGCCCGCGCCATCTCCGCCGGGTCCGAACCGCCGAGCTGCACCGCCACCGGGTGCTCCACCGGGTCGAACCCCAGCAGGCGTTCGCGGTCGCCGAACAGCACCGCCCGCGCCGTCCGCATCTCCGTATAGAGCAAGGCGCCCCGGGTCACCGCGCGGGCGAGCACGCGAAAGTGCCGGTCGGTCCGGTCCATCATGGGCGCCACGGAGAAGCGCGGGGGTGGAAGGGATCGGCGCACGGCTCGTGGGCGCCATCGTGGCGGCTCGACGGGGCCGGGTGCAAGCCCACCGGCCGCGCCCGTAGACCGAACGCCCGCCTCCCACGTTTTTTCCAGGCGGCCGTAAGCGCCCGCCGCCGGGCGGCGTTCCGCCCCATGCACGCCCCCGATGGGCCCCGCCTTCTCCCGCCTGCAAGGAGTCACCACCATGCCGCACACCACCCGTTCCCTTCGCCTCGCCTTCCTGTCCTGCACGGTCCTCGCCGCCTGTGCCCAGCACGCCACCCAGGCGCCCCGCAGCACCTCCGCCGACGCGCCCCCCGCCGGCGCCCCCGCGCCCCTGGCGGACGAGGCGGACGCCTCCCCGCACGCCCCGCCGCCCGTCGCCGCCGCGGAGGCGCTGTACGAACCGGCCCCCACCGTCGCGGCCAACGCGGCGGCCGACGGGCGGCGCAAGCTCGCCCGCCGCCCCGCACGCGGTGCGCCCGGCGGCGCCGCAGCGAATGTCGTGGGCGGCGCCCCCGTCGCCGTCCAGCCCAAGCCCGCCCCCAACACGGCCGGCGAAGGCTACCCCGACTTCGAGGAGCAACCGTTCGTCGCCGTCGCCGACGACCCCCGCTCGACCTTCTCCATCGACGTGGACACGGCCTCGTACGCCAACGTGCGCCGGTACCTGACGTCCGGCGCCCTTCCGCCACCCGAGGCCGTGCGCACCGAGGAGATCGTAAACTACTTCGACTACGACTACCCCGAGCCCACGGGACGGGCGCCGTTCGCCGTCGTCACGGAGGTGGGGCCCGCCCCGTGGCAGCCGAACCACCGCCTGGTGCACATCGGGCTGCAGGCCAAGAAGATCGACCTTCTTCGCACGCCGCCGCGCAACCTGGTGTTCCTGCTGGACGTGTCGGGCTCGATGAACAGCCCGGACAAGCTGCCGTTGCTCAAGCGCTCGCTCGCCCTGCTCGTGGACGGCATGCGGCCGCGGGATCGCATCGGCATCGTCGTCTACGCCGGCGCCAGCGGCGTGGTGCTACCGCCGACGAACGACCGAGCCGCGGTGCTCGAAGCCCTGGCTCGCCTCGAAGCGGGGGGTTCGACGAACGGTGCAGCGGGCATTGAGGCGGCCTACGCCCTCGCCCGCCAGGCCTTCGTCCCCGACGGCATCAACCGCGTGATCCTGGCCACGGACGGGGACTTCAACGTGGGCGCCCAGAGCCCGGCCGCGCTGCGCCGGCTCATCGAGCGCAAGCGCGAGGAGGGGATCTTCCTGTCCGTGCTCGGCTTCGGCACGGGCAACCTGCAAGATCGCACGATGCAGGTCCTCGCACAGCACGGCAACGGCAACCACGCCTACATCGACAGCCTGGCCGAGGCCCGCAAGGTGCTGGTCGAGGAGGCGGGCGGCACCTTGGTGACCGTCGCCAAGGACGTCAAGATCCAGGTGGAGTTCAACCCGCTGCAGGTGGCCGCCTACCGCCTCATCGGGTACGAGACCCGGCGCCTTGCCGACCGCGACTTCAACGACGATCGCAAGGACGCGGGCGAGATCGGAGCGGGGCACACGGTCACCGCCCTGTACGAGGTGATCCCGGTGGGCCAGCCCGTCCCGTCGGCGACGGATCCGCTCAAGTACCAGGCCCCCGTCGCCCCCACGCCCGCCGCCCGCTCGGGCGAGCTCCTGACCGTTCGGCTGCGCTACAAGCACCCGCGCGGGGCGCGAAGCCGGCTGCTGGAGGTTCCGGTGCGCGACGACGAGCGCCCGCTGGCCCGGACGTCCAACGACTTCCGGTTCGCCGCGGCCGCGGCCGAGTTCGCCCTACTGCTGCGGGCGTCCCCGTACGCGGGCAAGGCCTCCTGGGACCAGGTGATCGGGCTGGCCCAGGGCGCCCTCGGCCCCGATCCGGCCGGCCGGCGGCGGCAGTTCCTCGACCTGGCCCGGCGCGCGGCGACGCTTCGTTGACGCCCCGCCCCACCGCGCCACCTCGCGCCCACCGGCCCGCGACCGGCCGGTGGGCGCGCCCGTTCCCGCGCCCGCCCCCGGCCCGGCCGACGCCCGCGGACCGGCACGCCCCCCAGGCCGCCGCCGGGCGAACCCGCGGCCCGCGCGCGCGACCGGTCCGGCGGCACGAAACGAGGCACGGCGTCCGCACGACGACCACGCGGCGGCGCGCTTCACCTCCCGGACCATCCCTTGCACCACCGGGCGGGCGGTGGCGCAGGACACCCACCAGGAGAAGACCGAGGCCCCCACCCCACGGCGGCTCGAAAAGGCGCGCGAGGAGGGACGGATCCCCGTAAGCCGCGACGCGGCGGGGGTGGCGTCCATGGCCGCGGCCCTGCTCGCCCTCGCCGCCGTCGGCCCGATCCTGGCGGAGCGACTGGCCGCCCTCCTGCGCACATCGGCCGCACTGGCGGCCACGGCCGGGGCCGGCGGCACCCTGGACGGACCGCGCCTGCTCGCCGGTCTCGGCCGCGGCATCCGTCCCGTCGCCCTGCCGTTGTTCGGGCTGCTGGCGGCGCCGCTTGCGGCCGGCACCTTCGCCTTCGCCCTGCAGACCCGGGGCAACGTGGCGACCAAGTCCCTCGGGTTTCGCTGGGACCGGGTGAGCCTCCTCGGCGGGCTGCGCCGGATCTTCGCCAGCAAGCACAGCCTGTTCGAGGTCCTGCTCGCGCTGGCGAAGGCCACGGTCCTGGCCGTGGTCGTCGGCGCCGTCCTGCGCCGCCACCTGGACACGATCGCCGGGCTCGGGCGGGTCCCCTCCGGCGCCGGCACCGTGCTCGCCCTCGGGATCGTGGCACGCCTGGTGCTCTTCGCCTTGCTGGCCATGCTCGCGCTGGCCGTGGCCGACTACTTCATCGCCCGCGGGCGGGTGATGGAGCAGATCCGCATGACGAAACAGGAGGTCAAGGAGGAGCACAAGGAGCAGGAAGGCGACCCGCAGGTGAAGGCACGGCGCCGCCAGCAGATGCGGCGGCTCGGGCGCAACCGCATGATCGCGGCGACGAAGGACGCGACGGTCGTGGTCGTAAACCCCACCCATTACGCCGTCGCCCTGCGCTACGACCCCGAGCGCGACGGCGCCCCCGTCCTGCTCGCGAAGGGCAAGGACCGCCTCGCCGCCCGGATCCGCGCGGTCGCGCGCAAGCACGGGGTGCCCATCGTGTCCGATCCGCCCGTGGCCCGCGCCATCTACGCCGCCGGCCGTCTTGGCGAGGAGGTCCCGCCGGAGCTCTATGAGCTCGTCGCGCGCGTACTCGCCTTCCTCTACCGCATGAAAGGGATCGCCGTCTCCCCATGAGCGACGCCAAGCGCCCCACCGCCTCCCGTGCCGTCGGCGTCGGCCTGGTCGGCATCATGATGATGCTCGTCCTGCCGATCCCCGCCCCCCTGCTGGACCTCGTGCTGGCCGTCAGCGTCACCGCTTCGCTGCTCGTGTTCCTGCTGGCGCTGCACTTCGGCGATCCGGTGGAGTTTTCGACCTTCCCGTCGGTGCTGCTCATCGCCACGATGCTGCGGCTGTCCCTGAACATCGCCTCGACCCGCCTCATCCTGCTGCACGGCCACGAAGGGCCCGACGCCGCCGGCCACGTCATCCAGGCGTTCGGCCGCTTCGTGGTCGGCGGCAGCTACGTGGTGGGGATCATCGTCTTCGTCATCCTGGTCGTGATCAACTTCAAGGTGATCACGGCCGGCGCCGGACGGATCAGCGAGGTGGCGGCGCGCTTTACCCTCGACGCGATGCCCGGCAAGCAGATGGCGATCGACAACGACCTCGCCAACGGCCACATCACCGAGGAGGAGGCACGCAGGCGGCGCAAGCAGGTCAGCGACGAGGCCGACTTCTACGGAGCCATGGACGGCGCCAACAAGTTCGTCAAGGGCGATGCGGTGGCGGGCCTCGTGATCACCGCCGTCAACATCGTCGGCGGGATCGTCATCGGCATGGCTCAAAACGGGTTGGACCTGGCCCAGGCCGCCGAGACGTACACGATCCTCACCATCGGCGACGGCCTCGTCAGCCAGATTCCCGCCCTGCTCGTGTCCACGGCCGCCGGTCTCATCGCCTCGCGCACCGCCAGCGGCGAGGACCTGGGCCGGACCCTGGTGCACCAGCTCTTCGAGCGCAAGGAGCCGCTGCTGTTGGCAGGGGTCGGGCTGGTGGCGCTGTCCGCCGTCCCCGGGATGCCGACGTTCGCGTTCTTGACCCTGGGCGGGGCGGCGCTGGCGGCTTCGCGGCGCGCCGCGCGGATCGAGTCGAAGCCCGAGGGCGAGGCAGGGTCCCGCCCGGAGGAAAAGAGCGCCGAGCCCGACCCGGAGCAGGAACTCACCGCGTCCCTCCACGTGGACCTGCTGGCCCTGGAGGTCGGCCTCGACCTCGTCCCGTACGTGGACCGCAACCGCGGCGGCGAGCTCATCCGACGGATCCCGGCGATCCGGCGCCAGATCGCCCAGGAGCTCGGGATCGTGATCCCGCCGATCCACGTGCGGGACAACCTGCAGCTCCCCCAGCGCCGCTACCGGGTGCTCCTTTCCGGCGAGCCCGTCGCCGAGGGCGAGCTGCGCCCCGGACGGATGCTCGCCATCGATCCGGGTGGGGGCGGCGGCCGAAGCCTCAAGGGCGAGCGCACGAAGGATCCCGCCTTCGGGATGGACGCCCTGTGGATCGCCCCGGCCGACCGCGAGCGCGCCGAGATCCTGGGCTACACCGTCGTCGATCCTTCGTCGGTGGCCGCGACGCACCTTACGGAGGTCTTCAAGCGGCACGCGGCGGAGCTGCTCGGGCGCACCGAATTGCAAGACCTGCTCGACCGCTTCGCCCAGCGACATCCCAAGCTCGTCGAGGAACTGATCCCCGCCGTCCTGTCGCTCGGGGACGTGCTCAAGGTCCTGCGCAACCTCCTGCGCGAAAAGGTCAGCATCCGCGACCTTCGGACGATCCTGGAGGCGCTGGCCGACTACGCGCCGCAGTCGAAGGAACCCGAGGTCCTGACCGAGATGGTGCGCCAACGCATGCCGCGGACCCTCTGTCGGCCCTTCCTCGATGACAAACGCATGCTCCACGCCTACGTGATGGACCCCGATCTGGAGCGGGCGCTCATGGGGCGAGGCGGGCAGGGGCCGGATCCTTCCGTGTTGCCGGCCGTGGTGCGCGCGCTCGAGACCGCCCTGGCCGAGCCGGTCCATCTGCCGGCGGAGGCCGTCCTGCTCACCTCGCCGGAGGTCCGGCCGTCCATGGCAACCCTCGCCATGCGGCACGCGCCGGGCCTTTCCGTCCTGAGTTTTCGAGAGGTCCCGCCGGAGGTCCAGATCAAGACGGTCGGCGTCGTCAAGCTCCCCGACCAAGTTGGCACCCAACGTGCAGCATGACCGCCGGTAGAAGAACCCACCGATGACACAAGCCGAACCCAGGACGTTCCAAGCCCGCGAGCTCCACGAAGCCCTGGCCCTCGTGCGCCGGGAGCTCGGGCCCGAGGCGATGATCCTCGAAACGCGCCGCGTCCCGGGCCGCGCGCTCGGTCTGCTGGGCGGGTCGTTCGTGCA
>JALSIN010000447.1 GCA_026989935.1 Polyangiaceae bacterium | reverse complement strand
ACCGGGACGAAGCGCGGACCTCGCCTCCCCCACACGTGCCACGGAGAGAAGCGCGCCCCGATCACGGCATCGCCTCCTCTTGCAGCCGCTGCATGAGCCGGATTGCCCGCATGTACGTGCTGGCGGCCGCGTCGTCGTCGCCGACCCGGCGCGCCGCGTCGCCGTAGCACACCAGGGCGCGAGCCGTGACCGGGTCGAGGGGGAGTGTGCGGGCGGGCGTGAGCATGGGGCCGAGCAGGCCAACGGCACGTCGCGCGCCGGCCACGTCTTGCATCCAAGTTTCGCAAAGCAGTGCGGCCGCTTCCAGTCGCAAAAGGGCGGCCCCCTCGACCCGGGCGGGCACGGGCCGGGCGAGCAGGGCCGTAAGGAGGGGCTCGCGGCGCTGCGGGTCGTCGCTCGCCCGCGCCGCTCGCAGGTCCCGGCCGGCCTGCTGCAGGTAGGCGGTCGCCTCGGCGCCGTCGGCCGACAGCGACACGACCTCCACGTCGAGGCGCAGCGGATCGGGGGCCATGGCGCCCTCGCAGCCGCACAGCGCCCCGGCCAGCAGCCACGCCCGCCAGCCGTGCGGGCGCATCACGGCTGCCCTCCCCGCCGGGGCGGGCCCGGCACGACCTCGCGCACGCGGTCGCTGGGCGCCGGGGCAAGCGCCAGGGACGCAAGCGCCGCGTGGGCCGCCGACGCCAGGGGCTCCACGGCCCGGTCGGGCGCGGGCTGGTGACGCGGCAACACGGCCAGCGCCACCGCGGCGGCCACGGCGAGCCCCACGAACACGCCGGGCGCCCGGCGCCCCGCCCGTGCCGGCGTCCGAGCAACGGCCCCGCGCGCCTCCGACACCGCGCCACCAGGCGAGGGCGCGCGCAACGTCGGCGTCTGCGCACCGGCCCCGCGCGCCTCCAACACGGCCAGTGCGCGCTCGACCGCCTCGCGTTCGTCGGCCGTGGCCGCGCGCGCCGGCTCGGACAGCTCGACGAGCAAGGCCACGAGGGCCTGGTCCGAGCTGCCCGGCTCCTTCGAGATCGGCTCCGAAAACCCACCATTGGATCGGTTCATGGCTCCCCTTCTTCCCAGGGGCTGGTCCCCTCGGGCACGTATAGACGACGATACTTCTCACGAAACGACCGGCAGGCCCGCGACAGCACCACGTCGAGCGTGGGTACGGACACCCCCAGGGCGCGGGCGGCCTCCGCGCGGCTGCGTCCTTCGACGATCCGCAGCTCGATGACGCGGCGGTACCGGGGATGAAGCTGTGCGAGGACCCGAGCGACCCGGTCGCGCACGAGGTCCGCGAACTCGTCCCGAACCACGAGCCGGTCGGCCGTCCACTCGGACGGATCGGGCAGGTAGCGCTCGAAGCCCTCGGGCAACCCTCGAAAACGCGCCATCTTGCGCAAGTGGTCTATCGCAAGATTTCGCGCAATTCGCGCAATCCAGGGGAAGATCCCCCGGGGCTGCCAGCGAAACCGCTCTCGGTGCTGGTACACGCGCAGAAAGGTCTCGGCTAGGAGCTCCTCGGCGATCGACAGGCGGCGAACCATGGGCAACAGCACGCTGCGAAGGACGATGGGGGCGAAGTGGCGGTAGAGGGCGCGAAAGGCCGCCCGGTCCCCCCGGGCGAGGGCCTCGCACAGGGCCCGTTCGAGGTCGAGGGTCCACGGTTGAGAAGCTTCGTCCACGTCGTGCGTCGCGTCGTGCGCAGGCAGCGCAGATTGTACCGTGGTCGCCGCGGGCACCGGGCCGAATGTCCTCGAACGAGGGTACGGGCCGGCGCCGGCCCGCTTACAGAGCGCGGGTGGGCGAAACCTCCCGCCCCGCGCGCGGTTCCAAGCCTCGACGTTGACGCTTCCGGCCGCGGCCCTGTATCCCCCCACCACCGCCCGTGCTCCTGCCCTCCACCGCCGCCATCCTGCTCGCCGCCGCGCGGCCTGCCATCCCGGGCGCGGGCTTCGTTGCGGCGCCGGACCCCGCGTCGAAGGCGACGGACCCCGGCGCGCCGCCCCCGCCCCGCGCGGACCCCGCCCCGCGCGCCCCGGTCGAGCGACGGCCGAAGGTCCGCAAGCTCCTGGCGGACCTGGACGTGGACGATACGCCCCCGTTCCCGAGCGAGCCGCTGGCGCTGAGCGACGTACTGTCACGGGCGGCGAAGGCGAACCCCGACCTCGTGATGGGGCGGCTCGACGTGGAGATCAGCGAGGCACGGGTCCTCGCCGCCCTGGGTGCCTACGACGTCATCCTGACCGCCGGGATCTCGGGCTCGCTGCAGGAGCAACCCCAGCGCGGCTCGCAGTTTACGATCTCCCGCGGCTCGCGCACCCTGTCGGGCTTCGTGGGCTTTTCGCGCAAGCTGGAGACGGGCGGGAACCTCTCGCTTCGGATCGACGCGAGCCGCAACCAGACGGACCAGCCGCTCAACTTCTTCTCCCCCACGAGCCCGGCGGTCACGATCAACAGCTATCGCCTCGCCCCCACGCTGACGCTCACCCACCCGCTGCTCAAGGGGGCCGGCATCGCGGTGAACCGGGCCGACATCGACCGCGCGCGCATCGCCACCAGCACGGCCGAGGCCGCCCGTCAGCTCGCGGCCGAGAACACGGCCCGCGACGTCATCTCGGCCTACTGGGACGTGCTGTTCGCCCAGCGCAACCTGGTCAACAAGCGCCTGAGCCTCGCCACCGCCCGCCGGCAGCTCGAGCGCACGCGGATCCAGGTGGCGGCGGGCCGGCTCGCCCCGGTGGACGCCAAGGCCGTCGAGCAGCAGGTGGCGGCCAAACAAAGCGAGGTCCTCGTCGCCGAGCAGACCCTCCTCGACGCGAGCCTGAACCTGCGCACCCTGATGGGGCAGGACTTCGAAAAGGACGCCCCCTACGGCGTGGTGCCCACCACGGACCCGGTGGTCGAGCCCGTGCGGGTGGACGTGGACGAGGCGATCCGCAAGGCGCTGGCGAACAACCCGCAGGTGCGGCAGCTCGAGCTCGCGATCGCCAGCCGCCGGATCGACGAGCTGGTCGCGGCGAACCAGCGCCTGCCGCAGCTCGACTTCCAGGCCACGTTCACACCCCAGGGGCGCAGCGTGGACACCCTGCCCGACTCGAGCACGGGCGATCCGGGCAGCCGCGGCAACTGGGCCGAGGCCTTCCGCAACTTCTTCAACTCGGACGTGCGCCGCGACGGCCTGCTGGCCGACTGGACGATCTCGGGCAGCCTGAACCTTACCTGGGACATCCAAAACCGCGCCGCCAAGGGCAACCACGAGGCCGCCCTCAAGGAGCTGCAAAAGGCGCGGGAGAACCTCAAGAAGGTGCGCCAGCAGGTGGCCACCGGGGTCATTCGCGCCACCTACAACGTGCGCACGGCCGCCGAGCGCATGCGGGCCTCGGACGTGGCCCTCGAGCTCGCCCTGCAGAACCTCGAGACCGAGCAGGCCCGCTTCGAGGTGGGCCGGGCCACGAACTACGACGTCCTGCAGCGGCTCGACGAGGCGGACGCGGCCGCCGCGGCTGCGCTCCAGGCGCAGATCGACTACCTCAAGGCGCTCGTCCAGCTTCGGGCCCTGACCGGCGAGATCCTGCCGGCCTTCGGGCTCGACCCGGCCGGCCGCGCACGGTAGCGAAACGGGCGGTTGTCGGCCGCGCCCGCGCCGTGGTAGCGTGGCGGTCGGTCCGGCACGCCGCTCGCCCCGCTGCCGCGCCGAAGGAGTCGCGCCATGTCCGTAGCCGAAATCGCCGACAACAAGTGGGAGCTCGAGGCCATCAAGCCCCCGGTGAAGACCCCTGCCGCGATCGGACAGATCGCGCTCATCGGGGGTCTGGGCCTGTTTTTCCTCTACATCACGATCATGTCGGTCGTCGCCATCGTCACGCCCAAGAAGGAAGGCGGCCTGGCCGACCAGTACAAGAACCTGAACGCCGCGGGGGCCCCGCAGGCCGCCGAGTAGGGCCCCGGCTAGCCGGCGAAGCCGATGAACGCGAGGTGCTGGCCCATGTTGGCGCCATCGCGGCGATACGAGAAGTAGCGCTCGGGGTGGGCGAAGGTGCAGCCGCCCACCCGTTCGATGCGGTCCGGCGCTACGCCGCAGCCGACGAGCTGGGCGCGCGCGGCCGCCACCAGGTCCACGTGCGGGCGCGGCCATTCGGGCCGGCGCGCCACCACCTCGGGGGGGAAGTGGGCGGCGACGGCCTCCCCCACCTCGAAGGCCGCCTGCTCGATGCAGGGGCCGATGGCGGCGAGCAGCCGCTGCGGGGGGACCCCCGCGGCGGACAGGGCGGCCACGGCGGCGGGGATCACGCCTGCGACGAGCCCACGCCAGCCGGCGTGCACGGCGGCCACGGCCCGCCCGGCCTCGTCGGCCAGGAGCACCGGCACGCAGTCGGCCGTGTGCACCCCGACGACGACCGGGGCGTCGTCCCGGTGCGCCCAGATCCCGTCGGCGGCGGCGCCGGCGCGCGCGCGGGCGGCGGCCACGACCTTCGCGCCGTGCACCTGTCGCGCCCGCACGAGCGTTCCGGGGGCGAACCCCGCCGCGGCGCACAGCCGCCGCAAGTTCTCGGCCACCTTCGCCGGGTCGTCCCCCGTCCGGGTGGCGAGATTCAGCCCGGCGTAGGAGCCCTCGCTCGCGCCCCCGCGCCGGGTGGAGAACCCGTGGACGATCCGCGCGTCGAGGGCGTCGAAGATCCGGGCGCGTTCGATCACGGGGGCCGAGCGTAGCGCGGGGCCTTCCCGGGTGGGAACCGACCGCGGCCGCGGTCCGGCCCGGTGCCCGCCGCCGCCTGCGGACCCGACGGGGCGCCCGGCCCGAAGGCCGTCACGACGGCCCCCGTGGCTCGCCCCCCGCCGCCTCGATGGACGCGGCCGCGCCGGGCCCGAACAGGTGCTCGACGAGATCGCGCAAGTCAGGCGGAAGGGACGCCACGAAGCGGCGGGCCACGCCGTCGGGGCCGCGAAAGCCCAGCACCTGGGCGTGCAGCGCCTGCCGGCCCATGCGGCGGTCGAGGTCGTCCTTGCGGCGCGGCCCGTACAGCGCGTCGCCCACGAGTGGGTGGCCCAGGTGGCGCGCGTGCATGCGCACCTGGTGGGTCCGCCCCGTGGACAGCTCGACGGCGAAGGCGGTGGCGCGGTCCGAGCGGGCGAGCACCGAAAACACGCTGCGCGCCGTTCGCGGGCCGGCGCGGGGGCTGAAGCGGCGCCGGTCCGCGGGGTCACGCCCGTGCCGGGTGCACACGGCCCGCTCGTCGAACCCGGCGCGACCGTGCCCCACGGCCAGGTAACGCCGCTCCACCGTGTGGGCGCGAAACTGCTCGGCCAGGGCGAGCGCCGCCGCCTCGGTCTTGGCGAAGACCAAGAGGCCGGAGGTGTCGCGGTCGATCCGGTGAACGACACCGGGGCGGTCCGGGCCGTTGCCGCCCAGGGGCGGGGGGCGACGGGCCAGGTGGGCGAGGACGCCGGAGACCAGGGTTCCGTGCCGCACGCCGCCGGCGGGGTGGACCAGGACGCCGGCCGGCTTGTCCACCACCAGGACCGCCTCGTCCTCGTAAACGACCCGCAGGTCCATGGGCTCGGGATCCGCCGAAAGGGGCGCCCGCGCGGGGATCAGGACCTCCACCTCGCACGGCCCCGCGACCCGGACCGACGGGGCCACGGGCCGCCCGTCCACGCACACCTGGCCCGCCGCAAAGCTGCGCGCAAGGCGCGAGCGCGACACCGGCGCCCCGGCCTCGGCCAGCGCAGCCACGAGCGCGCGATCGATCCGTACGCCGTCGTGCTCCGGCCCGAGCGTGATCCTGTGGCGCGCCACGCGGCCTTCGTCCGGGCCCGGCGCGGCCGTCACCAGATGGGCGTATCGACGTGCGCCATCCGCTTGATCACGCGATCGACGATGGCGCGATCGTAGAGGTTGCGCCGGAAGATCTCGGGCGTGACCCGCGAGCGATACAGGTCCCGGCCCTCGGTGATCTCCTCCTTGAGCTCCTCGAAGAAGCTGTCCTTCTTGAGCGCCTCCTCGATCTTCTGCTTGTTGTAGAGTTCGATGTCCGACGCGATGGCGCGGGCGAGCTGCCACGCCCGCTGCTCGTTGTCGATGATCTGGGGACCGGCCATGTCGGCCGTCATCGTGCCACGGCCGGCGGCTTGGCGCTACCATGGGCCTTCGTGTTCGGCGCGACGCTCAGCGAGAGCCTCGGCTCGTTGCTCGCAGCCACGGTGGCGTTCGCCGTGGGGTCGAGCGTGCTGTTGCGCGAGCGCGAGCGCGAACAGTTCGTGCGCTTCGCCGCCTTCTGCTTCGTGCTGGGGGTCTTCCACCTGTTCCGTTTCTTCCTGGGGTTTTCGGGGGTCCACCTGTTCGGCTGGCTCGCCCAGGTCACGAGCCTCGCCCTGCCGGCGGCGGCCGACCGCTTCTTTTCGAGCTTCGTGCACGCCCGGGGCGTGGGCGCCGCCGCGCGCCTGCGCACGGGCCTGGGGGCGGCCCTGTTCGTCGTGCTCCTGCTCGGCCAGACGGTGCCGGGTCTGGCCGCCTCCCCCGCCTGGGACCTGGTGGGGCCGATCTCGTGGGCCTACGTCGTGTTCGGGCTGCTGTTCGCCGCGCAGCGGCTGTGGCGGGCCGCGCGCGAGCGCGAGCGCACGGCCGCCGCCGAGCGCCTGCGCTACCTCTACGTGGCAAGCCTGGTGGCCCTGGTCTTCGGCAGCGCCAGCGCCTTCGGCGTCGGTCCGGTGGTGACGGCCGTCTATCTCTACTTCGTGGCCCAGACCCTGGTGCGCGAGCGGCTGCTGGACCTGCCCGAGGTCGCGGGGCGGATCCTCTCGATGACGATCCTGGTGGTCCTGGTGACCGCGCTGTATGCGCTCTTGCTTTCGTGGGTCCCCCTGCGCGGAGGCGGTTCGCTGTTCCTGTTCAACGCGGCCGTCGCCTCCTTCGCCGTGGCGGTGCTCATCGACCCGGTGCGCAACGAGATCGACTCGCGCATCGAGGCCCTGTTGTTCCGCGATCGGCTGCAGCTGCGCACGGTCCTGCGCCGCCTGCGAAGGCGCCTGGAGCGCGTCTTGTCCCCCGAGGAGATGACGGACGTGGTGCTCGAGGAGCTGGCCGCGAGCAACCGGGTGACCCGCGCCGCGATTTACCTGCTCGACCGGACGGGCCGCCGCCTGGCGCTTTCGGGGTACGTGGGGCCGGTCCCGCCGCCGGCCATCGACCTCGCCACCGCCCGGCCGCTGCTGTCGCGCCTTACGTCGCACGGCGCCGTGGTGCGCGACGTGGCCGAGCGCGAGCGCGAGCGCGCCCCGCAGGCGCAGGCGGTGGAACTCGACGAGGTGCTCGACCGCCTGCGGGATCTGCGGGCATCGGTCGCGGTCCCCCTCGTCCGCCCGTCCGACCCGGGGGCCCTGTTGGGGGTGCTGCTGCTCGACGACGAGCGCATGCTCGAGCCGTTCTCCCGCGAGGAGATCGCCTCGTTCGTGGACGTGGCCGCCCAGGCGGCCGTGACCCTGGAGAACTCCGCCGCGTACGAGGCCCGCAAGGAGCGCGACCGTCTCGCGGCCCTGGGCGCCATGGCCGCGGGGCTGGCCCACGAGATCCGCAACCCCCTCGGTGCGATCAAGGGGGCGGTCCAGGTGCTCGAGGCCGACGTGGGGTCCGCCGGCGGACGGCACCGCGAGTTCTTCGGGGTGATCGTGGACGAGGTGGACCGCCTCAGCCGCGTGGTGTCGCAGTTTTTGACCTATGCGCGGCCGTTTTCGAGCCGTCGCGATCCGGTGGCACCCGAGGATGTCGTGCGCGGCGCGGTCCGCCTGCTCGCACCCGCCCTGCGCGACCGCGTGGACGTGGACCTGGCGGGGGTCGAGGGCGTGGTCGTGGCCGGCGACGCCGACGCGCTCAAGCAGGTGGTGCACAACCTGCTGCTCAACGCAGCCGACGCCATCGAGGGGGCCGGTTCCGAGGCGCGGATCCGCGTGGTGGGCGCGGTCGAATCGGAGGCCGGCGGCGGCCCGGGCCACGTGTCGATCCGCGTCGAGGACGACGGCGCCGGGATCCCGCCCGAGGAGTTGCCCAAGCTGTTCGTGCCCTTCCACACCACGAAGCCGGGCGGCACCGGGCTCGGCTTGCCGATCAGCCAGCGCATCGTGGAAACTTGCGGCGGGCGCATCGAAGCGGCGAACGCCCCGGGCCGGGGGGCGGTGTTCACCGTCGTCCTGCCGGTCCTCGACCGCCGCGCGCCGACCCCCGAGGCGCCCCCGATCCCCCACAAG
>JALSIN010000446.1 GCA_026989935.1 Polyangiaceae bacterium | reverse complement strand
ATGATCTGCCCCATCTTCGGGTCCTGCGTGGTGGCTCCGGAGTATATGTGCGGCGTGACCCAGCCCGAACCCTGCGAGGACGTCCTCGGCGCCGGGGTCGTCTACCCGAAGGGGGCCGGTTCGACCAACACGTTTTGTGACTTCTCCAGCGGCGCACGCTACATCGATACGACCGAGCAGGACCTGGTGGGTAAGTTCTCCTGTGCCGCGAAGGTGGGGACGGGATCGACGCTCGATCCCGAAAAGCCGATGGAGGCCATGGTCAACGCCGTCAGCGGCATGGGTGAGGCGGGCGCCTGCAACGAGGGGTTCTTGCGCGACGATGCGATCCTGGTGGTCACCTTCATCACGGACGAAAACGACGACGCCGGGGACGGATCGAACGGCACCGTGGAGGGCTGGCGCCAGGCGCTCATCGCGGCCAAGAACGGCGACGAGAGCGCCATCGTGGTGCTCGGCCTGTTCGGCGACCAGGATCTGCCGAACCCCGTGTGTCCGCCCGGCGACCCGAACAACGGCGGGGTGGCCGAGCCGAGCCCGCGGCTGCGCGAGTTCGTCGATAGCTGGGGGGAGCGCGGCTTCTTCGGCAGCATCTGCGAGTCGAGCTACGACAGCTTCTTTCTCGAGGCGGTCGGCATCATCGACACCACCTGCGACGACTTCGTCCCGCCGCAGGGCTAGGCTGGCGGGGCGTCGTCGGCTCAACCCGCGGGATTGATCTTGGCGAGCCGCAGCCCGCCGGGATAGGCGTAGGCCACGCCGCAGTCGTAGCCGTAGACCTCGATCCCGACCGGGGTCGTCCCGGTGATCGTGTGCACCCCGTCGGTGATCGGGAAGCTCGCCCGCGCCCAGGGACCGCCGGCCACCGGTTCGCCCGGCACGGGCAGCGGGGCCCCGTCGAGCCGCAGCGCGTCCCAGGCGGCCGCGGGGGCCACGACGGTCAGGCTGTCCCAGGCGTAGGTGGCCGGCGCCAGGAACACGTAGTCGGTGCGGAATTGATCGGAGGGGACGAGCACGGCGTAGGTCGGGTCCCCCAGGAGCGTGGTGTTCCCGCCGCCGGGGATGCAGTTGCCCGACTCTCCTTCACCGGGGTAGGCGACCGGATCCTTCGGGCCCGTCGTCTGGTCCTGGCTGGTGAGGAAATGGGCCGCGAGGAAGGGGGTGTCGCTGGTCGCCACGAACGAGCCGGCCGTGGCCACCTGCGCGAACTCGCCCGCATCGAGTGTGATTGTGTCGGTGACGTCTCCGGACAACTGGATCACCGTCCCGTCCTCGGAGGCGACGAAGCGGTAGAGGTCCACCTCGCCGCCGCGCTCGCGGAACTTCACGCCGACGACTTCGGTGCCCCATGTCGAGACCGGCGGGAGCTGCTCTTCGAGGTAGTCCTTGTAGAAGTTCATCCCGGGGCCGGGGATGCTCATGGACGGTGTGCCCGCAAAGACGGCCACGTCGGCCGTGCTCTGCACGCGAAAGCCGGTCAGGTCCACGTTCGGCGCCACCTGGGACGGGATCAGCCTCAGCACCATGCGGGCGTCGAGCGTCGTCGTAAAGGACTGCCCGGCCGAGAGCGGGGGGATCCCGGGGGCGGGTTGCGTGATCCCCTCGAAGGTGGCCGGCGCGGTGACGGTCACCTCGGTGCCGTCGGTCATGGCGACGACGATCAGCCACGGCGTGCCGTCGTTGGCGTAGTTGACGACGTAGTAGTCGTCGTCCCAGGCGTGCTCGGGCAGCAGCAGCGAGGCGTCGGAGCTTGCCACCTGGCTGTCCGCGTAGGGGGTGAACTGGTAGGCGACCACGGGGACGTCGCTTTCCAGCCGCATGGCCTGGAGCGTCACCTGGGTGTCCAGGGACGACTGGTGCACGGCGAGCTGTGGGCTGTTCCCCTCCAGGGTGAACACGTGCATCGTGCCCGGGGCGATCGTGGCCTCGTCCAGGAGGGCACCATCGAGGCCGGTCCACGTCACCTGCGCCGGCACGGCCTGCGGGTTACCGACCGCCAGCCCCCAGGTGCGGGTCCAGTTCTGGTTGGCGACGATGGGGGCGAAGGCGCAGCCGGCGCTGCTGAGGGCCGCGGCCGCCGCGGCACAGGTGCTCTCGTCCACGGGCGGCAGGCCGCCGTCGATGGCAACGTCGAACTTCGGACCTGAGGTGCTGGCGTTGCCCGTGTCCGCGGCGGCCGTCGTGGGGCCGGCGGTCGTCGAGGCCGTGCCGGGTCGGTCGGTCCCGCCGGTCGCCGCGGTGCCGGGGCCGCCGCTCGATCCGGCCGTTGGGCCGGTCGCGCGCTCGGGCGTCGCCGCACAGGCGCAGCTCCAGCCGAGGATCGTGGCGAAGAGGCGTCGTGTCGCAGCCATGGGGCGACGGTCGCACGCCGCCGACCTGCCGGGCGCGGGTCGCGGGCCGGCCTCGTCACCCGACGCAGCGCGGCTGGCGCAAACGCCGTGCGCACCGGCTTCGCGCGCGCTATGCTGATCTGCGAACGATGGGCCTTCCGCCGCGCTTCTTTCGGCGCCTCGGGTTCGCCATGGAACCCCCTCGGCACCGCCCGCAGGCTTGGCGCCGGGCCGTCTTCGTCGCGTTCGTTTGCTCGTGTACGACGGGCGGCGGGGGCGGCGGGGGCGGCGACACCGGCACCGGCACGCAGGGCGCGACGGTCGCGGACACCGGCATCGCTTCGGACGGTGGGACCGGGATCGGCTCGGCGACCGGGAGCGGTTCGTCCGGCGGCACGGGGAGCGCCTCGGGGACCGGGGGGCGGGGCGATGGGCCGGACTGGGACGCGATCAAGGCGCAGGCGGTGCTGGAGGTCGCCCTCGCGGACGTGTTCGCGCAGCCCCAGCGGCGGCCGCTCGCGACGTTGGGCTGGGAGGACGGCGTGTTCGTCAGTCGCGACGGGCTGCACCTGTACGCTTTCTATGCGCCGGCCGATGTGATCCAGTTTGCGACGTTCTTCGCGCAGAACCCGGCTTGTCCGGACGTCACCCCGTTTCTGCGTGGGCCCGATCTGGGCATGGACCTTACGATGAACCCCTGGGGATGCCGCAACGTGCTGCACAGCGACATCGCCCACGCCACCCGCGCCAGCGTGGACGAACCGTTCGGACCGTGGCAGCGCTCGAACATCGCGAACCCCTACCGTTGGGACGGGGCCTTCCAGGCCCTCGACAACGGCGACGGTACCCAAGACGTGGTCGTGTCGGTCTCGACCGATCAGGCGGCCAACGACCTGTACTGGGCGCGCGGTGTGGACCACGATCCGCCGTTTTCCGCCTTCGAGCCGCTGCCGCCGCCGGTCAACACGCCGGGGCAGGAGGACAACCCACACCTCGAGCGGCTCGACGCCGGCACGCTCGTGCTGCTGTGGGACAACGACGGGGTGGACGACCCGATGGTCGAGATCCAGTACGCCGTGAGCGCGGACGACGGACAGACGTGGTCGGCCCCGGCCCCGCTCGGCCCGACGATCAACGCCGGCCCGACCACGATGACGGGACACCTGGTCCGCGAGGGGGCGGACTGGTGGTTGTACTTTGCGTCGGATCGGGACGGCGTGCTGTCCGTCTACCGCAGTCGGCACGAAGACAGCGCGAACATCGCCGTGGCGTTCGACGCATGGGGGCCGGCGGAGCTGGTGGTGACGCCGGGGCCGGCGCCCGCGGGGGCGCCCGGGCACGTGGTCGGCGTGGGGGAGCCGTCGCTTTCGGATGCGGGCGACTTGAGCGTGGTGGTCGTGTACGTCGCCGACGAAGGCGCCACCGAGTACGATCGATTCGACGCCGATCCGTGGGTGTTGCCTCGCAAGCCCTAGGTGAGCCCGCGCCGGTACGACGGCGCCGGGACGGGGCCGGCCGGGGTGCTACCCGTCGGTTTTCGCCAGCCCACGAACGGTGATCGGGCGGCTCGACCACGGGACGCCGCCGTCGCCGATCTGGCCCCGGTCGTCGGCGCCGAAGCACGCCACCGTGCGGTCCCGGCGAAGGACGCAGGTGACCGTCTCGCCGGCCGCCACCGCGACCGCGTCGGCCAGTCCCACGACCGCCGCCGGCAGGGGACGGGCCGCCGTGTCGCCGTTGCCGAGCTGGCCGCGGGCCCCGTCGCCCCAGCAGGCCACCTGCCCGCTGCGGCGCACGGCGCAGGCGTGGCGGGCCCCCGCGTCCAGGGCGAGGACCCCGTCGAGGCCCTTGACCGGGACGCGGGTCAGCCAGTGCATCGTGGTGCCGGAGCCGAGCTGCCCGCCGTCGTTGCGCCCGAAGCAGGCGGCCGTGCCGTTGCGGCGGGCCAGGCAGGTAAACTCGTCGCCCGCGGTGATCGCCGCCGCGGCCGTCACGGCTCGTACGCGCACCGGCCGGGGATGCGGCTTCGAGAGGTTTCGCGCGTCGGCGGCGTCGCCGAGCTGCCCGAACTGGTTGCGGCCCCAGCACCAGACCGTACCGGCTTCGGTGCGGGCGCAGGTGTGGCGATCGCCCGCCGCGATCTCCGCGACCTTCGACAGGCCGGCGACGGTAACCAGGGCGGGGCCCTTGCCGGCGGCGCCCGCCCCGAGCTGGCCGTCGTCGTCCCCGCCGAAGCAGCGCACGACGCCGGTCCGCGTGCGCGCGCAGGTGTGCCGCGCGCCGGCCGCGACCTCCACCACGTCGGCCAGGTCCGCCACCCGGGACGGTCGAGGGCGGCGCGCGGCGCCCGGGCGGCCGCTGCTCTGGCCGGCTTCGTCCGATCCGAAGCAATGGAGGGTGCCGTCCTCCAGGGCGGCGCACGCGTGCCGGTGCCCCGTGGCGATCGCGCGGGCGCGATCGGGCAGGGGGACACGCACCGGCGCCGTCGCGTCCCGGGTGCGCCCGGTGCCGAGCTGGCCGTCGCGGCCGTTGCCCCAGCAGAACACCGCGCCGTCCGAGGTGCGGGCGCAGACGAAGGCGCGGCCCGCGTCGAGCTCGGCCACGTCCGCGAGGTCGGGCACCGGGACGGGGACGGTGCGGTCGCCCGCGCCGGTGCTGCCGTCGCCGAGGGCGCCGTCGTCGTTGTCGCCCCAGCAGGCCACCACGCGGGTTCCGGTCACGGCGCAGGTGTGGGCTGCACCCGCCGCCAGGGCGGTGGTCCGGCCCAGGCCCGTCACGGGCACGGGGGCACGGGCGGTCTTCGTCCGTCCGATCCGGCCGCCGTCGCCGTCGCCGAAGCAGCGCACGCGGCCGGCCTGGGACAGCAGGCAGGTGTGGGCGTCGCCCGCCGTGAGGGCCGTGACCTTCTCCGGGCCTGCCAGGCTCGTCGCCACGACCCCGGGCGCGGTCCTGGCACCCTTGCGACCGAGGGCGGATGCGGCGCCCCAGCAGCGCAGGCTCGTGCCCACGACGGCACAGGTGTGCTCGGCCCCGGCCACCAGCGCCGTGGCCCCTTTCGTCCCGGGGACCGCGCCGCCGTTGCGGCCGCTGCCCCGCTGGCCCTTTTCGTTCGATCCGAGGCATCGGACCTCGCCCCGCACGATCCCGCACAGGTGGTCCCGGCCGACGGCGAGCGCCGTCGCCCCGTCGAGTGCGGGGACCCGCACCGGGGTGCGCGCGATCGCCGGTGCACCGGGCCCGAACACGCCGTCGCCCCCGCGGCCCCAGCAGTAGACGGGACCGCGGCGGGTGGTGGCACAGGTGCGATCCCCGCCGGCGGCGAGGGCCTGGGCGTCGCGCAGGCCCGCGACGGCCACCGGGGTCGTGATCACCGCGGCGGACCGGCCGCTGCCGGTCTGGCCGTCGTCGTTGCGCCCCCAGCAGTAGACGCCGCCGCGCTCGGTTTGCACGCAGGTGTGCGCCTCGCCGGCGGCGATGGCCCTGGCCCCGCGGACCGCCGGGACCTTCGCCGCGGTGCCGCGCGAGGTGCGGGTGCCGTCGCCGAGCTGGCCGTGGGCACCGCCGCCCCAGCAGGCCACGGCGCCGGCCTCGTCGAGGGCGCAGGTGTGGGTGCCGCCGGCGGCCAGGGCGACGATGGGCGCGGGGCCTTGCGGGGCGGTCGGCCCGGCGGGGCGCGGGGCGGAGGCCGTCGTCCCGGGCGTGCCCTGGGAGCGCGCCGGGGACGAGGTCGGCGGCCGCGGTGGTGCGCCGATCTCGCAGGCGCACGAGAGCAGCGCGGCGATCGTGATCTCTCGGATCCGCACGGATCGCGGAGCCTAGCACGGCGCGCCGGGGTGAACGTCCGGGGAATTCGCGGGCGCGGCGGTCGAACCGCTACAGTTTCGCGCGTGCCGGACGATCGCCCGCTGCCCCCGTCCGCGGCCCGGGTCCGCCGCGCGTACGCGGCCGGGATCCGGCCGTCCGTCGGGCCGGTGGTGGCCGCGCTGGGCTTCGCGGCGGTCGTCGCGTCGGGGGCCGCGCGCCTGCCGGCATCGATCGCGTCGGTCGGGCGCATCGGCTCGTCTTCCGCGCTCGCTGACCTGCTCGGGACGATGGTGGGGGTCGCCGGGACGGTGGCCCTCGTGGTGCTGGCGGGGCTTGCGGCGCTCGGCGTGCGCCCGGTGGATCGGGCCGCGCGTGCGCGGTTTTCCGGCGTGCGGGTGCGGCGATCGAGCCTCGCGATGGCCGGCGGTGTGGCGCTCGGGACGGCGCTCGCCGCGGCCGTGGGTGCGCCCCTGGCCGCGGCCTGCGCCCGGGCGGCGGCCGCGAGCCCGGCGGGGATCGCGGCCTTCTTCGAGGGGTGGGGCGTGCGCGGTGCGGTCGGGGTCGGGCTGGGGCTCGCCGCGCTTTCGGCCTACGCTCGGTTCGTGGAACGGCGCGCCATCGTGCAGGCCCTCTACCAGTCCCATGCCCAGCGGCGGGCGGAGCAGCGGCCGGGGCGATGACGCGGCGGATCTCGGTCGCCGTGCCGACGGCGGTGGACCGCGCCTTCACCTACCGCGTGGCGGGCGATCCGCCCTGCCGGCCCGGCAGCCGCGTCCTGGTCCCGTTCGGCCGCCGGGTCGTAGTGGGGATCGTGCTCGACCGGCCCGCCGAGGATCTCGACGAGGCCCGCCTGCGGCCCGTGCTGGCGGACCTCGACGAAGGGCGGGCGCCCACGCTCGACCCCGACCTGTTGGCGCTGGCGGAGTGGATCGCAGACTACTACCTTGCACCGATCGGCGAAGTCGTGCGGGCCATGTTGCCGGGGCTGCTCGCCCGGGGGGACGCGCGACGCGTGGTGCGGACCGGCGTACCTCTCGACGGCGGGCCCGCCGAGCTCGTTCGGCTCGTGGAGGCGGTGGCGGCTGCGGGCCCGAAGGGGCTCGCGGCGGCGGGGCTCGCGCGGCTCGGGTTGTCCCGGCCGTTCGTGTGGCTCGAGCGCGCCGAGGCGGCCGGGCTCGTGGCCTCGCGCTGGCAGGGCGCGCCTACCGAGCGCATGGCGTCGTTCGTGCGAGCGACCGCCGCCGCCCGGCGGGACGTGCTGTCCGAGGCGGCGCTTGCGAAGGCCGCCGGACGCAGCAAGCTGCGGCGCCGCCTGCTCGACCGCCTGCAAGACGCCCTCGACGACGCCGAGCAGACGGGCGAACCTTCCGCCGCCTTCGTGCCGCTTTCGGCGCTGCGGTCCGAGACGCCGCGGGCCCGTGCCCTGCTCGAACCGCTGGCGCAGGCGGGGCTCGTGGCGTTCGAGCAGCGGCCGCGCGCACCGGACCCCTTCGCGTCGTCGTCCGCCCCGCCGTCCGCCCCGCCGCCGCTTACGCAGGAGCAGGCCGCCGCGCTCGACGTGCTGGCCGAGAAGCTGGCGGCGCGCACCTTCGGGCAGGCGCTGTTGCACGGCATCACCGGCAGCGGCAAGACCGAGGTGTACCTGCGGGTGATCGAGCGCGTGCGCCGGGCGGGGGGCGGGGCGCTGGTCCTGGTGCCGGAGATCGCGTTGACGCCCCAGCTCGCCGCCCGCTTCCGGGCCCGCTTTTCGGACCAGGTCGCCGTGCTGCACAGCGGTTTGACGCCGCGCCAGCGGCTCGACGCGTGGCACCGGATCCGGCGTGGCGACGCACCCATCGTGATCGGCGTGCGCTCGGCCGTATTTGCGCCGATCCGGGACCTTCGTGTGATCGTCGTGGACGAGGAGCACGACCCTTCCTTCAAGCAGGAGGAGGGGGTGCGTTACCACGCGCGGGACGTGGCGCTCGTGCGCGCGCGCCGCGGGGGGGCGCTCGTCGTGCTGGGCTCGGCGACGCCCTCCCTCGAAACCTACCACCGCGCTCGCACGGGGGCCGTGGCGCACCTTCGTCTGCGTCACCGCCCCACGCCGCGGCCCTTGCCCGAGGTGGCGCTCGTCTCGCTCGCGGTGCACCGCCCGAACCCGGCGTCGCAACTTTCGGGGCTGCTCGCCGACGCGATCCGATCGACCGTGGCGGCGGGCGAGCAGGTGATCTTGTTCCTCAACCGCCGTGGCTTTGCGCCCTCGCTGCAGTGCGAAGACTGCGGCGGCTTCGTCGCGTGCCCGGACTGCACCGGGCCTGCCATGACGTACCACCTGCGGCGCAACCGGCTGGTGTGCCACCTGTGCGGGCGGATCGAGGCCGTGCCGCCCGCGTGTCCCGCCTGCGGGGCGGCCGCCCTCGCGGCCACCGGGACGGGGACCGAACGCGTGGAGATCGAGCTGGGGCGCGTGGTGCCCGGCGTGCCGGTGCTGCGCCTCGATCGGGACACGGCCTATGGGGCCCGCCTCCACCGCACCCTGGACGCCTTCCGGCGCGGCGAGGCGCCGATCCTCGTGGGCACGCAGATGCTCACGAAGGGCCACGACTTTCCGAACGTGACGCTCGTGGGCGTCGTGCGGGCCGACCACGCGCTGTCGATCCCCGACCCGCGCGCGGCGGAGCGGGTGTTCCAGCTCATCACCCAGGTGGCGGGGCGAGCGGGGCGCGGCGATCGACCGGGGCGGGTCATCGTGCAGGCGTACGCGGTGGAGCACCCGGCCCTCGTCCGCGCGGCCGCCCACGACTACGACGGGTTCGCCGAGGTCGAGCTCGCGGCCCGACGGGAGCTTGCGAACCCGCCGTTCGGGCACCTGGCCCTCGTGCGGGTCGTTGGGGAGCACCAGGGGGCGGTGGAGGCCCGCGCCGCGCGGCTGGCCGAGGGGCTGCGGGCCCGGGCGGGGCGCGCCGGTGACGTGGCGGTCCTCGGACCGGTGCCGTCCTTCCCGGCGCGGATCAATCGCCGGTACCGCGTGCAGATCCTCCTACGGTCGCCAAACCGGCCCGATCTTCGCCGCCTGCTGGCCGCCCTTCGCCCGGCCCTCGGCACCGCCGCCAAGGGCGTGCGCACGGTGGTGGACGTGGACCCGCAGACGTTGTCGTAGGAGCGTGCGGCGCGGAAGCGGGGGACGGGACTGCTAGACTGCCGGCGCCTTGGGACCGCCGGTTCTCATCGTCGCCTCGGACGGGGCGTTCGCCGGTCTCGCGCGCGCTGCGAAGGAGGCCGGCGCCGACCCGATCCCGTGCGACCTTTCGGATCTTGCGCGTGCCGTCGAGGCCGCGGCCGTGCTCCCGAGCGCGATCGTGATCGAGATGGACGGGCAGGACGTCTCCCGTGCCATGGCCGCCCTGCGCCGTGGTCGCCGCGGGGCGGCCGTGCCGGTGGTGCTCGTCGGTTCGATGGGCCGCGACGTGGAGGATCTCGCAGGTGTGCTGGACCTCGGGGCGGACGAGTTCGTGGAGCGCAGCGACGCGGGCGGAGAGCTTTGCGGCGTGCTGGCCGAGCTTGTGGGGGGCGCCGCGCCGGCGGACCTGGCGACCGGTGCGGCCGGGCGGCCGGAGGACGCGGCGCCGGACCGGACGGTCGTGCTGGACGAGCCGCCGGCGGCGGACCCGCCCGGGGTGGGCGAGGACGGGGCGCTGCGGCGGGTCCGCAGGACCTTGGAGCGGGTGGACCGATCCCGCGGCGGTGCGGCCAAGCCCCCCAAGACGCCGCTGGACGACGACCTCGCCTTCGTGGGGGCGGATGACCCGGGGCCCGCCGACAGCGGGATCCGGGCGCTCGACGCGGACCTGTCGGCCGTGTTGCGGCCGGCGTCCGAGACGCCGGCGCCGCTCGTCGTCCCGCCCGGGCGAACCGCGCCCGTGTCCGACGACGCGCGGACCCAGCCGGCCATCGGTGTGCGTGAGGTGTCCGAAACGCCCGTGCCCTCCGCCACGGCGGCCTCGCCCCCCTTCGTGCCGGTGCGGCGGGCGCTCGGGACCTTGCCGGTGGACCGCACGGGCGACCTGGCCGACCTCGAGCCGGCACGGCTGCTGTCGAAGCTCCACCGGATCCGATTTTCGGGCACGGTCGTCTTCGAGGTGCCGGTCGGGCGCAAGACGCTGTGGCTCCGGGAGGGGGTGGTGCTCTCGGCGCAGGGGACCGCGCCGGAAGATCGGTTGCTGTCGGGCCTGCTCGCCCGCGGCCGGATCTCAAGGCGGCAGTTCGACGCGGCGTGCCGACTGGTCGCCAAGGATCCGCGCCGCGCCGGGACGCTGCTCGTCGAGGCCGGGTTCCTCAAGGCCGGCGAACTGCCCGACGTGCTGCGACAGCACGTGCGCGACGTGGCCGCCAGCGTGCTGCGTTGCCTGGCGGGGACCTTCACCCTCGATCCGGACGCTGCGACGGACGTGCCGGTGGAACTGGACCTGCCGCCGGGGCGGTTCCTGTTGGAGGGGATCGACCGCTTCGTGCCGCGGGCGGCCCTGCGCGCCGCGACGGGGCCGGTGCTCGCGGCTCGGGTGCGCCCCCCACCGGCCGGAGACTACGACCGCCGCGCATGGCAGGACGCCTATGGCCTTACGGACGACGAGGTGGCGCTCGTGGCGGCGCTCGACGGGCGGGTTCGCCTCGAGGTCCTGGAGGAGCGCTGGGCGGATCGCAACGTGCGGTTTTGGCCGCTGGTCTACGTGCTGCACGTCGAGGACCGGCTCGACCTGTTGCCCGAGCCGGTGCCGGAGGCGGGCGCCGCGGACGAGGCCGTGGACGAGGCGCGGATCCTCGACATGATCGAGCGCGTCCGGGCGGGCGATTTGTTCGAGGTGCTGGGGGTCGAGCGCACGGCCGACGTCGAGGCGGTGCGGCGCGCGGCCGCGGATTTGCGCGAGGTGTTCGCCCAGGATCGCCTCGACCCCGAAGTCCGGGCGCGCATGGGCGCGGCGCTCGACGAGATCCGCACCGTCGTGGATCAGGCCGAGGCGATCCTGACCGACGACGCCCTGCGCACCGCGTACCTTTCGCAGCTGGAGCCCGCATGAAACCCCGCACCGTGTTCCTGGGAACCCCCGCCCTCGTGGTACCGATCTTGGAGGCAGTCGCCCGAGCCTCCGACCTCGTGGCGGTCGTCACCCAACCCGACCGGCCCGTGGGGCGGAGCCGCAAGACGCGCCCGCCGGCGGTGAAGGTGGCGGCCGAGGCCCTCGGCGTGCCGGTGGACCAGCCGCGCAAGGTGCGGGACGGCCGGCTCGCCGCGAGGATTGCCGGTCTGGCGGTGGATCTCGCCGTGGTGGCGGCCTACGGGCGGATCCTTCCGCCGGACGTGCTGGCCGCGCCGACGCGCGGGTGTCTCAACGTGCACTTTTCGCTGCTGCCGCGCTGGCGCGGGGCGGCCCCGATCCAGCGGGCGATCCTCGCCGGGGACGAGGTGACCGGGATCTCGATCATGCAGATGGACGAGGGGCTCGACACCGGCCCGGTCCTCGACCAGGCCCGCCTCGCCATCGACCCGCGGGAGACCGCCGGCGAGCTCGGGGCGCGCCTTTCCGAGCTCGGCGCACGGCGGATCGCGGCGCTGCTGCAAGGCTTTCCCGACCTGCCTGCGGCGGTCCCCCAGGACGAGGCGAGGGCGACCTACGCGCCGCGCATCGAGGCGGGGGAGGGGCGGCTCGACTTCGCCGAGCCGGCGGACCGCCTGGTCCGGCGGGTGCGCGCCATGACCCCGTGGCCGGGCGCCCACGCCGAGGTCGGCGGGCTGCGCCTGAAGCTGTACGACGCCGAGGTCGTCGCGTGCCCCACCGCAGGTCCGCCGGGCACGGTGGTGGGACTCGCCGGCGGTCGCTGGATGGTGCGCGCGGGCGAGGGCACGTGCGTGGGCTTCGGCCGCGTGCAGCCGGCGGGCCGCAAGGTCCTGCCGGCGGCGGCGTTTTGGGCGGGCTATCGGCGCAAGCTCGAAGAAGCCGGCGCGTCGGCCTGACCGTCGCGTGTCCCCGCCGGCCGGGTGCCGGCGCCCAGCGCGAACAGCAACGCCCGGGCGGCGCGTGCTGCCGTCACCGCCGACAGGCCCGATGGATCCAGGGGCGGCGACAACTCGGTCAGGTCCGCACCGACGACTGGGGCGCGGCCGCGGGCGAGCCGGCACAGCGCGCGCTCGACGGCCGCCAGCGGCAGCCCGCCGGGCTCCGGCGTGCCGGTGCCCGGTAGCTCCCCCACGTCGAGGCCGTCCAGGTCGAACGTGACGTACACGGGCGCGGCCCCGAAGGCCCACCGTGCCGCCAGGGCCGGGCCTGCGTCCGGATCCGTCCCGAGGGCGAGGATCCGTCGGTCCGTCCGGGCCCGTGTGAACTCCTCGGGCGGGCCCGAGCGGATGCCCCAGGTCGCCACGATCCCCTCGGGCCCCAGGGCCTCGAGGACCCGGGCCATCACGCAGGCGTGGGAGTACGGCGTGCCGTCGTAGGACGCGCGCAGGTCCCCGTGGGCGTCGATGTGGAGGATCCGCAGGTCCGGGTGTCGGGCGCAGGCGGCGAGGAGGGCCGGCAGGGCGGCGCCGTGGTCGCCCCCGAGCACGAGGCGGGGCACTGCGGGCAGGCGGCGGTCCAGCTCGGACAGGGCGCTCGTCGCCCAGGGCACGAACGCGTCCGGGGCGAGGTCCTCGGGGACCGCCAGATCCCCCGCGTCGAACACCGACCCGTCGTCGAGGTCCGCGCCGAACGGCGGCGCGTAGCTTTCGATGCTGTGGGAGGCGGCGCGAATGGCGGCCGGTGCGGCGCGCGCCCCTGCCCGATAGCTCGTCGCGCCGTCGTATGGGATCCCCAGGATCACCGCACGCGCCGCGGCAGCGCCCGTGGATCCGCACGCCGCGACAAACGGCGGCTCGGCGGGTCGCAGCCCTGTGGCGGGGCCGGTCATGGCCCGCAGGGTAGCAGGGATCGGGTGTCTAGCCCGGTGGCACGAAGTCGTCGCAGGCCGACTCGATGATCGAGATGGCCTCCTGGAAGAACGGCTCGTAGGTGGGCGCACAGACCTGCCCGACGAAGCCGTACGTGAACATTTCCGTGAACTCGATGATGCGCGTGGCCTGCTCGGCGCCGTCGATGCCCCCGGCGCACTTGTCGAGGGCGGGACAGGCGTTCGGCGGCTTGGGGCCGACGAGGCTCAAGACGACGATGTTGGACTCGATGCCGTCCTTGGCGGCGACCACGGCGTCGAACCACTGGGGCGGATCGCCGGCCGACCCGGGCTGCGGTTGTTGCAGGCAGCCGTCCACCTCGTGGTCGTCCTCCTCGTCCGTGATGATGACGAGGACCAGCAGCGCGTCGTCGCGCAAGAAGCCCTCGTTGCAGGCGCCGGGGGCGTTCATGGCATCGGACAGAGCCGCGATCATGGTCTGCATCGGGCGCTCGTTGCCGTCACCTTCCGTGCCCACCTGGGCCGCGCACGGAAACTTCGTCGCCAGGTCGTCCTGTTCGGTCATGAACCGCAGGCCCGAGGCGAACGGAGTGCACACCGCGTTGCTCGCGTCCGCGCCGCCGGTGCGGGTCACGAGGGCGCCTTCGATGCCGCAACCGAGCTCGTTGAAGCTGTAGGCGTCGGAGGTGATGACACCCACGTGGTACCCTTCGGTGTCGGCGAGCTGCGTCTGGATCTGGTTGACGAACCCCGGCACGCTGGCGACGAGGTTGACCTGTTCGTCCAGCATGGAGCCGGAGTTGTCCACGACGAACAACAGGTCCACCTTCTTGCAGCCGTCGCTCATGTTGTCTCCGGAGTTGTTGCCGGTGCCCATGCCGTTTCCGACATCGAGCTTGACCCCCCCGTCGTCGCTGCCGGCTGAGGAGGCACCCGTTCCGCCGGCGGTATCGGTCGCACCGGCGGTGACCGTGGTGAGGCTGCTGGCACCCGTGTTCGTGCGCCGGCCGCCTTCGTCCCTGTCCGCACATCCCACCACCGCCAGCAGAGTCCCCAACGCGCCACGAACGATGACAGGCAACAACGATGGAAAACGGAAGGGTTCGACGCGACGATAGACCATGGCCCCATGATGCTAGCATGTCCGACGGCCCGGTCATGCCTGGGGCGAGGGGGGCGATTTCGTACTCGCCGGTGCGTCTTTTGCGCTACGGTGAAGGACGTCCTTCGATGGGGGACAGCGCCGTCGCCCTTGGGGCAAGGGGGCGCGGTCAACGGGAGTTCTCGAAGTCGAGGCCCTCCGGGGGCGTCTCGCCCAGGATGAGCTTTCGGCTCATGTGCGGCGCCGGCAACTCGAGGGTGAACACGACCCCGTCCGGGCCTTCCTCGACGCGCAAACGGCCGCCCTGCAGGTCGAGCAGCGCCGAGGCGAGGGGAAGCCCCAGGCCGAGACCGGGTTGTCCCGGGATTCGCAAGAACCCCCGGCGGGCACGTCCGAGGTCGGCGGCGGACAGTGCGCGCGTGTCGGCGTGGATCCGCACGAGGACGAACCTCCCGTCGGGGCGGTCATGGGGCCGGAGGGTCACGTCCACGGGGCGGTCGCCCGCATGGATGGCCGCGAACCGCAGGACGTTCTCGATGGCCTGGGCGGTCCGGTAGCCGTCCACGTGGACCGGCGGCAGGCCCGGCGCCGCCTGCGTTCGGAGTGTGACGGCCTCGCCCAGGTCTTTGCGCACGGCGGCCGTCGCTCGGGACAGCAGCGTCACGGGTGGTGTGGGTTCGGGTGAAAGGTGCATCCGTCCGGCCTCCACCTTCGCCATGTCGAGGATGTCGTCGATCTGCGACAGCAGGTGCCGACCGCTTTCATGAATCTGGCCCACCATCGCGCGGTCTTCCTCGTCCAGTTCGCCGTCGATCCCCGTCAGCAAGAGTTCGGAGAAACCGAGGACCGCGTTGAGCGGCGAGCGCAGATCGTGACTCATGTTGGCGAGGAATTGACTCTTGACCCGCTCGGCCTCGCGCGTCTTCTCGGTGGCGACGTAGCGGGCGATGTTGGTTTCGATGGTCCGGTCCACGAGGCGCGAGACCGCTTCGACCAGGCTGCGCACGTCCGAGGTTCGGATGGCGCGCACGTCCGGCAGGGAGGGCGGCGTGTCTTCGAGCAGGGCGTCCACGTACGCCCGCGCGTGTGCGAGATCTCGGTCGAGCATGCGCGCGTAGCGGGCGATCGACAGGATGAGACCGCCCCCGAGGGCGACCAGCGCCAGCAGGAAGGTGGCGGCCGGGACAACGTCGCGTGGGCCCGTGTCCACGATCACCCGCCCCGTGGGGATCGGGACGACCACCCGGTCCGGCCAGCCGTCGTCGTCGAGATCCACGAGCCCCTCGCGGGCCTCGACGACCCGTTCGACGGCTCCGTAGACGCGCCCGGTCGAAAGCGCGACGGCGACGTCGGGGTGCCGCGCCAGGAAGGCGCCGAGTGCCGCGTGGGCGGACGAAGCGGTGAAGTGCTGGACCTGGGCGGCGATGGACCGCGCGTGTCGTTCGGCGCGTACGATGCGATACTGCTCGATCCAGAGCTTGCCCGACAGCAGCGGCACCAGCACGATGGCCTGCGCCAGCAAGGCGGCGGAAGCGGCCCATCGGACGGCGAAGCGGGCGCCGCCCGCCGAGTGGAGGGTGATCGCGCCCGGAAACGCCGTGGCGCGGGCGACCACCGCCTTTCGGGCCGCGACACCGGCAAACGCCACGAAGGGGGCGAAGGCGGCAAGCCACAGCGCGAGCAGGAGGACCGTGGTCGTGACCGGCCAGTCGTAGTGGGCCGCGATTCCAATGGCGCTGACGGCCAGGGACAGCCCTCCCCATGCGGTCGTCTGGATGACGATGAGTTGTGGCAGCCCGAGGAGTTGGACGTAGGAGGTCATGTCGGGGGGCCGCGTCGCCCGGCGAAGGCGCGCAGCGATCACCGGCAGGGCGGGTGTGGCCAGCACGAGCCCGAGCCTCGGCAGGAGGCGGCCGGGGCGGGCGGTGGCCCAGGCGCGCTCGGGCCACGTCAACACGGGACACGAGACGGCGAGTTGGACGAGCAGGCCCACGTACGTCACGATCGCCGGAGTCGCCCAGGCCCAGGTACTCGCCCGTTCGGCAGGGGCGGTCCCCAGGATGGCCGCCTCCGCCCAGGCAAGGGCGAGGGCGTACGTCGCGCTCCACACCCCGGCGACCGCCAGGGCCAGGCGCCCGTAGAGATCGAGCGAGGCGCGTCGTTCCTCCCGCGACAGCGCGGTGTGGGTCGGCTGCGTCACGCGCGTTCCTTTCCGGGGCCGGGGCCGGGGCGTCGGGCTCCCAGCGCCTGGACTCCGTCGGAGGGACTCATCTCGATCCGCGTGCGACGGTGTCCCGGGTCGAGTGGCAGCGTGAGCGTAAACGTCGATCCCCGCCCCGGCTCGGACGTGCAGCGCAGTGACCCGCCGTGGTGCTCGGCGATGCGACGGGCGATCGCGAGGCCGAGCCCGGTGCCCTTCGAGCGCCGCTTGACGGGCCCGACCTGCTTGTACTCCTCGAAGATGTGCTCGATCTCCTCGGGGGCGATGCCGACGCCGGTGTCGGAAACGCGCAGGACCACGGCCCCGCGATCCGCCGCGTGGCGCACCTCGACCACGATGGCCCCTTCGTCGGTGAACTTGATGGCGTTGCTGACCAGGTTCGTGAGGATCTGTCGCACGCGCCGGCGGTCACACACCACGGGCGGCACGTCCGGTCCGATCTCGAGATCCATGCGCACCGGTTTGTCGCGCAGCAAGGACTGGTGCACCTCCACGACCTGCGCCGCGATCTCTGTCACGTCCGTGCGGTCGAACTCGAGGCGCAACTCCCCCGACTCGATGAGGGAAATGTCGAGGGTGTCCGTGACGAGCTCGAGAAGCTGCTGGGCGCCGGCGCGGATGAGGCGGACATCGTCGGCCTGTGCCGGCGCCAGCGGCCGTTCGAGCAGAATCTGAGCGAACCCGTCCACAGTGGTCAGCGGGGTCCGGATCTCGTGGCTTACGGCGCTGAGGAAGTTGACCTTGGCAAGGTCTGCGTCCCGGGCGCGTTCGAGCGCTTCCTGGTAGCTTGCCGCGTCCTTTTCGAGGCGGACGCGCAGGCGGTCGAGGCGCTGCTCGAGCGCTCCGACGTCGTCGAGGCTGGTCGGCGCGATACGCCACGGGGCGGTCACCGTGACGTTGTAGCCGAGGGCGTCGAGGCGGGTGGCGATGGTGTCGAGGTCCACGCGGAGCGAGCGGCCGAGCGCTCGCGCCGAAATGCCTGCCAGCACGATGGAGACCACCGCCATGGCCGCTGGCGGCAGCCACAGGGGGCCTTCCGGAAAGGTCGGGTCTTCGACCCTGGGGTAGACGAAGGTCGCGGATACGAGGCAGGCCGCGAGCGCCGCGAACAACAGGTCGTGGGCGAGCCGCGACGACAGGGGGCGCGGCGGATCGTACACCGCGTCCGCATCGTCACGGACCGGGTGTGTTCCCGTCGCGAGCAGGGCGCCCGTGGGGATCGTCGTCGCGATGCCGGCGGCCCCGAGCGCACAGGCGACCGGCAACGCCCAGCGAAAGGCGGCGGCAGGCGCGGTGACGACGCGCTCGTCGATCAGCATCGCGACGAGCCAGGGGACGAACAGCAGCACCGTGCGGACCGTCGGGGGCACCGTGGGGACGGCCGCCGAGGGCAGGTTCCCGAGCAGACGAAACAGCGCGAAAAAGAGGGTGGCGACGGCGGCGATCCCCCCGCTGGCCGCCATGACCACAAGCGCGCGGTGGATTTGCGGGGCCGTGGCACGTGCCGGCCAGCCGGCCGCCCACAGCATCGCGGCTGCGAGGGCCTCGGAAAGGAGCACGCAGCCGAGCGTCACGACCAAAAGACGCGCCAACGCAGGCAGGTGTTCGCGCGCCGTCGAGGGCATGTTCGCAGCGTATCAAAAGCAGGCGCCCGGCCCCGAAAGAGGGGGGCGCGGGCGCGGGGGCGGTCGTAGGGCCTCGGGCGGCTACGCCTCGGCGGTCCTGCGGGCGCGCACGAGTTCGGTCAGGCGGGGGAGCGTGTCCTCCCACTTGGCCACGAGACCGTAGTCGGCGACCTGGAAGATCGGGGCCTCGGGATCCTTGTTGATCGCGACGATGACCTTCGAGCCCTTCATGCCCGCCAGGTGCTGGATCGCGCCGGAGATCCCCACCGCGATGTACAGGTCGGGGGCCACCACCTTGCCGGTCTGGCCCACCTGCAGGTCGGCCGGCACCATGCCGGCGTCCGTCGCGGCACGGCTCGCCCCGACCGCTGCGCCGAGCAGGTCCGCCAGGGCTTCGAGGTGCTTGAAGTTCTCGCCGCTGCCCATGCCGCGGCCGCCGGAGACGATGACCTTCGCCTCGGTCAGGGGCGGCCTGGCGCTTTCGGTGCGCTCGATCCCGAGCACCTGCGCACCGCGCGGGTCGGGATCGCCCACTGCCACGGTCTCCACGGGCGCGGCAGCCGACGCCTCGGCGGCCGGGAACTCGCTGGCGCGCACCGTGAAGAGGTAGGGGGCGGCTTCGATCTTCGTGTCCACCAGCGCACGGCCTGCGGCGACCGGCCGGCGCAACAGCCCCGCGTCCTGGACGGCCACCACCTCCGAGACGAGAGGGGCGCGGAGCATCGCCGCCGCCCGGGGCAGCGCGTCGCGAGACGACGAAGTCGCGGTGGCCCCGACGGCGATCGCGCCCGTGGCCCGGGCGACCTCGGCGATGGCGTCGCCGTAAGCCTCGGCCGTGAACGTTCCGAGGGCCTCGTGCACGCCGGCGAGGACCTTCGCCGCGCCGTAGCCCTCGGCGGCCACCTGGCGGGCGGCCGTGTCGTCCGCCCCGAGGACGAGCAGCGCAAGCTCCGCCCCGTGGGCGGCGGCGACGCGGGCGGCACAGGTGATCCCGTGGAGGCTGGCCGTGGCGGCCTTGCCCTGGTGGGTCTCGACGATGAAAAGAACGGTGCTCATAGAACCTTGGCCTCCGTGGCGAGCTTTTCGACCAGTTCGTCCACCGACTCGACGATCTGCCCGGGCGGCCGCGGCGGCGGCGGCTCGGCGTGGACGATGGGGCTTGTGTTCTTCGCCTCGACCCCGAGATCCGCCAGGGACACCACGTCCACCTTCTTGCGCTTGGCCATGGTGATCCCGCGCAGGGAGGCGAGCCGCGGGCCCTCCTGGTAGGCGTGGTCGTCCGGGGTGGCGCCGTTCTTGACGCTGTGGGGCAGGACCACGCGAAGATCCACGCTCACCACGGCGGGCAGCGGGATCTTCTTGGATTCCACGCCGTCGTCCACCTCGCGGCCCACGGTCAGGGAACCGGCCTCCCGGTCCCAGGCCACCGTGGCCGCGAACGTTGCCTGCGGCAGGCCGAGCAAAGCCGCCGCGCGCTGGGCGACCTCGTTGCCCTCCATGTCCTGGGCGAGCTTGCCGGCGATGAGGAGATCGCACGATTCCCGCTTCCAGACGGCTGCGATGGCCTCGGCGACGGTTTGCGCGTCGAGGGCGCGATCGTCGTGGTCCACGACCACCGCCCGGTCCCCCCCCATGGCGAGGAACTGCGTGACGTGCTGGCGCTGCCCGGCGGGGCAGATGCTCATCACGATCACCTCGGCCAGGCGCTGGGAGCCGCCGACGTGCTCGGCCAGGCGCAGGGCCGTCTCCATCGCGTACTCGTCGAAGGTGTTCGGCACCCACTTGACCGCCGACGTGTCGAGCACGCCGCCGGAGAACTTCAGGGGCTCATCGGGATCGGGGATCCGCTTGACGGTGACCAGGATCTTCAAGGCTTCCTCCTTGCGGGGGCGCGAACAATCGCGCGGCCCGGCGCGGCTGTCAACGCCGGGCCGCGCGCGCCGCGGAGGCTCCGCCTGCCCCCGGGCAGACCCGTTTGCACCGCACCGTGGCCCGCTGCTAGCCTGCGCGGACGTGACGGCCACGAGTCGATTCCTCGCTGCGGTCTCGCTGTTCGTGACGGCCTGCACGCCCGCCTGCACGCCGCCGGCGGCGGAAGCGCCGGGCGGGCAGGACGGGGCCGGCAAGGCGCCCGCCAAGAACGATCCGTCCAGTGCGGCCTCGCCATCGTCGGGCGCTTCCGCGGCGCCGGCCTCGGCACTCACCGAGGCGCCGGGGGTGGACCTTTCGGGCCTGTCGGACGCGCAAAAGAGCGCCTTCTTCGATGTGATCAACCTCGAGCCGAGTGCCTGCGGCAAGCCGCACTCGCTCGCCCGGTCGCTGGCCGACGATCCGTCGTGCCGGGACTCCCTGGTGCTGGCGCAGTTCGTGGCCGACCGCCTGGCCGAGGGGGCGACCGCCACCGCGATCAAGAAGGAACTGGCGTTCTTGCGCAAGGCGCTCACCCCGCGGGAGATCGACATCGAGGATCGCCCCGTGTGGGGGAACCCGCGCGCGCCCGTGGCGGTCGTCGTGTTCGCGGACTTCCAGTGCCCCCACTGCCGTGCCGAGGCCCCGGTGCTGCGCCGGGCCGTGGACAAGTTCGGGGGGCGCGCCAAGCTGGTGTTCAAGTACTTCCCGCTGCGCATGCACCCGCAGGGCAAGAACGCAGCGATCGCTGCGGAGGCCGCGCGCGCCCAGGGCAAGTTCTGGGAGATGCACGACCTGCTGTTCGAGAATCAAGAAGACCTCTCGGACGAGCGGATCATGGGATTCGCCCGCCAACTCGGCCTCGACATGAAGCAGTTCGAGCGTGACTTCCGCAGTGAGAAGGCCAAGGCCCGCGTGGCCGAGGACCGGGCCGAGGGGGAGAAGCTCGAGATCCCGGGGACCCCCACGGTCTACGTCAACGGGCGCGAATACAACGAGCTGTTGTTCGGCGGCACCGTCGAGGGCTGGATCGACGAGGCGCT
The DNA here is from genome assembly GCA_026989935.1 of Polyangiaceae bacterium. Taxonomy (GTDB): domain Bacteria; phylum Myxococcota_A; class Polyangia; order Nannocystales; family Nannocystaceae; genus J032. The sequence goes on along the minus strand of JALSIN010000446.1, from coordinate 18,563 downwards.
CAAGCGCTAGGGGCGCAGCCGCCATGGCGGGTTGGGTACAGGCGCGGGCCCCGGCCACGGTCTCGAACCTCGGGCCCGGGTTCGATTGCCTGGGGCTGGCCGTCGATGCGTTCTACGATCACGTGGCGGCGCGCCGGACGAGGGGTCGCGAGGTCGTGGTGGTGGAGGTCACCGGCGATGCGGGCCTGGGAGCCGAGAAGGTACCCAAGGAAGCGGACCGCAACACCGCGGCCGTCGCCGCCCGCGCCCTGCGCGACGCGGCCGGTCTCGACGCCGGACTGGAGTTGCGCGTGCACAAGGGGCTGCCGCTGGGCAGCGGGCTCGGTTCGAGCGGGGCCAGCGCGGTGGCCGGCGCCGTCGCCGCAGCGGCCGCCCTGGGGATCGATCCGCCGGTCGAGGCCATCGTGGAGGCCGCGCGCAAGGGGGAGGCGGTCGCATGCGGCGCGGCGCACGTGGACAACGTGGCCCCCTGCGCCCTCGGCGGCATCGTGCTGGCGATCCCACGCGGGCCGTTGCGGCTGTGCCGGCTCCCGGTGCCCGACGACCTGTCCATCGTCGTCTACACGCCGGGGTGCACCGTCGAGACGAAGGCGGCGCGGGCCGTCCTCCCGGCCGCGGTGGACCGGGACGACCACGTGCTCCAGGCGGCGCGGCTGGGCATGATGATCCACGCGCTTCACGTGGGGGACCGTGCGTTGCTCGGGGCGTCGATGGTGGATCTGTTCGCCGAGCCGGCGCGGGCCCATCTGGTCCCGGGCTTCTCGGCCGCCAAGGCGGCCGCCCACGAGGCGGGGGCACTGGCGTGCGGGCTCAGCGGCGCGGGACCGACGGTGTTCGCCGTGCCCATGCACGCGCGCCACGCCGAGTCCTTGCTCGCGATCCTCGCCGAGCAGTTCGAGATGGCCGGGGTGCCCGGGCGCGGCGCGGTTTGTGCCATCGCGGGGGGCGCCGAAGTCGTCTCGCAGCCCCTGCATTGAGAGCCCGCGAAGCTTGCCGGAAGCCGCATCCGTGCGGGCGGTCGTCCGGGGCAAGGCCCCAAGACACCGGGGGCGCGCCCGTCGAGCCACCGCGCTCCGGCACCGTGCCGAGGGGCGCGCCCGTTTCGTTCGGGCCGGCGCGGACGTGGTCGCCTGCGGGCATGCGGACGTCCACGTCCACGGCCATGCCGACGCCCACCCGCAACCGTGTCCCCGGGAGCCCGCTCCACCTGCAGCGCCCACTCGCCCCCCGGTACCCCGTGTCGGTGCCGGTGCCTTGCGCGTTGCGGTCGCCGGTTCCGTTTTCGTGCCTCCCGTGTTGGATGCACTGCCGGGCATCGTCCCGCGGGTAGGTTCGGACGTTTCGGTACGCCCGGTTCCGACCGGCAGGTCCTGTCGCACGCCACCTCGGGGGCGGCGCCATCTGGACCGGCGGGGCGTGGTCGGTTGCGGGAACGCATACCGGCACGGTCACGGATGTCCGTCCCTGTGCCGGTGCGCGTCGTCGCCGCCGTCTCCGAAAAGACCAGCAGTGGATGAAATAAACCGTTGCAGTTGCCGTGCCCGCGCCGGTGCCGGTGCGCGTCCCGGCTCCCGGACCGTACACGGATGGGGGCCATCCCCAGGGCTCCAACGCGGCGTGTCGCGAACCCCCGCGCTCTGGGGCGAGTACACGCGTCTCGCGGTTCGGGGGCCTCCGAAAACTCGTTTCGAGAACACGGATGGCGCGGGCGCTTTGCGGCGCCGGTTCGGGAGGGCGCGGCGACGCCCCGCAAAAACGGGGAAAGGCGTCGTCGCTCCTCCGAGTCGCCCGAGTCATCCAAAAGTGCGACCGATGCCCACCGGCCGCTGCTTGCCTGGCAAGGAACTCGTTCGACGGCCCCTGCGGGGCCGGCGAGCGCCGGCCCGTCGTCTCCTCCCGCTGCAAGGTCGTGCGATCCCTGTCGGGGCGGCAGGAGCCCCGTGTTCAATCGCTGGCGGGATCTTCGGGTGGGGCAGGCGTCGTTGGCGCCGTCCGCCCGGCGGTCGGTCCGGCGTGGGAGGCGGTGTCCCGGCGCGGTGCGGGATCGGGGGCGGCGGCTGGATGGGGCCCCCGGACCGCGGCGGTCGCGAGGGCGTCCAGGACGCGCGGGTCTTCACCCAGGGCGCCTGGGCGCAGCGTGATCGAGGCGTGCGGGCGGCGGGCGGCGACGGCCCGCACCAGATCGGGGAGGTCGCGGGTGACGTGCCTCCCCGCCGCGAGGAACCAGGCCACCACCTCGAGGGTGCGGCAACCCCGGGCCTCGAGGGTGGACACGGCCTCGTCGAGGGAGGGGCCCGACGGGTGCAGCACCGCGACGGCGCAAGGCACGGCGTGCACATCTTCGACGCGGCGACACACGGCCGCCACGGCTTCTTTCCACGCTGGATCGGCGCTTCCGTGGGCAAGCAGCACCACGCCGCGGTCGCCGCCCGCCATCGTCAACCTCCGATCGCCCGTACGTCCACGGCAAAAACCTCCGGAGAGGCCGAAAGGCGAGCTACGAGGTCTGCGGGCGGTTCCCGTTCGAGGGTGATCGTGGCGCACGCGGCTTCGTCCCCGGCGAACACCACGTTTTGCATCTCCTGCACGTTCAGGGCCGCCTCGCGCAGGGCGCCGAGGACCCCCGCGAGGACGCCCACGCGGTCGCGGTGACGCACGACCACCGTCCAGCGCGCGGGCCGATCGCGCATCACGTTCACCGCATTGGCAGGGGTGCCCGTTTCGAGGTATCGGCGCACGACGCGGATGACCTCCTCGCCGGTCGCGTGCTCGGCCTGGGCGGTGGACGCACCGATGTGAGGGGTGCCCACCACCCCGGCCACCCCCCGCAGGGGTGAGTCGAACGGCGCGGTCCCGGCGCCGGGCTCCCCCTCGAACACGTCGAGCCCCGCGCGCAGGTGCCCCTCGGCCACGAGCTTCGCCAGGGCGGCGTCGTCCACCACGCCGCCCCGGGCCGTATGGACGAGGTAGGCCCCCTTCGGCAGCCGCCGCAGCCGCGTCTCGTCGAACAGGTGTCGTGTCATGTCGTTCAGCGGCACGTGGATGCTCAGCGCGTCCACTCGTTCGAGCATGGCGTCGAGGTCTGGCGCCCGCTCGACGCCGTGGGCGCGCGCCGTTTCGTCGTCGAGGGTGCGGCTATAGGCCAGCACGCGCATCCCGAGCCCGGCGGCGCGGGCGGCAACCGCACGGGCGATCGCCCCGAAACCCACCAGACCGAGGGTTCGGCCGAACAGACCACGCCCGGTGCCGTACTTCTTCTTGTTCCACGTGCCGGCATGGAGGTCGGCGTTCGCATCGACGATCCGGCGGTCGAGCGCGAGCAGCAACCCGATGGCCAGCTCCGCCACGGCCACCGCGTTCTTCCCCGGGCAGTTGGCGACGAACACCCCGCGTCGGCTCGCCGCCGCCAGGTCGATGGTGTTGACGCCGGCCCCTGCCCGCACCACCAGGGCGAGCTGCCGCCCTGCGGCGATCGACGCCTCCGTCACCTTCGTCGAGCGCACGACCACCACCGTGGGATCGTGCTCGGCCATGGCCTGGGGCAGCGCCTCGGCCGTGGTGTCCGGGGCGAACACGACGTCGAGACCGAGGTCGGCGAGGCCCTGTCGGCCCACGGGGGCGATCTTGTCGGCGATCAGCGCACGCATGGCCCATCGATACCACGGTCGCGGCGCCCGCGTGCGTGATCGAAACGTGCCCGGGGCGAACGTCGTTTTCGTCGAAGACCGTTGGACGGGTCCGATGGGGCAGGGCATGATCGCGGCCGGTGCAGATGGTACCGCTCGCACATCGCGTCCTTCGCGGCCCTTGCACACGCCGTGCGTGTGGATGGTTCGTGGCGGGGGTGATCGCAGCCGTGGGACCGGTTGCGTGCCGCACCGGCACCGACGGCCCAGGTCCCACCCCGGGCGCTCACGTCCCGGCGCCGCCGCCCACCGAGGCCCCCGCCCCTCGGCCGGCCCAGGCGGCCGCGGAGCCGCCCCCGCGAAGGACGGCGGCGATGCCCGTTCGGCCGGACCGCCCACGACCGTACGACGGCCCCATCGACGGGCCATGTCCGCGTCGCGACCCGCCGGACGTGGGGGTCCTCGTTGCGCCCGACCGCCCCCGCGCCGGTCGGCCGCTGCGCGTGTTGGCGGCCACCTTCGATGGCGATCCACTTCGGCCCACCCTTGCGATACGCCTGCGTGACGCGGACGGCACCGCGGTGGAAGCCCAGGTGCGCGCCGATTGGGGCGAGCCGGACGCCGTGATCCTCGAAGCCGTCCCCGCCCGTGCCGGTCGGTTCGTCGCCGAGGTGGCGCGCGACGGCGCGGTGGTCGCCTGTCGTACGGTGCGCGTGCGCCCGAGGGGCCGGCCGGTGGCCCCGTCGCGGTCCATGGAGGATCCGTGGCCCATTCGCCGCACCTGGACCCCGGCCGAGGAGGCTTTGTACGCCGCGTTCGTACGCGAACTGTTCCGCGGCGCGCGCGACGAGACGATCGCCCACCGCGCGCTGCACGAGCGCACGTCGGACCCGGCGCACAACCTGTTGTGGAACAGCCTGGGTCTCGGGGAGGACCGCCGCCCCGAAGAGGGCGGCCTGTTCCTGCAGCCCGACTGTGCCGACACCCCGTACTTTCTTCGGGCCTACTTTGGATGGAAACGAGGTCTGCCCATGGGGTTTCGGCACTGCTCGCGCGGCGTCGGCCGCCCGCCCGCCTGCGGCCCGTGGATGGACCTGGTGGCGAAGATCGATCGGGTGGACGGCGACGACCCGGTCGCGCGGGTGGGACGCCTGCTGTCGCGGACCCTCGCGTGGGGTGTGCACTCCGGCAACGGGCGCGTGCCCCACGACACCGGCCGCAGCGACTTCTACCCGGTGGCGCTTTCCCACCAGGGGGTGCGCCCGGGGACCATCTACGCCGATCCCTACGGGCACATCTTCGTGGTCGTTGGATGGATGCCCCCGTCGGGTGGCCGGCCGGGGGTGCTGTTCGCCGTGGACGGCCAACCGGACGGCAGCCTGACGCGCAAGCCGTTTTGGCAGGGGAATTTCCTGTGGAACCCCGACCCGACCCTGGGCGAGAGCGGCTTCAAGGCGTTTCGTCCCATCGTGCGTGCGGGTGCGTCGTTTCGGCCCGCCTCGAACGAAGCCATCGCCGCGCGGCCGGACACCGCCTATGCGGGCGACCGGACGGCGATGGACGCCGAGACCTTCTACGACACCATGGACCGGCTCATCAGCCCCGGTGTGCGGGACCCCTTCGCGGTGATGCGGCAGCTCGTCGAGCACCTGGCGGCTTCCGTGCGGGTGCGGGTGCGGTCGGTGGAAAACGGCGTGGCGTTCGTCGCCGCCCATCCGGACCGCCCGATCCCGATGCCCGAGGGGGCCGCGATCTTCGAGACCACCGGACCATGGGAGGCATACTCGACGCCGGCACGGGACCTGCGGCTTCTCATCGCCATCGACGTGGTGGAGGGGTTTCCCGCGCGCGTGCGGCGTGACCCGGCGGCGTTCGACGTGCCGCCCGAGCGCGTGGACGAGACGGTCACGGCGCTTTCGCGGCTGCGCGACGAGCTCCTGGCGGATCCCGCGTTCGCCATCGGGTACGTGCGCAGCGATGGGTCGAAGCAGCGGCTGACCCTGGCGGAGATCGTGGCCCGCAAGGAGCGCTTCGAGATGGCCTATCACCCGCTCGACTGCCCCGAGATCCGGTGGGGGGCGGCGCCCGACAGCGAGGAGGCCGCCCCTTGCCGCCGACGCGCCCCACCGGAGGACCGGCGTCGCATGGAGGCGTTGCGGCGCTACTTTCGCACACGCACGCGGCCGCCTCGGGGGGCACACGGGCCGGGGGGCGATTGACGCGCCGGCCGCCCCGGGGGTAAGCCCCTCGTTCGTGACCGGTTCGACCGAGCGAAGGAAACACCCCCGCGTCCACGTGGGTTGTCCCGTGCGGATCCAGGGAGGCGGCGCCAACGTGGAGGGCACCGTCGTGGACCTGTCCTTGGGTGGCGCCTGTTGCCGGGCGGCCGCTGGCCGACCCTGGGCGCTGGACGAGAAGGTGGCCCTGGCGATCGAACTGGCGGGCCTGGACGAGCCGATTGCCGTGGAGGCGACGGTGCGCTGGGTGGACCCGATCGATACGCAGCGCTTCGGTGTGCAGTTTACGGCAGGCCTACGGCCGCGCGAGGTCTATGCGGTGAACGCTCTCTTCCGAAAGCAGCAGGGATAGGGCGCCTTGCCGGGCTCGGCCGAGCGCGTGCTCGCGGCGCTGGTGACGCTCTGCCTTGGGCTCGCATCGCCGGCCGTGGCGCATACGCCGCACGCGCCTGCCCCCGCCGCCGCCGACCCGAGGTCTTGGGCCGGCCCGTGGGCCGGTACCCCCCGGCCACGCCCGAAGGTCGTGTCGTGGGCACGCCCGAAGGTCGTGTCGTGGGCTTCGTGGGCCGGCCCGAAGGTCGTGTCGCGGGGGTCGTGGCCACGCCCGAAGGTCGTGTCGTGGGCCGACCCGAGGTCGTGGGCCGGCCCGTGGGCCGGTACCCCCCGACCACGCCCGAAGGTCGTGTCGTGGGCACGCCCGAAGGTCGTGTCGTGGGCTTCGTGGGCCGGCCCGAAGGTCGCGTGGGCAGGCCCGAAGGTCGTGTCGGGCGCGTGGGCAGGCCCGAAGGTCGTGTCGGACGGCGAGCCGAGGTCGTGGGGCGGCCCGTGGGCCGGTGCCCCCCGGGCACGCCCGAAGGTCGTGTCGTGGGCACGCCCTAAGGTCGTGTCGGGCGCGTCGTGGGCACGCCCGAAGGTCGTGTCGGGCGCGTCGTGGGCACGCCCGAAAGTCGTGTCGTGGGGGGCGTCGAGACCGGACCCTCGGGCGCCGGCTGGCCCGCGGGCCGTCCCCTGGCCGGAGGGGCGGACGTCGGGCCGGGCGGTCGCCGGGGAGGCGCGGGGGGAAGCGTCGGGCCGGGCGGTCGCCGGGGAGGCGGGGGGGGTGGCGTCGGGCCGGGGAGGGGAGGGCGGGCGCACGCCCCCGGCCCCGAAGGTCGTGACGAAACGCACCGTGGTCCGGGTGGCGGTGGGGTTCTCGCCGGAAGCGCCGGGGACGCGGGAGGAGCGGCGGATCGTGGCGCAGCTCGAGGCATCGGCCCGGGCGGCCCGCGGTTTGGACCTGCGTGTGCGCCGGTTGCGCGCCGGAGCGCCGCCGCCCCGAGAGATCTGCCGTGAGGGCCGCGAGGACCTCGTGGTGGTGGTCGGCTACGTCCCCGGTCGAGCCCACCCGGTCTTGTTGCCCCACGACTGCCGGCTCGATCGGCCGCTCCCCATTCGCGGAAAGGCCGCAGCGCGGGATCCGCGCCTGTTCGAGGCGCTGTGGGCCGAGCACGAACGTCTCGTGGCCGAGGGGGTGCGCCCCAGGCGCCGGTGGGTTCGGCTCGGCCCCAAGGCCCGGGCGGCCCTCATCGGCACCACCGTCGTCCTCGTTCTCGGCGCGGCCGTGGCGATCCTGGTCGCCGGCACCTTGCGCAAGGAGCAGGTCGTGCTCAAGGTGCACCCATGATCCGGCCTGGCCGTCCCCCCGCCGCCCTCCGGCGCTGGTTGCGCATCCTTCGCGCACTGGTGTTCGTCGCGGCCTTCGTGGGGCTTTCGACCGGCGCCAGGGCCGAGACCGCCGGTGCGGCGGGATTTGCCGTGGCGTCCGCCGTTCGCACCGCCCGCGTCGGACGGATCGTGCTGCGCTACGAGCCGGGCCTGGAAGACGAGGCGGCCTTCCTCGTCGAGAATGCGCCACATTTTTGGTCAACGGTAGAGCATGAACTGGAAGGCGATCTGGACGACGCGCTGACGATCCACCTGGTCGATCACGCCGGGACGGTGGCGACGGCCACGGGGATGCCGCGGTGGGTGGCGGGGGTCGCCCGGCCCGAGGTTGGCGAGATCGTGCTGGCCCGCCACGGCCCCGATGGCGACCGCACCGACCTGGCGAGCTTGTTGCGTCACGAGATGGCCCACGTCGCCCTCTATCGTGCCGTCGGCGGGCGCAAGGTGCCGCGCTGGCTGCACGAGGGAGTGGCCGAGGCCCTGGAGGGGAAGATCAGCCTCGCACGCGCGGAGGCCCTGGCGGGCGCGGTGTTCGGGCCGGGCGTGCCGGAGATGACCGAGCTCGAGCGTGCGTTCGCCTCCGACGATCCCGCCACGGTGCAGGTGGCCTACGCCGCCGCACGCGACTTCGTGGCGTACCTGCGCAGCGTGGACGGGACGGGTGCATCGTTTCGTCAGATGCTCTATGAGCTGGCCGCCGGCTACCGCCTCGAGGCGGCGGCCGTGCGCGCCTACGGGCGGACGCTGCCGGAACTGGTGCGAAGCTGGCGGTCCGCATTGCCCGATCGCTTCGTGTGGTATGCGCTCGCGGCCGGCGGCGGGCTGCCGTTTGCGTTGTTGTTGCCCCTCGTCGGGGTCGCCTGGTGGCGCCGGCGACGTCACGTGCGCGCGGGACTCGCCCGGCTCGAAGCCGAGGACCGCCGACTGTACGCGGGGGCTGTCGTGCACGATGCCTGCGTCGCCTGCGGCGCGGGAGTCTGAGGGAAGGGGCGCGTTGCTCCGGATCACCGGCGGCACGGCCAAGGGACGGCGGCTCGCCCCGTTGCCTCCACGGACGCCGGCTCGACCCGTGCCAGCGCGGGTGCGCGAGGCGATCGGATCGATCCTATGCGACCGCATCGATGGGGCGCATATCCTGGACCTTTATGCGGGGTCGGGGATCGTGTCGTTCGAGTTGCTCAGCCGTGGCGCGGCGGCGAGCCTCCTGGTGGAGCAGGACGCCCGGTTGGCCCGAAGGATCGAGGCGGAGGCGCGGCGGATCGGCTTCGCAGACCGGGTGGCCGTGCGCCGACAGAGCGTGGCGACGTATCTGGCGGGCCCATGCGGCGCCCCGTTCGACATCGTCGTCGCCGACCCCCCCTACCGGGACGCGGGCGACCTCGTCGCGGTCTTCGAGGCCGTCGAGGCGGGGGGCTTCCTGGCGCCGGGCGGCGTGGTAGTGTCCCACCGGCCGGTCCACCGCGGCCGGGCCGTCACGCTCGATCCGCCGCCAGCCTGGCGGTTGCTCCGGCGGCGCCGCTATGGGCAGGCGCTGTTCGAGATCTTTCTGCGCCCGACGGACGACGCCACGTCATGACCTCGCCCTTCACATTGTCCACGCTTGCACGATCGCTTCGGCCGTCGGCCACGCTCGCCGTGTCGGCCAAGGCCCGCGCGCTGCGGGCCGAGGGGCGCACCATCTACGACCTTAGCGCCGGCGAGCCGGACGCCCGGCCGCCCGCGCCGGTGCGTCTCGCCGTCAGCGAGCGCGTGCGCGACGAGGCCATGCGCTATGCGCCCGTGGCGGGGCTGCCGGCGCTGCGCCGGGCGGCGGCCGACGATCTTGCCGCGTTCCACGGCCGACCGGTGTCCCCCGAGGAGATCGCCGTGACCTGCGGGGCCAAGCAGGCGCTCGCGAACCTGTTCCGTGTGCTCCTCGAACCGTCCGACCGCGTGCTGCTCGTGGCACCGTACTGGGTCAGCTACCCGGTGATGGCGCAGCTTGCCGGCGCGCAGACGGTCGTGGTGCCCACCCGCGCCGAGGACGGCTACCGCCTCGATCCCGAGGCGCTGGCCGAGGCCCTCGACGAGCGGGTGCGGATCGTCGTGCTCAACAGCCCATCGAACCCCACGGGGGTGGGCCTTCGTGCGGACACCATCCGGCGCGTGGCCGAGGCCGTCGAGCGCCGGGCCCCACGCGCCGTGCTCGTGACCGACGACATCTACCGCAAGATCACCTACGACGGCTTCGAGGCCGTCTCGGCCTTCGTGGCCGCGCCCGGATTCGACCGCATCGTGGCGGTGGACGGCGTGTCGAAGAGCCACGCCATGACCGGCTACCGCGTGGGTTTCCTGTACGCGCCGCCCGAGGTCGTGCGGGCGGTCGTCGCCGTGCAGGGGCAGACGACCTCCGGGGCCGCCACCCCCTCGCAGATCGCCGCCACGGTGGCGCTGGCCGATCCTGCCTGCGAAGAAGACTGTCGTGCCATGCGCGAGGCGTTCGTGCGCCGTCGCCGGCTCGTGGTGGATCGGCTGGCGAAGATCCCGGGCCTTCGCGCCCATCCGCCGGACGGCGCGTTCTACGTCTTCGTGGACGCCTCGGCCTTTTGCGGGGCGGGACGACCGTTCGCCGACGACGTGGCCCTTTGCACCCACCTGCTCGAGACGGCGGGCGTCGCGTGCGTGCCCGGTACGCCGTTCGGGGCGCCGGGAGGGCTGCGCCTGTCCTTTGCGACGGACGACGAGACCCTCGCCCTCGGGCTCGACGCCCTGGCCGGGGCGCTGGCCGCCGTGTCATGACCGGGCCGTGGGGCCATGGCGGCCGGCCGCGGATCTCTCAAGCGCCGGTGCCTGACGGCCGATGAGCGGGCCGTGGCCGCCTCCACGAGGACACGCGCTCGCATCGTGCTGGTGGGGCGCGGCGGGCACGGGCCATGGCTCGCCCGGCTGCGCGCGGTGGCCCTGCACGAGGTCGCCTGCGTGGATCCGTCCAAAGGGCAGGATGCCCGCGAAGGCGTCGAAGGCGCCGACGTGGTCGTGCTGCTGCCATCGCTCGGTCGCGCCGAGGCCGTCACCCTGGCGGCCTCGGTGGAGGGCCACGCCGTCGTCTTCGCCGTGGGGGACGAGGGGGCGCCGCTCGTGGGCTGCCGTCGGCTGCCGGCCGACCCGGCCGCCGTGGACGACCGTACCCTGCGCACGCGTCTGAACGCAGCGGCGGCCCGGGCTCGGCACACGCGGCGTTCGACGCGGCCCGGCGGCCTGCGCCATCTCGACCCGACACCCCCGGCGCTGGCAGAGGCCGTGGCTCGCGGGATCGACGTGGCTGTTTTTGCCGGCGCCGAGGGGGCCGACGAGCAGATCGACAGGGTCCTCGCCGCGCTGGCTCCGAGTTCGGTCCCCTTCGTCGTGGTGGTGCATCACTTGCCGTCGAAGCGCGCGGCCTTTCGCAGTCGCCTGGCGCGCCTGGCGAAAGGACCCGTCTTCGTGTTGCCGGCCAATCCGGCTGGCCTCGAACCGGGGATCTTCTTTGCGGCGGCGCCGCTGGGGCGCGAGCGTCCGGGACCGGATCTCGACCTCACGTTGACGAACCTGGTGGACGCGGGCCAACGGGTGTTCGTGACGTTCGGCTCCGGGCTGGGGGACGAAGGGGTGTGGGGGGCCCGTGCCGTCCTGGACGCGGGTGGAGCGGTGGCCGCCATCGAGCCGGCGGCCTGCCGGCACCAGGCGCTCGTTCAGGCGGCGTGCACCGAGAAGCTTCCCTCCGTCCTGTTGTCCATCCCTGCCTATGTCGCCATCGTGCGCCGGCTCGTCACGGGGGATTGCGCCGCCAACGTTCCCGCGCGACGCTCGCCGGCGGCATGATCATCGAAGTCGAAAAAGGCCGGCGCGCGACCATCACGCAGATCCGGGAACTCGCGGCCCGGTTCGGCAACCGCGTGGAGACCACGGAGGGCGATGGGATCTACTGCACGCTGCACGTGATCGGGGATACACGCGAGTTTTCGACGCGCGAGGGGTTCATCCGCAACCTGCCGGGGGTGCGCAAGGCGTTTCGGGTCGAAAGCGACCACAAGAACATCGCCCGCGTCGCGCGGGGCGAAGGCGGTGTGGTGCGGCGCCCGCGGCGCGTGGTGGAGGTGCCGGGGCTCGACGGAAAGGTACGACGCATCGGGGCCGGCCGGCACGTCTTCTTCGTGGGGCCGGACTCCCCGCAGACCATGGCGCAGACCCTCGCGATCGCGCGGGCGGCCCGGACCATCGCCGAGCGCTACGGGATCGAAGACCGCGTCATCTTGCGCGGAGGGGCGTTCAAGCCGCGCACGCGCCCGACGGACTGGCGCGGGCTCGGGATGAAGGGGATCGCCATGCTCGACGCCGCGCGCGAGGAGACCGGGATCCCCTACGCCACCGAGGTGATGGACCACAACCTCGCCGCGGAGATCGCCGAGCACGCCGACATGCTGCAGATCGGCACGCGCAACGCCCAGAACTTCGACCTGCTCGAAGCGGTGGGGCGCCTTGCGCGCCCGGTGATCCTCAAGCGTGGGTTCGGCAACGAGGCGAGCGAGTGGTTCTACGCCGCCGAGTACGTGGCCAACCAGGGCAACCTCGACATCGTGCTGTGCGAGCGCGGCATGAAGACGCTCTTTACGAAGGGCGGCTACTGCCGCAACCAGCCCGACTTCAACGCGATCACCTACGCGCGCAGGAGCACGATCCTGCCCGTCATCTTCGATCCGAGCCACGTGGCCGGCGACCACCGGCTCGTGCCCGAGAACCTCGTGGCCTCCCTGGGGCACCTGGTGGACGGCACGATCACCGAGACCCTCCACGACGAGTCGTTCCGGCAGGAGCAACTGTGCGACGCGCGCCAGGCGCTCTTGATGGATCACTACGCCACCCTGGTCGAGGCCGTGCTGGCGTTCGAGGAGCACGTCCTGCCCCGGTTGGCGCAGGTCCTCGAAGCCCTCGACGCCCTGTAGGGCGCCGGCTGCGCGCGGGTACGGGCGGGTGTGACATCCCTCCACGCCGGGCGGTCCGCGCCGGGCCGGTTCGTTGCTAGCATGCGCCCGCCGCCGTTCGCCTGCGGCCGCTCGAAAAGGAGTTCCCCATGCGCTTTTCCAACGTCTTCATCCCCCGGCGCGCCTACTGGTCCACGCCCTTTTGCAAGTGGCAGGGATCGTTCGCCGACCTGCACCCGATCCGCTTCGCCGCCGACGTCGCCGTGAAGGGGCTCGCCCGCCGCGGGATCGCGCCCGAGGTGCTCGATCAGGTGGTCCTGGGCTGGACGATCCCGAGCAAGCAGGTGTTCTACGGCGCGCCGTACCTGGCGGCGCTGGTGGGGGCGCCCGGGGTGACCGGCGCCATGGTCAGCCAGGCCTGCGCCACCTCCGCGGCGGCCGTGGCCCACGCCGCCGGTTCCGTCGCTTGCGGCGGCTCCGAGGCCACCTTGGTGGTCCTCGCCGACAAGTGCAGCAACGGTCCACACGTGGTCTACCCGAACCCCGCCGGCCCGGGCGGCAAGCCCGACGCCGAAGACTGGGTGTGGGATTCGTTCAACTGTGACCCATGGGCGAAGAACGCCATGGTGGAGACGGCCGAGAACGTTGCCCGCAGCGAGCAGATCTCCCGCGAGGAGCAGGAGGCCATGACGCTCCTGCGCACCGAGCAGTACCGGCAGGCGGTCGAGGACGGCTTCCACGCGCGGTTCTTCGTCGCGCCCTACGAGGTCAATCCCACGGGGCGCAAGGTGGTCCGTGTGGTCGAGCACGACGAGGGGGTGTTCCCCACCACGAAGGAGGGGCTGGCCAAGCTGCGCCCGGTCCTGCGGGACGGGACGGTCACGTTCGGGACCCAGACGCACCCCGCCGACGGAAACGCCGGGCTCGTGGTGTGCACGAAGGATCGGGCGGCGGCGCTCTCGGGCGGCGAGGCGCCGGTGGAGGTCGTCTCGTACGCCACCGCGCGGGTCGAAAAGGGCATGATGGCCAAGGCCGTGGTGCCGGCGGCGCGGCGAGCCCTCGAGGCCGCGGGGATCGGGGTGAAGGACCTCGCGGCGGTCAAGACGCACAACCCCTTCGCCGTCAACGACGTGTACTTCTCCCGTGAGATGGAGATCGCCCCGGAGGCGTTCAACCGCACGGGAAGTTCGCTGGTGTACGGTCATCCCCAGGGGCCCACGGGGGCGCGGCTGCTCATGGAGGGCATCGAGGAGGCGATCGACCGCGGGGGCGGGTACGTGCTGTTCGCCGGCTGCGCCGCGGGCGACACGGCCGCGGCCCTCGTGGTGAAGGTATGAAACCCGGGCGCGCGCCGCCGCGGGCCTGTCCGGTCTGCGGCGGGCCGGTGGCGGGCCGGGGGGCACCGGCGTTTCCGTTTTGCTCCAGCCGCTGTCGCCTCGTGGACCTGGGAGCCTGGCTCGACGAGGCGATGCGGATCCCGGGGACCGAGGCCGCCGCCCCGCCTGCGGACGGTACGGGCGGCGTGGACGTGCCGGGCGCGGGCTCCGAAGGATAGGCGGCTGGTGCGGGGTGGGGCCGATCGCGCCCAGAGGGACGCAAACGGCGTTTTTCGTGGTACACTTCGGCCCATGGATGCACGGGGACGTTCGTTTTCGTCTCATCGGGCCCCTGGCCCCTGGGTGTTGGCCCTCGCGCTCGTCGCCTGCTCGCCGCCCACGCAGGGCCTGGGCGGCTCCGGCACCGACGCCAGCGGTGGGGCTGCGACGGGCAGTACGTCGGATGCTCCAGGATCGGGTCCGGCGACTACGACGAGCGGCCACGCCACCGCGACGTCCCAGGGTTCGGATAGCGCCTCCGGGGCGTCGTCGGTGACCGGTCCGGCCGGCGGTACGGCGGGGGCCTCGAGCACCGGCGGCCTCGGCTCGACGACGGGGGCGGGTTCGACGACGACCGGAGGTGGCTCGACGACGACCGGAGGTGGCTCGACGACGACGGGGGCCGGTTCGACGACGACGGGGGGCGGCGGACTCGGCCTCTACGAGGGGCCGTGCACGGACTCGTCGGAGTGCGAGGCGGGACTTGTGTGTCACCAGGAGGAGGGGGGGGTGGATTTCATGGTGGTAACGGGGAGCTACTGCACGAAGTCGTGCAACAGCGACGGAGATTGTCCGGAGGCGCCCAGTGGGTTGGCCACGCCAATCTGTGGTACGGGTGACATCTGCCGTCTGTCCTGCGACCCGCTCCTCTTGTGGCTGTGTCCCCAGGGTATGAGTTGCTTCTTCAAGTCGAACGACGTGGATTTTTGCGCCTACAAGCCCTAGGCACCGGTCGGGAGTGGAGGTCGTTCGCGGGCAATGCCCGGAAGGTCCACCTCGTCGTAGGCGCCCGGTGCGAGCGCGGGCGGCAGGTCGATGGAACCGTACTGCGTGCGGCAAAGGGCCCGCACGCGCGTGCCGAGCGCGGCGAAGATCCGCTTGACCTCGTGGAAGCGACCGCCCACGAGGCGGATGCGGTAGATGGGGCCGCCGGCCGGGCGCAGCAGGGCGGGATGGGCCCGGGTCTCGGGCACCGGGGCAAGGTCGAGGATCCGCGGGCGGTGCCCGTCGTCGAGGACGAGGCCCGCGGCCGGCAGGGGCTCCGGGGCGCCCGCGAGCAGGGCCTCGTAGGTGCGGGGGACGGCGTAGCGCGGGTGGGCGAGGCGATGCAGCAGCCTGCCGTCGGTCGTCCAGAGCAAAAGGCCCGTGGTGTCGAGGTCGAGCCGCCCGACGGCGCGCAGGTGGCGGGCGAGGGGGGCGCCTTCCAGCAGGTCGAAGGCGGTCGGGTGCCGGGCGTCGCGCAAGGCCGTGACCACGCCGTGCGGCTTGTGCATCCGCAGGTGCACGTGCTCGCGCAGCAGGACCGGCCGGTCGTCGAGGACAGCGGCCAGGGGCAGGTCCGCGGGCGGGATCCGGACCTTGGCGTCCCGCAGCACGGTGCCGTCCGCCGCCCGCAGCCGCCCGGCGCGGATCGCCGCCGTGGCCCGGCGCCGCCCGAGGCCCGTGGCGCGCGCGAGCAACAGGTCGAGGCGCGGCATGGCGCCCCGAGCATGAGGGGGAACCGGCGCCGTGGCCAGGGGTGGGGCGGTTGGTCCGCGGGCCGTCCAGGATGCGACGATCACCGCCGCCAGTGTCCGCGGGCGGGGCACGGCCGCGCGTCCCCGGGGCACCCGGCCCGGCACCAGGTCGAGCCTGCGGCAGGCCGAGCCCGAGGGCCCCGGCGTGCGACCGGTGGGGGGCGCCCTTCGGATCGGGCGGACCGGTGTGCGTGGTTTTCGGTCGCGCGTTCGGTGCCACGCCATGCCGGCGGACCACCAGGGCTCGTGCCCCCCGCACGGCGATCGCCGCTGGGTGGCGCGTTCGGTGCCACACCCCGCCGCGGGCCCCGGCCGTACGATTTCACGAGGGACGAGGGGCCCGGCGTCGGGGCCGTGTGCGCGCTCGCCGGCCCGCGGGCGGCTCGGTGTAGGCTTGCCCGGCGATGGCCTCGGCGCCGCGGCTGCCCGACGAAGGTCGTCTCGTCGAGCGGGCTCGGCGGGGCGACAGGGCCGCGTTCGGGCGCCTGTACCGCGCCTACGCCCGGCCGCTGTACGCGCGGGTGCTCGCCCCCATGCTCGGCGATCGCGACGACGCCGAGGACGCGCTGCGCGAGACGTTCATCGCGTTCTTTCGCGCGCTGGATCGGTACGAGTGGCGCGAGGGCGGGCTGTGGCCGTACCTGGCGACGCTCGCGCGCAACAAGGCCCGCGATCTGCTCCGGGCGTCGGGGCGGCGCCAGCGCCTGCGCGGGGCCTACGCCGAGCTGCTCGAGGCGGTTCCCGGGGCGCAGGGGGCGAACGGGGCGCTGGCCCCGGACGACGAGGTCTTTCGCCGGCAGCTTCGGGCCCGGATCGACGCGGTCCTGGAGACCCTGAACCCGCGCTACGCCCAGGTCCTGCGCATGCGGCTGCTCGAAGGCCGCGGGCGGGCCGACTGCGCCGAGCAGCTCGGCGTGACGGTGGGCAACCTCGACGTCCTGCTGTACCGGGCGGTGCGCGCCTTTCGCAAGGCGTGGCAGGCGCAAGGGGGGCATGGGGACGGCTGATCCCCGCGTGGCTGGCGCGCCCCCAGCGCCAGGTCGGCGGGCCGGCCTGGCCCGCGAACCGTGGTGGGGGCCCGTTGGGCCGGCGGGCCGCCGACCTCCACGGTCGGGCGCGGGGGTCGGCCGTTCCGGGGGACCGCTTCGTCTCGGCCGACCCGCGACCCGCCGGCGGCTGGATGCCTCGCGGGTGCGGCGCGGTGGGGGCTGGCACGGCCCCGGGCGCCGGTGCACCCGGCCGGCGCGGGGCGGTTCGGCCCGAGTCCGACCCGGGGCGGCCAGGGAGGCCTGCGTCCGGCCCGCACGGCTCGGTTTTCCCGCGGCCGCGCGGCGGCGTAAGCTGTCCGGTGCCGGCGGCGTTCCGTCGAGCGAGGTCCCATGCACGAACCGTCGTCCCCACCGCCCTCGCGGCCGACCCCCGATGCCCTGTCCGCGTCGTGGGAGGAGGACCTGCGACGTGGCCAGGCGGCGTGCGGGGAGCGCGGGTCGGTCGAGGACGAACTCGCGGCGGTGCGGTTGCTGCGTCACGCCGCGGCGGCGCCGGCCCTCGACGACGAGACCGCCGGCCGCGTGTTCGAGGCGGTCCTGGCCGAGGTCCGGCCCCGGCGCGTGCGCTGGCGGCTCCCCCTCTGGATCGGAGGTCTCGCGGGTGCGGCGGCCGCGCTGGCGCTCTTCGTGGTCCTGCGACCGGAGGGCGGGTCGTCGCCGGCCGATGCGACGGCGGCCCGGGCTTCGTCGCCGGCCGTTCCCGCGCCGGCCGAGCCGGACGCCGCGGGGACGGCGGCCGTGCTCGAGGCCCAGTTCGCGCAGCTCGTCCCGGTCGAGCGCGCGCGTCTGGCCCGCCGGGTGACGGCGGCGCGCCGGGGGCTGTTGCGCGCATGGGTGGGCGACCTGCGCGACGAGTCGAGGGGGCGCGTGCCATGAGACGCCCTGCGACGTGGCGTCGGGTCGCGGTCGTGGTGCTGGGGGTCTGCCTGGTGGCCGCTGGCGGCCTGTCCGTCGGGGCGGCCCGTCGCCGGGCCGCCACGGTGGCGCTCGCGCAACTGGTGGAGGCCGCCGAGGCGCGCGCGGATCTCCTGGAGGGTCGGGGAGCGCTCGACGAGGCCGCTCGGGCGCTGGACGAGGCGCTGACCGGGCCGTGGCCCGCCGCGGTGGACCCGGCGGTGGGGCGGCCGCTGCGCGCGGCGCTGCTGGGCCGCTGGGCACGCCTTCGGCTCGACGCCGGCGATCCCGACGTACGGGCGGCGGTCCGCCGGCGGATCGAGGCCCACCTCGAGGCGCGGGGGGCCGACGGTGGCGACGAGGACGCCTTCACCGCCCGTCTGTACGCGATCCTCGGCGAGATCTACGAGGCCGAGGGGCGGGACGACGAGGCGCTCGCCGCGTACCAGACGGCGCTCGCCATGAACCGCGCACTGCTCGAACGACTGCTCGAAGACGATGCTCAGGTGCCCTGATCTCATCGCGTACGTCCCCCGCGCCCGTGTGTTGCTGGTGGCGGTGCTCGCCTTGCTCACCGCTTGCAGCGCACGCCGGAAGGCCACGCCTGCGCTCGAATCCCCCACTGCGGCGGAGGAGGCGGTGTCACCGGAGGCGCCCGCCGAACCCACCGATGACCTTCCGGCTCTCCTGGCGCGGCTCGAAGCCTACGAGCGGCGCCTGGCCGCCGTGCATCCGCCCGCGGGCGGTGCGGCCGGGCCGGTGCCGGCGCGGGCCAGTGAGGTCGCGGTCGCCGAGGACGCCGCCGCCGATACCCGGCGCGGGGTCCGTGGCGCGAGGGCTGGGGGGAAGGGCGAACCCCCGGCGCGCTGCGAGCAGGTGTGCGAGCTTTCGGCAGCGATCTGTGATCTGTCGGATCGCATCTGTGATCTGGCCCAGCGCCACGAGGGAGAGGATGCCTACCGTTCTGCCTGCGAGCGGGCGGTCGCGGACTGCGAGCGGGC
>JALSIN010000445.1 GCA_026989935.1 Polyangiaceae bacterium | reverse complement strand
CCACAGCCCGCGCGGGCGGGCGCGCCGGGCACCCGTCGCGGCCCGGACGATGGGCCCAAGTTCCGTCTCGGCGAAGAACGGGGGCACGCGCAGCGACGCGGAGCTGGCCGCCGGGCCCGGGCCGGCGGGGTCCGGACGCACCTCGGCGGCCACGAGCGCCGGGTCCTCCGGCCAGAACGCCTGCCGGACGGCCGCCGCGACCCACGATCCCGCCAGCGTGCACCCTTCGAGGGGTAGATCGGGCGGCGCCGGAACGATGGGGACGAACCGCGGCCGCGGCACGCCGACCTCCGTGCTCGGCATGTCGAACCCCACCACCCGCACGTGCAGCCCGGTGCGCAGGCGGATCACCCCGGCGGGCGACGTGACCACGACCTCGTACCGCTCGTCCGGGCGCGCCTGTTCGGGCAGGACCGTCGCCTCCGCCGCGCGCACGCGGCCGTCCACTTCGGGATCCCGATGGGGCAGCAACTCCGGCAGCGCGCTCGCGAGCGCGAGGGTCGTGCCGACACGGACCGAGCGCATCGACGAGACCGACAGTCGCACGGGGTCCGGCCCGTGGATGAAACCCGCGGCCACGACCGGCAAGCGTGTGCGAACGGGCGCGTCGAGATCGTAGGTCGCGATAATAGCCTCCAAGGTGGGCACGGCGGTTTCGAGGGGCCGACGAAGGGCCGCCTCGACCGCCTGCACGGCGGCCAGGGAGGAGGTCCACAGGGCCTCGATCCCCTCCCGGCAAAGCCGCGCGGCGGCGGCGGCGGGGTCGTCGAGCCGGTCGTGCCGATACACCGGCGGCGCGAGCGCGGCCGCGTCGGCCGCGAGAGCACGCGCCACGGCCGGTGCATCCCCGCGACCGAGCCACAAGGCAAGGCGCGGGGGAGACCGGTGAAAGAAGCGGCGCCAAACGGCGGCCTGATCTTCGCGTTCCCGGTCGAGCCCGAGGATCTCCGGGGCAGCCGGATCGTCCGGGTCCACCACGCCGAATCCGAGCCGGTGCTCGATCTGCTCCGCGTGGGTCGCGGCGTCGAAGATCGGCACGACCGAGCGAAAGTCCTCGAACGTGCGAAGCTGCGAAAGCCCCAGGCTTCGGCCCACGCGGGTCTGCCCGAGGCGACCACGGACGAGTTCGTAGATCCTCCGTCGCAGGGGGCTCACGATCGCGGCGATCCGCTTCGCGCATCCATCTGGGACAGCAAACGGCGCACGGCCTCGACCCGCGCCGACGCCTCCCCGGCCTCGACCGCCGCCTTCAGGAACCGCCGCAGGTGTGCCGCCGCCTGCGCCCGTCCCCCCACGGCCAACAGGGCCCGGGCGAGACCATAGTGCGCCTCGTAGCACTCGGGCGCCGTGCGAAGCACCTGCCGGTAGCCGAAGATCGCCACCTCGTGATCGCCCTCCTCCATCGCCATCGCTGCAAGGTTCATGCGCGCCTCCGGCTGGTCCGGATCGGCTTCGAGCGCGCGTTCGAAGCAATCGCGCGCAGCGTCCAGATCGCCACGGTCGGCCCACAGCGCGCCCAGGTTCGTCCACGCCGCAGCAAAGTACGGATCCGCCTCGACCGCGCGGCGGTACGCGTCGATGGCTGTCTCCGGATCCGTGGCCTCGATCGCGCGACCGCGCTCGAACGCGGCGTAGGCCGTCTCCTCCTCTCCTGGCGCGCCCCCACGCGTCCCCAACGCCACGACCTCGGCCGCCTCCTCTTCGAGACCGCGCAGGTGGAAGTCGAGCACACCCTGCCCGGTACGTGGGTCGAAGGCGCCGTTTTCGTCGTCCACGACCAGGTGCCCCTCCACCACCCGGATCCTGGCGGAGGCCAGGTCTGCATCGGAAGCCGGCAGCTTGAGCCGCAGCGCATCGAGGCACGCCCGCACCCGCCGCACCGGCATCCCCTCGTCGAGCAGGGCCCGTGCCACCTTCAGGGCCACGAGGTCGCGAAAGGTATAGGCGGCACGCCCATCCCGGCAGCCGGACGGCACGATGAACCCGCTTTGCGCCCAGTACCGCAGCCGATGGGGACGCACTCCGAACAGGCGCGCGGCCTGCTCGGTGGTGTAGAGGCCTGGTGTGGCGGATGTGGCGGATCGTCGGGATCCCACGGTGCCCATGCTACGACCCCTCGGCGGCTCGCATCGACATGTCGGCGTCGATGAGGATCCTGTGCGCCACCACGCGGATCTTCGTGTCGATCGCCACCCGTTCGGGCGCAACCGGCGCACCCTTCGACGCCATCGCCCTGGCGGCAAGCCCCTGCAGAGCCTCGAGAAAGCCCTCCGCCGCGGGCAAGAGCTCCGCCAGGCGGACCGCGGTGGCCGCATCCGCGGGCTCGCGGCACAGGCCCTCGACCGTGACCAGATCGATGGTCACCATGACGGTCCCGTTGACGGCGCCCACGCCGCCGTCCTCGGCCCACGCGACGTCTCCCTCGAACACGACTTCGGCGGTGCGAAACAACAGCTCCAGCGCGGCCCGCGGGATATACTCGCGCACCTCGCGCCGGACGAGTTGGACGTGTGCGCTGCGGGAAAACGGCGGCGCGGGCAGCGGATCGGCCGCGGATGTGTCGTCCGAGGATTGGTGGGATGATGTAGGCAATGGACCCACATTTTGCCTCATGCTCGCCGGCTCCGGGAAAAACCCGGCCGAATTGTCCGTGACCGCACCGTATGCTCCCGGCCCATGTCGGCCCCACCTCGCGTCCTGTTCATCGCCGACCCGCCCGAAGGCTTCGATCCGGAGGCGGACAGCACCTACCTGATGATCCGCGAGGCCCAGCGCCGCGGCCTCGAGGCCTTCGTCGCCACCCTCGACGGGCTGCGACTCGACGGCACGCGCCCGGTGGCACGCGCCAGCCTCGTCGAGCCGCGCGGGCCAAAGGGCCGCCTCGCTCCCGCCGGCGAGCCACGCCTGTTCGGCCTCGAGACCTGCCGCGTGGTCGTCATGCGCAAGGATCCGCCGGTGGACGACGCCTACCTGACCGCCACGTGGATCCTCGATCAGGCCAAGGGCGTCACCCGCGTCGTCAACGACCCGGCCGGCCTGCGAACGCTCAACGAGAAACTTTCGATCCTCTCGTTTCCGGACCTCATTCCGCCCACCTACATTCTCCGGCGGATCGACGACCTTCGGGCGCTGCTGCGCCAGCTCGGGGGCAAGATGATCGTCAAACCCGTGTTCGGTTACGCGGGGCGTGAAATTCTGCTCGCCCGCGAGGACGACCCCAACCTCGGGACGATCCTGGAGATCGCCACCGCCGACGAGACCCGCTGGACGGTGGCCCAGGCCTACCTCCCCGAGGCCGCCGAGGGCGACAAACGCATCCTGCTGGTGGACGGTGAGCCCATCGGCGCCGTACTGCGCGTCCCGAAGGCGGGGGAGATCCGCGACAACTTCCACGCCGGAGGAACGCCCGCGGCGACCACGCTTACGCCGCGGGATCTCGCAATCTGCGCCAAGATCGGCCCCTTCTTGTCCCGGCACGGCCAGTACTTCGCCGGCATCGACGTCATCGGCGGCTACCTGACCGAGATCAACGTAACGAGCCCCACGGGCATGCAGGAAATCGACCGTCTCGAATCGAGACCCGCCGAAGCCACTTGCGCGGCCCGGTTCTGGGACGGCCTGCTCGTCTGACGGGCGCTTGGTCTTCGGCGGCCCGCGTGCAATGGTTGCCGGCGTCGTGGCCGAGGTCAGTCCAAGCATGCGGTCCCATCTCCGCCGTCACCTGCCGCCCCTGTTCGAAATCGCCTTCCTGGCGACGGGCGGCTACGCCGACGCTCTGTTGCAGCTTCGCTTCGTCGTCAACGAGGCGGTTGCGCGCTCGGTGAGCGGGCCGGACGAGTCGGCGGTTCGACGCGAGCTCGTGTCGATCCTGGTGCGCGGCCTCGAAGAACGGCTCGGCGGGCGCACCGAGCGCTCCTTCGAGGACCTCGACACCCTGCTGCGCAGCGACATCACCCGCCCCATCGAGCTCGGTGCGGACCCGCTGGGCAACGACCCACGCCGCATCGAGATTATGCTTTGGCACCTGAAGCGAACGTGCATGGTGGCCATGCTCGGCGCCCTTCCGATCTCCCTGCGGCTGGCGGTGATCCTGACGGACCTTTCCGGCTTCGACCCACCGGACGCCGCAGCCCTGCTGGGGATCAACGAGCGGGCGTACCGGGTGCGCCTGACCCGCGCGCGCAAGCGGCTCGAGAGCTACGCCGCGCCCCGCTGTCAGCACGTCGATCCGGACAACCCGTGCACCTGCGTCGGGCGCCTGGCCATCGCAATGGACGCGGGCTTCGTGGCGTACCCCGCCGACGCCGAGACCCTGCCGAAGACCCCCCACGACACGGCGCCCCCAAAACGAGCCATGGCCGCCCTGCTCGCGACCCTGCCTCTACCACGCCTGCGCGACGAGGACGTCACGAGCCTGCTTTCGGCCGTGTAGCCCCCCCTCCCCCGAGACAAACCCGCGCGGCCGTCATCCCTGCGACGCAGGCGCCTTCCCACGACCGTCACGCCTCGTCGAGACTCGGCACGACGAGCACGGGGCGGGCGAGCTGCCCCGCCAGATGGGAGCTGACCGAGGTCAGCAGCCAGCGCTCCCCCACGGAAAGCCGGCGCGAGCCGACCACCACCAGGCAAACGTCGAGCGCCTGCGCCTCCTTCGGCACCACGTCGAGGATGCTGCCCTCAAGCAGCCGCAGTTCGGCATCGGCCAGGCCGTGCTCGCCAGCCCACGCCTTCATGCGTTCCAACGCCTCGGCATGGTGCTCCTGCAAAAGCTTGTCGAGGACGGCTCCCGGCAGGTAGTGGCTCCCCCAGTCCTGTGGAACGGGGATCGCGTGCCCCAATACGACCTTTCGACCGAGGCGCCGGGCGAGGGTGGCGGCCAGGGTCGCCGCCGGAGCCGCGTCCTCGGTCAACCGCGACAGGAAGAACACCGGCCCGGTCCCGATGGCGGCGAGATCGAGGTCGGGCGGCACCACGAGGACGGGACGGTCCGCATGCCGCAGCAGCCGGCGGGTCACACTCCCGAGCCGCACGATCTCGTGGCCCTCGCGCGTGGCCTGACGGCCGACGATCACGCCATCGGCGCCCTCCGCCTCGGCGATCTCCAGCAGCTTCTGGTCCACGGAGCTGCCACCCTTTTCGACCCGCACCGTCCCCACGAGATCGGCCGCCCCCACGCGCTCGACGACCTCGGCCGACGCCTTCTGGACCGCCGCGAGCACCTCGTCGAGGTGGTGGTAGCGAAGCGCCGCCATCAGGTGCTCCTGCGGCACGACGTGCACGGCCTCGAACGTGTCGTCCGGGGCCGCATCGTGCAGGAACCGCGCGAAGGTGAGCGCCCCCTGGCTGCGGGGGCGAAGATCGACGCCGATGATCCACTTCATGCCGGGTTGCTCGCTCGTCCGAAGGTGCCGCGCCATCCTCTCCCTTCGGCGCCGGCCTGTCAAACCTCGGCGGCCCGGCGCTCGCGGCGGGCACGTGTCCGCGCGCGAGGCGACCGTGCAGGGGCGACGAAGCGCCGCACCCCGTGGTGTCCGAGACGGCCTCCGAGCCTTCGAGTCCACGGAGGACCTCGACCGCAGCCGGTCAAGGGCGCGGTCCCGAGCCGACGACGGGGTTGACCAGGCGCCCCAGGTCGAACCCCGCGCACTCCACCCGCACCACCTCGCCCGCAGCGAGCGGTCCCACCCCCGCCGGCGTCCCCATGAACACCGCGTCCCCGGGTTCGAGGGTCATGCACGCCGAAAGGTGGGCGAGGACCGCACCCACCGAGAACACCATGTCGGACAACGGCGCGTCCTGCCGCAGCGCGTCGCCCACGTACGTCTGGATCCGGGCACCCTTGGGGACCTGTCCGAATCCCTCGACCAGCCGCACGAACGGCCCGACGGGGCCGAAGGTGTCGAACCCCTTGGCACGGGTCCACTGCCCATCGGTCCGCTGCAAGTCGCGGCACGACACGTCGTTGCCCAAACACACCCCCGAGACTGCGGCCTCGGCCTCGGACGGCTCCGCGTGCCGCAGGCGCCGGCCGACGACCACCACGAGTTCTCCTTCGTAGTCCACACGGTCATCGCCCGGCGGAAGCTCGATGGCCGCGCCCGACGGGACGAGACACGACGGCGGCTTGAAGAACGACAACGGGGTCGCCGGGACCGCATGGTCGAGTTCGGCCGCATGCGCACGGAAGTTGCGTCCGATCCCGATCACCTTCGTCGGCGCGATCGGCACCTCGAGCCGTCCGCCCAGCTCTGCGAGCGTCCCCGACGGGCCACCCTCCACCGCCGCCGCATCGCGCACGATCTCGTACACGCTGCGACGATCCCCGCCGCGAGCCAGCACGCGTGCGGCCGTAAAGGGATCTTCGATCGCCTCGACCGGCGTGTCCGGCCCCGGCGCCCGGCCGTCCGTGACGAGGCGCACGTACCACGCCTTCGACGCCCCCCTCGCGGGCGTTACGCGAGTGAGAAAGAAGGTCGCGTTCGTCACGGCGCGGTGCCATAGCCGAACCGCGACCGAAAGTCACGCCGCCCTGCCTGCGGCACCCGGGGTC
This sequence comes from Polyangiaceae bacterium, assembly GCA_026989935.1. GTDB lineage: Bacteria > Myxococcota_A > Polyangia > Nannocystales > Nannocystaceae > J032. The sequence continues at coordinate 1,804 of JALSIN010000445.1, read as the reverse complement.
CCCATCGGCCCGGGTTTCGCACGCAAGCGCCCTCGAGCCACCGGGGCGGACGGAAGGGGCGACCGGGCCGCAGGTAGGCTCACTCGCCTCCGCCGGGACGCCTCGCCGCATGGGTGGTGCTACGGCAATTCCACGGCCCCCAGCGTGCAGCCATCGGTCGGGCGTGGCACGCCGCGTTGATCCACATCGGGGCAATCCGTCCCCATCCGGATCCCGGGCAGGTCGGCCGGAAACGCCGCTTCCGTCGGACCGCCCGCGTCTTCGAGGGGCCCGACCATGGCGTCGAGCCAATCGATCCCGGCAACACACGGCGTGTCCTCGATGTCGCTGTCCTTGCGAAGGCGCGGCCACTGGACGTTCTGGTCCCCGGGGTGCGGGTCGAACCAGCACTGCATGGGATTGTAGGGGTCTGCCGTGGTGTTGTCGTGGAAGATCGTGTTGCGAATCGTCGCGGTCGTGCCGCGGATCGCGGCGGCAAACAGCCCAGGTCCGCCTTCGGCGCGGTTTCGGACGAACGTGCAGTTTACGATGGTGCCGCCGCCGGCGTCGTCGTAGGACAGCGCCCCGGCCAGCCCCGCCTCGGACACGTTGCCCTCGAAGGTCGTGTTCACGAACGCCAGCACGCTGGCACGTTCGGCGCGCACACCGCCACCGAGCCCCGTGGCCGTGTTCCCGGACACGAGGGACCGTTCGAGGACGAAGTTCGAGTTGGAGACGTACAGGCCCCCACCGCCGTCGGCCGCACGGTTTTGCGTGATCCGGCAGGCCTCGAAGATCGTGTCCTGGCGATCGCCGTTGGGGGTGCGGAAAACGGCGCCTCCGTAAGCGCCCGCTTCGTTCGAGACGAACACATCGCCGCAAAACACCAGCGCCGTGGGTTCCACCCCATCCACCGCCACCGCGCCGCCGTTGCCGCCCGCACCGCCTTGCTCCGGGTGGTTGAACTCCGGGCAACCCGGCTCGACGTAGTTCGCGCCCGACCCGGTGGCCCGGTTGGCCTCGAACACCGTGTCCACCACCGTCAACGTGGTCTGCAGCGACCCGATGGCGCCGCCGTTCGAGGCGTCGTTGCCGATGAACCGGCTGCGATAGATCCGGACGTCCAGTGAGCCCAGGGCATAGATCGCGCCGCCCCCCACGTCCGGGCCGGGGCTCGCGGCGTGGTTATCCTCGAAGGTCACGTCCTCGACGTACAGCACGCCGTCCCGCACGAAGACGGCCCCGCCCGCGCCGTCCTTGTACCCCCATGCGCAGCCGTTGCCCGGGTCCGGGGTAAAATCGGTGCCGGTCGCACGCCCCCGCCGCAGGACGAGCCGCAACAGAGCCAGGCGCGTGGTCGTCGCGCGAAAGTCTGGACTCTCGAACCGGAGAATCCGCACGGCGTCGCCGCCGTCGAGGGTGACGAGGCCGCCCCCGTCGATGGTCACGTCCCGGTCGATGGGGACCTCCAAGGTCTGGGACAGCGTCACGACGATCGGGTCGGGCCCGCAGTCGAACGCGATGACACCACCTTCGGCGATGGCCGCGGCCAGGGCCGCCTCGGTGCAACTCGCCGCCGTACCGTCTCCCACGACCCGGTCGGGTACCGTGGTGTCGATGGGGGCGAAGGGGCGGTCACACCCCGCGTCTGCCGACCCACCCCCGGTCGTGCCCTCCGAGGAAGAGGCGCCCCCGCCGGCGGTCGTGGCCGAGGCGGTCGCCCCGCCGGTGGACGACCCCGTCACATCCGCCCCGCTGCCCTCCGTCGAGTCACCAGCCGTTTCGCCCCCGCTCGGTGTGCAAGCCATGAGTCCGCCCGCACACC
>JALSIN010000444.1 GCA_026989935.1 Polyangiaceae bacterium | reverse complement strand
TGTCCGCCTACCGGCAAGCCGCTGCGGACGGACGGGTGGCGCCACCACCGCCGGATCGAAAGGTGCCGGACGCGGTGTTTCGCGTGGTGCGCCGGGGCCTGTCCCCCGCCCCGTCCGAGCGCTACCCGTCGATGGACGACCTCGCGCGGGCGCTGCACGGCACGACCCGCTACGCCCGCATCCGGCGCCGGCTCGCCCTGCGCGCCGCCGGCACGCTGCTGGCCGCCGGCGCCCTGGCGGCCGCCGGGGCCCTGGCCGGCGTGTGGGTCCTGTCCGACCGGACCGCACCGGCCGACCCGCCCCCGCGGTCCCACGCGACGGCCGAGCCCCCGAACGACGGGCCCGCCCCCGATGCCCCGGCTTCGGCCGCGGACGGCCGGGCGGCCACGGGCGCCGGTCTCGCAAGCGACCGGTCCACCGTGGAGGCCGCGGCTTCGCCCCCCGAAGGCCCGGCACAGGGGGCTTCGGCGACCCGCGCGCCCCCGGCGGCGCCCGACCCCTCCCCGCCGGCCGCAGGCCGAGTGCCCCGGCGCAGGAAGGCAGCCCGGCCCCAGCACACGGCGCAGTACCGGGCCTGTTACTACAACGACCGCGACAAGCTCCTCGGCCGGCGCCGGCGGCACGACGCGACGCCGCGGCTGGGCGGCGAGTGTTACACATGCACCCAGCGGATCCGCGGGCGGGTGCTCGCGGGTCTGCGTGGAGCCGACGAATGCGCCCGCCACTTCCGCTGCATCCCCGCCCCGGACGACCGCTGCGCCGACTGATCGCGCTGCTGGCGTTCGTGTGGGCGGCGGCCGCAGCCCGGCAGGCGCATGCTCGCGCGACCGTGACCATCGAGCTTACGCCGGCGACCGGCTCGGTCCCGACCCACGTGTGCGTGGTGACCGAGGCCCGCGGAGCGCGCAACGACCGCCCCCTATCGAGCGTCCTGGCCCGCGACACGACGGGACCGAGCTACCCCGTTCTCCCCGCGGCCTGGAACCAGCCCGACGCCGCCCCGCCGAAGGCCTGCTCGCCCGATCCGGACGCCGACTGCCGGCCGGTGGTGGACCTGCCGCCGGGGCTTTCGAGCCTCGACGACCTGTTCGTGGCGTGTACGGCCGACACCCTGGCCGCCGGGACGACGAACCGGGACGACCCGTGGGTCGTCTTCCTGTTGGTGGAACAGCTCGGCGCCTCGCCGCCCGACGTGGAGTCGGTGCGGCTGGCGGGCGGGATCGTCACCGTCGGCGTGGGCACGACGGGGCCGGGCACGCGCTTTACCGTGCGCAGCCTCGGAGGGCACTACCTGCCCCACGCCCGCTCGTACCGCGAGACCGACGGCCGCGACGGCGGCCACACGATCCCCACCCTCCCCCTGGCCCCGCGATGCCGGTGGACCGAAATCGCCCTGCCCCGGACACGCTTGACCGCCGCCGACCGCGAGCGCCTCCAGGTGGCGGTGCACGGCGCCCCCATCGACACGGACCGCTGCGTGGGCGTGCTGCGGGGGGAAGCCATGCGCGTCCTCGTACCGCGCGCGCCCCTGTCGGTGGGGACCATCGAGGTGGACCTCGCCGCCACGCGCGACCGGCCGGCGGCACGGTTCGGAGCCCGCTGGAAGGGTCCGTTCCCGCCGGCCCCGTTCGACCTGGAGTTTCGCCAGGTGACCTTCGAGTGGCGCCGCCCGGCGTGCATCTACCCCGCCGACTCCTGCCCCCGCGCCACGCTGGCCGACGGCACCGTCTGCGCGGCGACCGTGACCGACAGCGGCTGCGCGTACACCTGCCCGGGTACGGTCACGGAAGCCACCGCCACGGCGCTGGCCCTGCCCACCGAGGTGGAATTCGAAAAGACCGGACCGATCCAGCGCTGGACCGATCGCCTGGCACAAAACGGCCAGACCCTGTCGAGCTACGTGGACCCGCGCGACGTGTTCCTCGAGGTGGAGTTGGCCGGCTGGACGGACGCGCGCCCGGGCAACGAGGTGCGCAAGATCAAGTTCTTCCGTCCGGACGGCGCCCTCACGAGCTTCAACGTCTCGCGTTCGACGCGCATGTCGATCAACGTTCCGTACGCCTCCTGCGCATCGGTCCCCTTCGAGGTGGAGGGCGACCGCGGCTACCGGGAGGGCCGCGCCGCCGTCCGCTCGGGGCAACTCGTCCTGGGTCGGCCGGCCCACCTCGCCAAGCTGGTCTCCTTCTCGCTGGCCGCCTCGGCGGGCGGCGGCCCCGCCTGGAGCCCGCTGCTCGACAGCGGTAACGCCGGGCCGCCGGTGTTCTTCGGCGGACTGCTCCAGTTCGCGATCAACCTGCGGCCCCGCAAACCGAAGTACGCCCGGATGCTGGTGGAGATGCGCATGGGCGTGCACCTGGGCCAGTGGGGGGCGGTGGTGTTCGAGGACCGCGAGGGCACCGTAAAGGAGTCGTTCGAGGACTTCGTGTGGGTGCGCTTCCTGGCCGGGCCCGGCCTCGTTGTGGATCTGACCGACCGGCTCGCCCTGGGCGTCGGCGTGGACTTCGGGGCCTCCTTTCCCGCGCGGCGCCGCCAGTCCCTGGCGGGGATCGCCTTTACCTTCATCACCTCCCCGAGCCTCGACCTTCGACTTCGGGTGCGAAAGTACCTGAGCATCTTCGTGCAGAGCCGCGGCGTCGTGGACAAGGCATTTCGCTCCACGACGGACACGTCCACGACCCCGGGCGAGGCAAACGGCGAGACCACCACCGCACGCCGCACGGCCGGCACATTGCTTACGTTGTTCGGGCTGATGGCCCACTTCTAGGTCGCACGTCGCTAGGATCCTCGTCATGGACGTGCGCATCACCTTGTCCGCCTTCGCCGCCGTTTTCCTCGCCGAACTCGGGGACAAGACCCAACTCGCCGCGCTGGCCCTCGCCACGGGGGAGCGGTCGAAAGTCTCGGTTTTCGTGGGGGCCAGCCTGGCGCTGATCGCCAGCACGGCGCTGGCGGTCGCGGGCGCAGACCTCATCGCGCGAGCCATCGCGCCTGCCCTGCTGCGACGCCTCTCGGGGGGCCTGCTGCTGGTCCTCGGAGCCTGGATGATCGTCACCGCGAGCCCCCGGGTCGGCTCGTCCGGCGACGAGAGCGATACCGCTCGTTCGGGTCCGTAAACGAGGGCCGACACGACCGGGCCCGCCGATGCGAGACCCGGAGCGCCAGCGTGTGGGGTATCGCCCGGCTACGGGGCGACGTCGATCACGAGGGTGAAGATGGCCCCCGCGGCAGAGCCCGCCGTCCCGTTCGAGGTGCTGATCTTCTGGCCGTTCTTGTTCACGATGAACTCCTCGGCGAGCCCGGGCCCGACGAGCACGAAGATCCCGTTCGAGCTGCTCGCGTCGGGGTTGAAGGTCATCCCATCGTCGTTCAGGTACCGGATCTTGGCGTTCGTCTGCCCACTTGCCGGCTCTACGACGGCGCCGTCCACGCCAGCTCCCGTGTTCTCGTCCCGGATGAAGCCGATCACGCCACCGTTGACGCCGAGTGGGAGGAAGGGAGCCATCTCCATGTCGGTCATCAGTTCATCCGACCACGCGGTCAAGGTCGCCTCCGGCATGATCCAGAGGTCGTGGATCCCCGTGCCGGGCGCGTACTTCGTGCCATCCGCGGGCGAGGCGATGCCGGTGGCGGTCAGGAAGAAGCCCTGGCCGGTGGCCACGCCGACGATCCCGATCCCGACGTCGAGCGGGCCCGGCGTCATGCCGTCCACGCGGCCCATGTCGTCGGCCGTCAGCGACACGATCGGGGTAAAGCCCGTGGGGTTCGTGGCCGCTTCGAGGGCCTTGGCCACGTTGAGGGTGACGCCGGGGACGGGCTGGCCCGTCGAGAAGTCCAGGATCGTCCCCGTGATGTGGGTGGAGCAGTCCGCCGGCAGCGCCCCGCACACGGCGTCGGCCGGCGGCGGAACGTCGCGGAAAAGCAGGCACACGCCCGTGTTGCAGTCGTCGTTGCTCGTGCACGGCTCGCCTTCGGAGGCCATCGCGTCGGGATTGATGCCGGGACATGCCCCCCCGGATCCGGTCGTCGATCCCCCCATCGTGGCGGTCCCACCGGTCGAGCCTGAGGTCGATCCTGCGGTCCCGTCGCTCGAACCGGACGACCCATCGTCGCCACTGCAGGCGGTCACGCCAAGTGCAAGGAGTGCGGAAAGAGCAAAGGTGAACGAAGTCTTCATGGGGAAACAGATCCTTGGTTGCGATACACGAAAGAACACGGGCTCGGGCGCTACGTTCGGTGCGGGCCGCGCCGCCCGACCGCGGACGCTAGCAGCGTCGATGGGCCGGCGGCAAGCCCCCCGCTTCGCGCGCGCCTACTCCTCGACGACGTCGTAGCCCCTGGGAGGGCGGAAGCGAAACCGCGCCGCCGAAAGTCCCGTGTTCGGCTTCATGTCGCTGAGCACGAAGTGGTTGATACTGTCGTCGGCGTTTCGCACGACGAAGGCGTCCACGCGCCCCGTGGCCGGCTCGACCACGAGCAACAGCCTCTTGTAGTGAGGGTTCGGCTTCTTCGGCTTGAGTTCCACGACCCGGTGGCCGGCCATGCCGTAGCGTTTTTCGAGGGTCGGCGAGGCGAACCGCACGTAGAAGGCGTCGAGCAGCTTCGCCCCACCGAACAGAAATTCCACCGCCCCTGCGAAGTCGGAGCCCGCCACGTCCTTTTTGACCACCTGCCGCGTGTCGCGCTCGACGACCCACAAGGTCTTGCCGTCGGCGTAGAAGTCCGGCTCCTCGTCCTTTTCGTAGTCCCAGATCATCTTGCCCGGCCGCTTGAGGTAGAGGGTCCCGCGGCTTTCGGCCCGCGTGCCGTAGACGGGGCTGGCGTAGACCTGGCGAAACCGCGCGGTCAGGTCGGACAGGGCGTCGTGGTAGCGCTGCACCCGCACGAGCACGTCGGTGGCCGTCTTCGGGGTCGGCGCCGGGGTTTGCGCAACTTCCGCGACCGGCTCGGCGGCGGCAGGCGGGCTGCATACGAGACCGTAGGACAGCAGGCAGGCGACCGGGTCCACCCCAGGAAGCGTAGCACCGCCCGGTGCGGTCGGCTACGGCGACGGAGAAGAGCCGGCGTTTTTCTTCCGGCAGGCCATCCGCGTGCACAGCACCTTGCCCTGATCGTCGCAGCGACAGGTGTTGCAGTCCACCTTCCACGCATCGCCCGGGCGATGCACCCCGTCCTCGCACGGCGCCGCTCCCGTCGGCCGCGCCTCGCCCGCCGCACCGTCCTTTGGCGGAGCGCCTGCGCCCTCTTCCCCGGCCGACTCGGCCACCTGGATCACCGGCCGCGGCGCCTCGGCCGCGTCCTCGGAGGTCTGCACGTCCTTACGCTCGGAAACCGCGGGCGGCGTCGCCGGAGGGGTTGCGTCGGCCGGGCTCGCAGCCGGGGTCGAGCAGGCGGCGATCCATGCAAGGACCAGCGACGGGAGGATCCGAGCGTTTCGCATACCCGTTTCCTACCACGTTCGTGTACACCTCGGCGCGTGCGCCTGCCGCTGCGACACCGGCCGCCGTCGGCCGAAGCGCCCCCGGCCTACTGCGCCTATCTCGACGCCCTGGCCGCGGGGCTGTACGGCCTTTCCCTGCACGCGGCGGCCCGCCACGTCGCCTCTTTGCGCTCGCGCGGGCGCTTCGGAACGGCCCTGCAGTGGCACCTGGGCCTGGCCGCCCACGACAGCGGCCCGGCGGCCGACTGGGAGGGCCGCATCGAGATCAAGCTCGTGACGATCCACCGCACCGGCGCGGGCGCGGTGCGCTGCGACAAGATCAAGGTGTGCGACGCGCACCTCGACCCGTTCGCGCGCCTCGACAACGTGCTGTTCGTGTTCGCCGACCGCCTCACGCGCGTCGTGGTGGGCCATCGGTGGTTCCACCGGGCCGGCGCGGCCGCCGCGGCGCTGGCCGCCGCCTGCGACCAGGACCCCCACTTCGACCGCCCGGCGCTGTTCGTCGAGGCGCGCGGGGGCCCCGGGCGCAGCCAGCCCGCCTACTACGTCACCGCCGCCTTCGTGCGCCAGCACGTGGGCCTGCCCGACCACCCGGCCGTCCTGCCCGACGCCCCCACCGTCCGCGCCGAGCTGCGCGCCGGCCGCCGGGACCCGCTGTGGACCCCCCTCGATCCCCACCGGGACGAGAGCCCCTGCCCTCGCTGCGGCGGCATCGTGCGCCGGCTGGGCGACGCCGGGGGCTTCGCCCGGCGCGGCTACGCGCCCGCCGTCCATCGCCTGCCGCTGGCGGGCCCGTGCGCGCGCTTTTCCCACGCCGTGGTCGCCCCCGAACGCCTGCCGCCGCCCGCTGCGGGCGTCTTCGGCCCGCGCGAACAGATCGACAGCCTCGCCTGCGCGGGCCCCGTGCTCCGGATCGCCGACCGGGTGCTCGAACCCGACGACCACGAACACCCGGTCTAGACGCCGCCGCGGGGCTTTCGCGGATCGCGTGCCTTGTACTGGGCGGCGCGGCGCACGTACGTCTCGTGGCTGAAGGCGAGCCAGGCACGGTCCCGTTCGGCCAGGTCGCGCACGATCCGAAACGGGTTGCCCATGGCGACCTTCCCGGCGGGGACCACCTTTCCAGGCGGGATCAACGTGCCCGCCGCGACGAAGGCCCCCGGCTCGACCACGGCGCCGTCGAGCACGATCGCCCCGATCCCGACGAGGGCTCCGTCCCCGATCGTGCAGCCGTGGAGCGTGACGGCGTGGCCGATCGTCACGCGGTCCCCGATGATCGTGTTCGACTGCCCCTCCGTCATGTGGATCACCGTCCCGTCCTGGATCGAAGACTCCTCGCCGATCCGAATGAACCCGTCGTCCCCGCGCAGGACGGCGCACGGCCACACGCTCGAACGCGCGCCGATGGTCACGTGGCCGATCACCACCGCGCTCGGGTGGACGAAGGCCTCCGGGTGGACGACGGGCGTGTGTTCTTGAAAGGGTTCGATGGTCACGGCCCCGATGGTACACATCGGATCCGGAACCGGCTCGCCTACCCGCCGCGTTCGTCCCGGGCGCGGGCGAGCGCCGTCTCCACCAGCGCGGCGGGGGTGTGTGCGCCGCCCCGCGGCTCGTCGAGGCCCGCCAACCCGATGCACACCCGCCGGTCCCGCGCCTCGAAGTCGCAGCGCACCCGCGCGGCGAGGATCCCCGCGGCGTCCACGGACGTCTCGGGCAGCAGGATCGCGAAGCCGTCGGGCACGACGCGGGCGACCACGTCGCACGTCCGCACCCGGCGGGTGAGGATCGCGCCGGCCTCGGCCGCGACGCCCGGATCTTCAGCGGCGCCGCGCACCAGCACCACGAGCAGGGAAAGCGGTCGTTGGTACCGGCGCGCACGCGCGATCTCGGCGGGCAGGCGATGGTCGAAGTACGTGCGGGTGTGCACCCCCGTCTCGGGATCCGTCAGGAAGCGGCAGTCCCCTGCCGGAGCGTTGGCCACCTCCACCTCGGGTGGGCCGAGCACCGGCGCCCGGCCGGTCTGCGCCAGCGCCTTGGCCAGACGCACCAGCAGGTGGGTCCGGGCAAGCAACTCGATCTCGGCCGCGCCCGCGGACAGAAAATCGCAGCCCGAACGCTCGTAGGCGGCCGTGACGACCGCCCGGGAGACCTGCGCGCCGACGATGGCGACCAGCGGCAACCACCCCGTCCGCGGGTCCGTGGCGAACAGTTCGAGGGCCGCAATGCACGGATCGTACGGGCGATCGAGCCCCACGTACACCAGGTCGGGCAGGAAGGTCGCCGCGGCCACGGGCAGGTGGGAGACCTCGCGCGTCACCGGCAAACGTCCGACGCGGTACCCCGCCCTGCGAAGCTCCGCCTCGATGGGGTCCTGTCCGCGCGCGCCCGGCCGCACGAGCAGCACGCGCCCGCGACCGGTCGAGGTGACGAAGCTGGCGATCTCCTCGCTGCTCCAGTGCAGGGTCGGCGCCAACGCTGGATCGGGCTCGGACGTGGGCGTGGGAGACGATTCGGCCACCACGCCCCCCTTCGACCCGAAACGCGCCGGACTTGAGCGGGGGCCCCGCCCGCCAGGAGGGCGGACGATTCAAGGCACCGGCAGCGGTCTGCCAAGGACCCCGAACCAGTAGGCCGCGGCACCGCCCCCGACGAGCAACAGCGCCAGCAGCAACCAAAGGGCCGGACTCGGCCCCGGGCGGGCCGGGGTCGGGCTGGCGAGGACGACGTTCGGCGGGATCGGAACCGGCCCGGACGGCGGCCGCTTCGCGGGCGTCGGAGGGGACGAGGCCGGCGGGGCCGCGGGGCCGGACGACGCGGGCGGGGGCGCCGGCGGGGTACCACCGCCCAGGGCGAGCGGGACGGCCCCGGGGTCGAGCATGAGCGTGGCCTTGTGTTCCGCCGATTTCGTCGCAAAATCCTCGACCGCCAGGGGCTGGGCCGCGTCGAACCCCCCTTCGGCGGGTGCATCGCCCGCGGGCGAGTC
>JALSIN010000443.1 GCA_026989935.1 Polyangiaceae bacterium | reverse complement strand
GCCTCGAAGCCGTCTGCCGCAAGGGCCCACCCGACGCCCGTGTCACCCGCCTCGCCGTGACCGAGGAGCCGGCCCGCGGCGGCTTCGACGACTTCGTGATCGACCGCGGCACCGCGGCCACGTAGGAGCCGCGCCGTAAGGGCCCGGGGGCTGCACATCCGGCCGTACCCTGGCCGACCGTCGCACCGGCGGCTTGCGGGCCTTTACGATCCATACTTGACCGAACAGCCGTAGGGCGGCGTCTCGGGTCGAGGGACCTGCGTGCCCGCGCGCAGCGCCTCCACCGCCTGCCGCACGTACACGACGTGGGGGCCGTCCCCGTCCACCTCCCCCATCGGCGCGTTGTCGAGCGCCCCCGCGTACACCAGCGTGCCCGCGCGGTCGATGACGAACATGTGCGGGGTCTTGGCCGCCCCGTAGGCCCGGCCCACCACGCCCTGCGGGTCGAGCAGCACGGGGTGGGCCAGTCCGAACCGCGCCACGGCCTGCCGGTTCGTCTCCACGTCGGCCCCCTGCTTGCCCGGGGCGCCGGAGTTGATCGCCAGGTACACCAGGTCGTCCCCGGCGATGGAACGGGCCAGGTCCCGCAGCGGCCCCTTCGTGTGGGCGTACTGGATGAACGGACACGCGGGGTTGAACCACTCGAGCACGACGATCTTGCCCGCGTAGTCGGCGAGCCGGTGGATCCGGCCATCGAGGTCCCGAAGTTCGAACGCCGGCGCCTCGGCCCCCACCTTCACCGACTCGGCCGGCCGCTCGGGCCGGGACGCCGTGCGATCGGACGGGGTCTTCGCCGGTTCGGCCTTCGCCGCCGCCGGCTCGGCCGGCCGCTCGGGCCGGGACGCCGCAGGCCCCTCGGACCCGCGGGGACCGGCCGTGCAGGCGGCCGAGAGGATCACGACGAACGGCAACGATCGCGGCAGGTGGCGTCCCATGGGCCCACCCTACCGCACCCCGGCCGCACGCGGGGAGCGTGGCCCCGCGGCGACCGAGGCCCCCGAACCGGCCGGCGCGCGGGCGCAAGGGGCCGCCGCGGCCGCGGCTCTCCGATGTCCGGATGCCCGCCCGGTCCCGCCCCTCTCCTCCCCCCGCCCGGTGCATCGCCACCCACCCCGGGTGCCCCGGCGGTACGATCGGCGGGTCGTCTCGTCCCCCCACGCGGAGCATCGCCGCCCACCCCGACCGCGAACCGCCCCCGCCGGCCCCGTCACCCGCGCGCCGGGGCGCCGAGATCGACGGCCGTCACCTCCCCCAGTTCGCCGTGCCCGAGGTACGCCTCCGGCCGGCAGGTACACACGATGATCTGGACGTTCGCCTGGACGGCGGCGGCCAGCATGGCCCGGATCCCCCGCATCGTGCCGGCGTCCGTGTTCGAGAACGGGTCGTCGAGCACCAGGAAGCTGCCGGATGCCTGGGCCGTCGCCTCGGCCTCGCACAGGGCCAGCCGGATCGCGACCCCGACCTGCTCCGCCGTGCCGGCGCTCCAGTGGGTGTGGTCGAAGGCCTCGGGGTCGCCGGGCAGGTGCACCCGCAGCCGGCGCTCGACGGCGCGTCCGTCCGTCTCGGAGCGAAACGCCACCTGCACCCCCGGAAACGGGCGGTCCAGGTACGCCTGGATCCGCCCCCCGAGGTGCCGATCCACGCTCTGGGCCAGGGTCTTGCGCGCCTCGTCGTAGGTCTCGCGCAGGATCTCACAGGCGAAGACCTCGGTGGCGACCCGCCGCAGGCGGGCCCGCGCGGCGGCCAGACGCGCCTTCGCGTCGGCGAGCCGTTCGTCCAAGGTGCCCTCTTCGCGGGCCCGGGTCCGCGCGCGGATCTCCCCGCGGGCTTCGTCGATCGCCGACCGTTGCGCCTCGATCCGCGCATCGAGTTCGGCCCGCCGGCGGTCGAGCGCTTCGATCCGCCCCTCCAGATCCGTCTTCGTCTCGCCGCCGAGGCGTGCCCGCGCGCGGGCCAGGGCCTCGTCCAAGCGCGCCAGGTCTTCCCGCAGGGTGGCCAGGGCGGTCTCGGCGGCCTCGGCGGCCGCCGGCAGCGCCGGATCGTGCGCCCGCGCCTGGTCCAGCCGGGCCTCGACGGCCCGCAGGTCTTCGCGCACCCGGGTGACCTCGGCGGCGGCGGCTTCGGCCCGCGCCCGCGCCTGCTCGTGGGCCTGCTCGGCACGGGCCAGCGCTTCACGCGCCGCCTCCACCCGCGCCCGGTGCTCGTCCCGCAGGGCGTCCAGGTCGGCCGCCGCCGCCCCTTCGATGGACCGATCTTCCTCCAAACTCGCCACCTCCCCGAGCTGCGCGAGTCGCTCGCGCGCCGCCTCGAGGCGGTCCTTCGCCTTCCCGGCGCCTTCCAGCAAGGTCGCCCGCCTCGACGCCAGCGCCTCGGGCGACGGTGCGCGGGCGAGCTGGCCCCGCAGGCTCCCGAGCGCCGCCTCCACACGGGCGCGCGCACGCTCGGCGGCACGGGCCTCCTCGAGCGAGGCCACCCCGACCTCGGCCAGGGTCCGGGCGATCGCGTCCTCGCACGCGGCGAGGGTCTTCCCCGCCTCGGCCCGCTGGTCCTTCGAGCCCGCCCGCACCCGCAGCACGATCCGGTCCCCCACCACCACGTCCACCTCGTCGTGGACCGGCACCGGCGCCCCTATCTCGAGGGCCGCCCCGCCCACGCGCACCCCGGCGCCGTCCGGGTCGGCCCGCAGCTCGACCTCGGCCGCCAGCGCGTCGAGCCGCGCCCGCGCCACCCCCACCTGCCGGTCCAGGTCCGCGAGGCGATCGAGCGTGGCGCGATCCACCGGAGGCAGGGCGGCCAGTTCCCGCTCGTGCGCCGCCACCTTCGCGGCCGTGTCGGCCCGTGCCGCCGCCTGGGCGTCGAGCGCCGCCAGGGCCTCGCGCAGCCGCGCCCACTCGGCCGCCGCCTCGACCACCTCGAAGGTAAGGCGCGCCCCCTCGACCGCCCGCCGCGCCTCGTCGAGGGCGGCCGCGGCGCGCTCGGCCTGCGCGCGTGCGTCGGCGAGGGTCTGCTCGTTCTGCACCAGGGCGGCGCGAAGCTGCGCGCAGCGCGAGAGGTTCGCCACGTAGGCCGCCAGCCGCTCGCAGCGGCCGGCCCGCAGGGCGCGCTCGGCCTCGAGGCGCTCGACCTCGACCGTGACGGTCTGGATCGTATCGAGGCGAGCCGCGGCGCGGCGCCGTTGTTCCGTCGCCGCCTCCCGCTCGGCGGCCAGCCGTTCGAGGGCGGCACGGCCGTCGGCGACGGTCGCGGCCAGCGCCTGGATCGCTTCGACCGTCGCGGCGAGGTCGGCCACCGCCGCTTCGGCGGCCTCCATCTCCGACCGCGCCGCCTCGAGCGCCGACCCCCGCAGCGGCCGTTCCGGATCCGCCGGGTGCGGGCGTCCGCCCCGAACCGACACGCCGCACAGCTCCGAAAGGCGCGCCTCGACCTTGGCCCGCAGGGCGCGGTCGCGATCGTCCTCGGCGACGGCGTCGGCGGACGCGGCCACGCGGCGGGCGAGGGCCTGCATGGGCGCCTCGGGCCAAAAGGCCTCCTCGTCCCCGGCGAAGCCGTGGAACACCCACCGGTGCGGCATGCGGACGCTCGCCGCGGCGACCCGGTGCCGGGTGACGGGCGAGGCCGCCTTCGCGTTGTCGATGACGTCGCCGACGATCTCCGCCAGCCGCCGCAGGGCCTCGTCGCCCTTGCACTCGGCCCCCGCGGCGACCCGAAGCCGCGTCACCCCGCGCGCCCCGAAGACCTTCGTCACCTCCACCGGCCCTTCGTCCGTGGCAAGACGCACGGTGACCTCGGGCGTGCCGCCGCCGGGCGCCGCGAGCGCCTGGCCGAGCGTCGGCGTGGGGCGATGGAGCAAGGCGGCGTACAGCACCCGCACGAGGGTGGTCTTGCCCGACCGGTTCGGGCCGTACACCACGCAAAGCCCCGAACCGAACGTCAGGTCCTCGCGCGTGCCGACCACCTTGATCGACCGCAGGGTCAGGCGCTCGATCTTCACGATCCCCTCCCGCCCCGGGCTCGGCCAGCGGGACGACCCGCCGTCATTTCGCCGCCTCCTCCGCCCAGCGCACCAGGTGGGACAGCGCCACCGCACGCACCGCCTCGGCCCACCGCCGGGCCGGGTCGGCGGCGCCTTCTTCCCGGGTCACGGTCTCGAACCGCGACGCCAGCGCCCGCGCCCGCGCCCCGAAGGCCTCCGGTTCGAGGGCCGCCAGCATCGCGCGCACGATGGGCGTGGCCCCGTCGGCGAGCGCTTCGAGCGCCTCGGCGGCGGGATGGACGTACACCTCGGACAGGTCGAACCCACGGCCGAGCGTCCACTTGCGGGCGGCCTCGATGGTCCGTTCGAGGCGCGCGCGGTCCTCGGGCGAGACGACCCCCTCGATGCGCACGTCGAGGACCCACGTGCGACCGCTCGCGCCCCAGCGACGCAGGCGCTCGGCGATCGCTTCGAGGGACGTGGCGGGCAGCCGCCAGGTGTCGCGCACCCAGACGGTCGCCGAGACCTCCACCGGGCGCACGGCGGCGGGCCGGCCGCGCTCGGCCGACACCACCAGCGCCACGCCGGTGCGCCCCTCGGCGGCGGCCCCGGCGAACCCGTCGGGCTCGGGCGCGCCGCTGTACCAGGCCGCCGGATCGTCCATCACCTGTTTGCAGCCGTGCCAGTCGCCGAGGGCGACGTAGTCCACGGCGCCGGGCGGCATGCGATCGAGGGCCAGGACCCGCGCGGCCGCGGCTCTTTGTCCGAAGTCGGAGACACTGCCGTGGGCGACCACGACGCGGGCCGCGTCGGGGGGCAGGTCCGCGTAGGTGTCGGCCCGGGCGAGGTGGGCCACCGGGTCGTCCACGGGATCGCGCTCGGACAACGGGGCGGGCAGGAGCACGGCACGGCCGTCGGCGACCACCACCGGGTCGGCGGTGCGCAGGACGACGAGATTCGGCGGCGGCGGGCGTCCTCCGATGCGCTCGATCGCCCCCTCGGCCCACACGGTGCCGGGCGCTGCGGGGTCGTGGTTGCCGGGCAACACGTAGACCGGCACGTCGAAGGCGCGCACGCCGTCCACGAAGGCGGCCACGTCCTCCGGCGCGGGCTCGGGGTGCTCGAACACGTCGCCCGCGACCACCACGAACGCCGCCGCCTCGTCCCGGGCGACGGCGGCGAGGCGGCCGAGCACCTCGAACCGCAGCCTGCGCAGGGTGTCCGCCCCCGCGAGGGTGCGAAACGCCTTGCCGAGCTGCCAGTCCGACGTGTGAAGGAAGGTGACCGCCACGGAGCCCCTGCGCGGTCACGCTAGGCAAGCCGGGCCCGTTCCTCAACCGACCGGACGATCCGAACCGGATCGTCCGACGCCCGCGCCACACCGCACCCGCCGCGTCCGCGCCGTGCCAGACCGTGCGCCCGCACCGCCGCACCCCGGCCGACCACGGCCGGGGCCGTTCCGGCACACCCCGCACCCGACCGCTTCTGCCCCCTCGCCCACCCGGGTCCGCGGACGCGCCACCGAACCTGTCGGAGGCCGCCGTCCCCTCGGGGCCCCCATGGCCGTCTTTATTTCACATATTTTATCGGTTTTTATTATACATTTATTTTACGAGGTTATATTTTTTTATCAATATATACGGACTTTTACGGGTTTTCATGTGCCGCCCACTCGGCTACGTTGGTCCCGTGGCCACGATGCTCCTCGGCTTCGTCGTCGCCGCGGCCGTCGGGCTGTGCGGGGTGGGGGCCGGCGTGCTGACGGCCCCGGCGCTGATCCTGTGGTTCGACGTGCCGCCGCCGGCCGCCGTCGGGACGGCCCTGGCCTTCGGCACCCTGGTCAAGGCGCCGGCCGTCGCCGCGTATGCGCGGCGCGGCCTCGTGGACCTGCGCACGGCGGGGACGATGGTGCTGTTCGGGCTGCCGGGGGTGCTCGCGGGCGCGCTCGCCCTGCGTGCCGCCGGGGCCGATGCCGCGCGGGGACCGGTGCTCGTAGCCGTGGGGATCGTGGTCGCCGCCGCCGCCACCGTCTCGCTGCTGCGCGGCCGCGCGTCTCCACCGGCGCCCGCCCCGCCGGCGCGCCGCGCCCTCGCCTGGTGCCTTCCGATCGGCTTCGAGGTGGGCTTCTCCTCCGCGGGCGCGGGCGCCTTGGGAACCCTGCTGCTGTTGCGCGCGACCCCCCTCGCCCCGGCCGCCGTCGTCGGCACCGACCTCGTCTTCGGCGGGGTGCTGTCGGCCGCCGGGAGCGCGGTCCACGCCGCCGCGGGGGGCGTGGACCCGGACCGGCTGTGGCGGCTGTGCGCCGGCGGCCTCGCCGGGGCCGTCACCGGTGCCCACCTCGCGAGCCGACTGCCGGCCGCACGCCTGCGCACCGCACTGCTGGCGGTCGTCGCGGCCCTGGGCGTGCGCATGGCCCTCGAGGGCCTGCGCCTCGCCGCTCGTCCCACGCCGGCCGGGACGGCCGCCGGCGACCATCGAGGACGCGGGCGGGCGCCGTCGAAAATCTCGATGGCCCCCCGCCCGGGCTTGCCGCGGGCCCAAGGCTCGTCCAACGTTCCAGCGGCCCGCCGCCGCGCGGCCGGGCGCCCGCAAACCCCAGCCCCCACTCGACCATGTCGCGCCGAACACTTCTCTGTTGGACGCATCTCCTGATCTTCGCCGCGTCGCTGCCCGCCTGCAACGACCCGACCGCGGGCGCACCCAAGGCGAAGGTGGCGGATCCCGCCGCGAAGGCCGCGCCCGCCCAGGCGGTGCCGGCCGCCGCCGAGGCGCACGCGACGAAGCCCCTCGCCCTCGACCCGACCCGAAGCAAGGTCCGCTTCGTCGGAGCGAAGGTCACGGCGAGCCACGACGGGTCGTTTTCCAAGGTGGCGGGCGAGGCCACGTTCGACGGGACGACCCCGAAGGCCGTGGCGGTCACCGTGCACGTGGCATCGCTCGAGGCCGAGCCTCCGAAGCTGCGGGAACACCTGCTGTCCGACGACTTCTTCGCCGCCGAGCGCCACCCCACCGCCACGTTTCGTTCCACGGCGATCGTCCCCAAGGCTGCAGGGGACAGCACGCACGAGGTCACGGGGGACCTGACCTTGCGTGGCACGACGAAGCGGATCACCGTGCCCGCCCGCATCGAGATCGAAGGATCGAAGGCACGCGGCCGCGCCAGGTTCTCGATCGACCGCAAGGACTTCGGGATCGTCTACCCCGGCATGAAGGACGACCTCATCCAGGATGAGGTCCTGCTCGACCTGGACCTCGTCTTCGGCCCGTCGTAGGGGGCCGCGCCCCGGCCGGCCTCGCGACCGCCGCGACGCCCGAAGATCCTGCGGCACGGAGCCCACGCATCACCCGGAGCGACCGCGTTCGGTCACGCGCCGGCGGCGTGTTGGACCCAGAGCACGAAGGCGAGCAGGCAAAGGACACAAAAGGTCACGATTGCGCCGATCCGCAGCAGCGCCACGACGAACGGGTGGTACCGAAGCGCCCAGCGCCGCCCCTCGCGGCGCGCGGCTTCGTAGGCCTCGCGCAGCAGTTCGCGGCGGCGGCGCGCGAGCTTCTTCGGTGGATCCGCAGGCGGATCGAAGACGTCGCGCAGGACCGCCTGCACGGCGATCGTGGCCGCAACGCCCGCAATGACCCCGGTCACGGCACCGGTCACGCCGCGGACCGTAATCCCGAGCGCCCGCGTCACGAGGATCGCGACGCCGATCCCGGCGCCGAAGAACGCCACCGCGCCCAACAACCCCTCGATCACCCCGTACAGCACGGCGCGCCGCAGGTCCCGCTCGACGGCCCGGCGCGCGCGCAGCAGCGCGTCCAACGACGGCGCTCGGGCCGGCGGCGGGACCTTGCGGGGCACGGCGGTGCGATCCTTCCGGCGACGACGATACCATGGCGCCCGTGCCCGCCCCCGCCGGACCGCCCGCGCCCGCCCGCGCCCTGGCGCTCGCCGCCACGATGCTCCTTTCGTGCCACCGCGACGCCGCACCGCCCGCCCCGGCGGCCGCGGCGCCCGACGCACCGGGCGACCCGAAGGACGCCCCGCCCACGACGCCCGCTCCGGTGGCCGCGGCGCCCGACGCACCGGGCGACCCGAAGGACGCTCCGCCCACGACGTCCGCCCCGGCGGCCCGAGCCCCGAGCGGCCCCGACGTCCCGACGGACTCGGACCGATCCGCACGCGCGGCCGCGGCCGCCGGCCCTGCGGGCACGGTCCGTTGCCACCTCGCCGGCGGCCCCGGCGACACGGTCCGGATCGTCGTCGAGAACGCCGGCTCGACCCCCGCCCTCGTCCCCGACCCGGACGACCCCGGTGCCGTGACCCTCCATGCCGGCGACCGGGTCGTCTCGGCCGCCCGCCCCGGCCGCCCGGTCCGCACCCGCACGCTCCCCCCCGGCGGCCGCCTCGAGGCCCCCCCCCCCCCCCCCCGCCGCCCCCCCCGCCCCCCCCCCCCCGCCCCCCCCCCCCCCCCCCGCCCCCCCCCCCCCCAGAGCCG
>JALSIN010000442.1 GCA_026989935.1 Polyangiaceae bacterium | reverse complement strand
GGCGGCAGCGCCGCGCGATCCACCGTGACCGACGCACCCGCACAGGCGGCGGCCGCGTCCCGGTCGTCGAGCCCTTCGAGGAACAGGCGGGCCATGGGCTTGCCGGGCACCCGGCCGCAGGCGCGCACGCGCGCAGCCCGAAGGACCGTCCCATCGCGCTCGAGCCGAACGAGCGCGCCCGGCCCGGGCATGGGCGCATCCGCCGCAGGCAGGCGCACGCGCAGGCCGCCCCGGATCCCGTGCGGGGCCGTGACCACCCCGACTTCGAGCCGTCCCCCCGCGGCCCCCGACGCCATCCGCCTCACTCCAGGATCTCGAGGTCCGCGCGCTTTTTGAGCTTGGAGGAAGCCGCCGACAGCAGCGCACGCATGGCCTTGACCGTGCGGCCCTGTTTGCCGATCACCTTGCCCAGGTCGTCCTTGGCGACCCGAAGCTCCAGTACGATCGTCTGCTCGCCCGACACCTGTTCGACGCGGACCTCGTCCGGCTTGTCTACGAGCGCCTTGGCGATGAATTCGATGAGTTCCTTGAGAGACACGTCGGGGTCGGACATCTTCGGAGCCTGGCGGGAGCGTGCGGTCGCGGGAGGAAGACGGCTGCGGCGGACGCGGAAAGCGCCGCAACCGTTCGATCCTCAGCATCCCACAGGATCGCCGGGGTCGCCACACGCACGCCCCCCCGCCCCCGCCCGGGCCGCCCGAACCCCCTACGCCGCGGGCGTCTTGAGGTGGCGCCGCAGCAGTCGCGCCACGGTACGAGTCGGCTGTGCGCCCACGCCCAGCCAGTATTCGACGCGGTCCGCCTCGAGCCGCACGTACGACGGGTCGCGCGTCGGGTCGTACACGCCCACGCGCTCGATGAACCGCCCGTCCCGCGGGGCGCGGGCGTCGGCGGCCACGATACGGTAGAAGGGTCGTTTCTTTGCGCCCGCTCGGGCGAGCCTCAGCTTGACGGCCATGGTGTTCCGTTTCGATGACGAGAAGGCAGATCGATAACGCTGCGTCGGGCCGCGCAGGCTAACGGCCGCGCCCGGTCGGGTCAACCGCTTCTCGTCCCGGCGAAGCTGCGCGGAAAGCGCGGCCTCCGGGCCGCCCACCGGCCGCGCTGCCCCGGAGCCATCTAGCGCCGCCAGAACTGCGCAGTAAGCGCGGCCTCCGGGCCGTCTCGGCACCCCGGCACGAACCGGCCGGCGGTGCTCGGCAGCCACGGCGTCGCGTGCTCCACCCAAACCTTCGGACCTCCCAGGCGCCGCCGGTGACGCCTCCCCTCGCCGCGCACGGGCGCCAGCATGTCCGCGCGCTTTGCGCAAAACGGTCCCTGGGGGCGGCGGCAGGAGACGGATCCCCACGCTGGGGAGGGGTGTGCGGCCCGGCTCCCGGGCGACCCACGACCGTGGTAGGACGACGCCTGGGAAGCAGGTGCCTCGCCGGGCGGTTCGCCCAGGGGCACCCCCTGTCCGATTGTCCCCATGCGCGCCCACGCTCCGAAGCGACCGTTCCTTCGCGCCTGTCTGTGCTCCGCCCTCGCCACGGCGGCCCTCGTGGCCTGCGGGCCCCGGGACGGGGGTGGTCCGCGCAAGGGGGCGGCGTCCGACCCGGCGCCGAAACCGCCCGCCGCCCCCGAGCGCGTGGAGATCGATCTGCTCGCCTTCGGCCGGGTGCTCGGCACGGTGGCCCCGTGCGGGTGCACGGCCGAGCCGCTCGGCGGCCTCGACTACGCCTTTGGGATCGTCGGCGGCGAGGACGTCCGGCCCGACCGGATCCTCATCGAGCCGGGGTCGCTGCTCTATCCGGCGCCGGACGGCCCCGAGGCGCCCCGGGACGAGGCCGCCTGGCGCCAGGCCGTGGCCCGTGCCCACACGCTCCACGAACGGTTCGAGCGCGAATCGGTCCGGCTCGTGGCCGGCGTCGGCCCCTACGATCGCCCGCTCGGCCCCGGCGCCCCCGAGGACGCCCCGGCCTTTCCGGACCTGCCCCTGCCGCGGGTGCTCGCCAACCCTCCGCCGGATGCCGCGTCGCCCCCGCCCGCCTACCGCCTGGTCCCGGTGTCCCAGCGCGGCCGGACGATCCGCGTGGGCGTCACCGAGGTCCTCGACCCGACCCTGCCGGACGCAAAGGGCCTCGCGGCCCCGGATCCCCCGCCCCACGAGGCCCTGACCCGGGCGGTCGAGGCCATGCGCGCCGAGGGGGCCGAGATCACCGTCGCGGTGGTCCACGCCCCGGCCGACCGGGTCGAGACCATCGTGTCGAAGACCCGGGGGCTCGACCTGGCCGTGGCCCCCATCGCCGCGGGGATGAAGTCCGAGCGCCTGGGGGCGCCGCCCCGGCGGGTCGGCGACACGATCGTCGTCTTCCCGGGCGAGCGCTTGCAGACGATCGCCCAGGTCCGGATCTCCCTGGTGCCCGACGCCCAGCTCGCCGGCGCAGGATCGTGGGTCCTCTTGCCATCGCGCGAGGATCTGGAAGCCGAGCGGGCGAGCCTCGAGGCGCGGATCGCCGCCTTCGAAAAGGATCCGAACGCCGACCCGGCCTTCGTGGCGAACCTGCGCCGGGCCCTGGACCGGGTGCACGCGCGGCTTTCCGGCGCGGCCCCGGGCGGCCCGGTGACCGTCGAAGTCCGCCTGCGCAAGGTCACCTGCCACGGCGAGGCGGACCCGGTGGCCACGAAGCTCCTGGCGGCCTACGACGCCGCCGTGGCCGAGGAAAACCGCAAGCGCTTCGCCGGCGTGCGCCCGCCCCCGCCGCCCAGGGGCAAGCCCGGCTACGCCGGCATCGAGCAGTGCGACCTGTGCCACGAGGAGGCCGTGGCCTTTTGGCGCAAGACGAAGCACGCGGCCGCCTACGCGACCCTCGAAGCCCTGGGCAAGCAGTACGACGTGGCCTGCATCGGCTGCCACGTCACGGGCTTTCGCAAGCCCGGCGGCAGCGAGGTGGTGGAGAACGAGGGGCTGCGCGACGTGCAGTGCGAGGTGTGCCACGGTCCGGGCAGCGTCCACGTCGAGGAGCCCGAGCGCGGGGGCAGACCCCACGCCATCGTGCGCGACGCCCCGGCCGAGGTCTGCGGCGCCTGCCACACCCCGGAGCACTCGGACACCTTCGACTACACGGCCTACCTGCGCGACGTCCTGGGCCCCGGCCACGGGCAGGCGCGGCGCGACGCCCTGGGGGACGGCCCCACCGGCGCCGAGCTGCGGGCGAAGGCCCTGGCGAAGGCGGGCGGGGCGTGCAAGAAGAACGCGGCCGCGATGACCGCACCACCGAAGGAGCCCGCCCGTGGGACCCCCTGAGCGCCCGGCCCGGCGCGTCCACTTCGTCTCCCTGGGCTGCCCCAAGAACCAGGTGGACACCGAGGCCATGGCGGGGATCGCCCGTACCGAGGGCTTCGATCTCGTGCCCGAGCCCGACGACGCCGACGTGCTCGTGGTCAACACCTGCGGCTTCATCGATCCGGCCAAGGAGGAGTCCGTCGAGACGATCCTGGCCCTGGCCGAGGTCAAGCGCCGCCGGCCGGGCACGCGCCTGGTGGTCACCGGCTGCCTGTCCCAGCGCCACGGCGACGAGCTGGCCGAGGCGCTGCCCGAGGTGGACCATTTCCTGGGCTCGGCCGACGTGCCGCGCTTTCGTGACGCACTCGCCGGCACCGCCCCGAAGATGGCGGTCTCGCCCCTCGACCGGCGCGCCTACCTGGTCGATCACGACGCCCCGCGGCTGCGCTCGGGGCCGCGGCACCTCGCCTACGTCAAGATCGCCGAGGGCTGCGATCGCCCGTGCGGCTTCTGCATCATCCCCAAACTGCGCGGCCCGCAGCGCAGCCGGCCGATCCCCTCCATCGTGCAGGAGGTCGCCGCCCTGGCCCACGACGGCGTGCGCGAGGTCTGCCTCGTGGCGCAGGATCTCACCCGCTACGGGGCGGACCTCGAGCCGAAGGTCACCCTCGAGCACCTGCTCGACGCCCTGGTGCGGATCGACGATCTTGCGTGGATCCGGCTGCACTACGCCTACCCCTCGGCGGTCACACCGGGGCTCGCCGACCGGATCGCCGGGTACGACCGGGTCGCCAGCTACCTCGACGTGCCGATCCAGCACATCGACGACGAGGTCCTGCGCCGGATGCGGCGGGGCTACAGCGAGAAGCGCGTGCGGACCATGCTGGACGATCTGGCCCGCGCCGCGGACCGCGCCGGCCGCCCGATCCACCTGCGGACCACGCTCCTGGTGGGCCACCCGGGCGAGACCGACGACGCCTTCGAGCGCCTGTGCGCCTTCGTGGCCGAGGGGCACTTCGACCACCTCGGCGTGTTCCCGTGGTCCCGCGAGCCGGGAACGGCGTCGGCCATGCTGCCGCGGCGGATCGACGAGGCGATCGCGGCCGAGCGCGCGGAGGCGGTGATGGCGATCCAGGCCGACGTCGCCGCCCGGCGCAACCGCGCACGCCACGGTCGCGCCCTGGACGTACTCGTGGACGGGCCGAGCGCCGAGAGCGAGCACGTCCTCGAAGGGCGCCACGAGGGGCAGGCGCCCGGCGTGGACGGCAAGGTGATCCTGCTCGACGGCACGGCGCCGGCCGGCGCGTTCGTACGGGCGAAGGTGATCGCCGCGGACGCCTACGATCTCGTGGCCTCTTTGGACCTCGACCGGCCGGTGGCGGACGGCGAGGACGACGACGGCGTCTTCGCTCCGGTCACTTGAGTCCGACCACGTACGCGAGGTACGACTCCTGCTGCTCCTCGTGCTCGGTGCGGCGGAAGACGCCGGTGCCGTCGCCGTCTTCGTCCACCGCCTCCCAATAGACCACCGACGACGCGAACCCGGCCTCCGCCAGGACCTCGCGCAGCTCGGGGATCGACCACAGCCGCCAGTCGTAGGTGAAGGCGCGTTCGATCTTCGAGCGGTCGGGGAAGCGGAAGTGGATGTGGCAGACGGTGCGGTTCGTGATCGGGTCGAAGCGGTCCTGGTCCCACACGTAGGTGAAGCCGTCGCAGCGGCGCGACTCCTCCAGCTCGTCGATGGCCTCGGTGCCGCCGTAGATCTCCAGGATGAGGATCCCGTCGCGCACCAGGTTCCTGCGCGCGTTTTCGAAGTACCGGCGCAGCGTGGCGCGGTCGTGGAACACGCAGAAGCTGAAGTTCATGGCACACACGATGTCCGCCGGGGGCGCGGTCCGGGCGTCGAGCACGTCACCGTGGACGAGCGCCACGCGGCGCCGGACGGCGGGCGGCAGGGCGGCGAGGTTGTGCTCGCGTCCCCACGCGAGCGTGGGCGCGTGGAGGTCCACGCCCACGGCGCTGCGCGTGCGCTTGGAGGCGGCCCAGGTCGCCGCCAGCAAGGCGGTCCCGCAAAAGTCCTCCCGCAGCCGGCGCGGCGCACGGCCCCGCAGGTTGGTGAAGGCGCGGGCGAAGAACGCCACGTCGAAATCGGGGGACTGGACCGCCCGCTGGTAGAGGTCGTGCTTGTCGGCGCGCTCGGCCTGGGTGGGCCGGCGGCGCTTCCTCCGGGCCTCGTGCTTCTTCCTGGGGGCGGCGTGGGTGCGTCGAGCCATGGCCGGTGGGTTGTACGCCTTGCGGCCCGCGAATCACAATCGGGCCCCGCACCGGGGCGCCAGGCGCCGCATCTGCGAGGCATCCCGCCGCAGGCACCCCGCCGCAGGCACCCCGCCGAGCCCGGTGGACGTCGCGGGCGCGCAGGGACCGCCGGCCCGGCGCCCGGAGCAGGTCGGCACTCGGGAACCGAGATTCGTCATCGGCAGGGCCCCGATGCATTGCCCAGGCAGCGCCCGGCTTGGTCGAGGTTCCGTACAAGGCGCAAATCTCCACGCACCCCGCCGCGCCACGGAGCGCGCCCACGGTCACCGGAACGAGCCGGTCTACCCATGGGTTCCCGCTGTCCCTACTCGTAGGGCACCGGCGGCAGGTTCTCCAGCGTCTCGCCCTCTTCCAGGCAGCAGTCCAACGAGGTGGGAATCTCCCCCTCCTCGTTCGCACCGTAGATGGCACACGGTTTTCCATACCCCCAACCACACGACAGCACTTCCTCGAACAGCGGCCCGTACCCGAGTCGCCCATCCCCGACCAATCCCCAGCACCGCAACGAGCGGTCCTCGAGCTGCGCGCACAGATGAAAGCTCGTCTGTCCCGTCACCTGCACGACATGAGCCCCCAACAGTTCGTCCAGGTCCAGGGGGTCCGAGATCACCGTCCCCTTCGGCCCAGAGTTGTACAGCCTTCACCAGCACCGCCACCGCTCGTCCTCCAACCCCTGGTAGCAGTACCCGGCCACGTCCCGCACCGGGCCGACCGGCACCGGTCCCGCCTCCAGCGGTGTCTCGTCATCACCGATGTAAGACCCGTCGTATCCCCACCCGTCGGCCGCCGACAACCCCCAGCAAAACAGCGCCCCGTCCTGTCGGATCGCGCAGGTCGCGTTCCGCCTGAAGACCTCGAGTTGCACCGCCGGCCCCCCCAGCTCCACCGGCGGCACCGACGACGGCACCTCGTCGTCCCCGATGTCGTCTTCGGCGCCCGTCCCCAACCGCCCGTCGTCCCCGGCACCGAAGCATCGCACCGCGCCGTCTCGCAGCAGCACGCACGTGTGCGCGTCCCCCACCTCCACGTCCACCACCGGACCGCCCACGTCCACCGGGCCCGCCTCCGCCGGCGTCTCGTCGTCCCCCACCCACTGCGTGTGCCCCAGCCCAAGCGGGCCCTCGTCGTTCAAGCCCCAGCAGTACAACGTCCCCCGGTTCACCACCACGCACCCGTGTCTCCCGCTGAACGCCACGTCCACCGCCGACCCCGGAACCGGAATCTCCAGGGCCTCGCTCAGCCAACCCGGCGGCGACCACGTCTTGCTGCCCTGCCCCAGAGGGAACCCGTACCCGTAGATCGGGTCTCCCCCGTAACAGAGCACTCGACCGCTGACCGTCCGCGCACAGCCCCCCTTGGGCGCCAGCGCGATCTGGACCACCGGCTCGGGCGACGACACGTCCCCCGCTTCCGCCGGCGTCTCGGTTGCGCCCGATTCGAGGTTCTCGTGGGGGGAACAGTCGATGCCACCCCAGCACCGAAGGCGACCTCCGGGGAGCCGCACGCAGGTACACCTCCCCCCGACGAACACCGCCTCCCCCGTGTAGGCCGGCCACGTGCAGTCCGCCTGGCACCCGTCCCCGTCCACGGTGTTCCCGTCGTCGCACGCCTCCCCCGGATCCAGCACTCCGTCCCCGCACACCGCCGCCTTCCCCACGTCCGCCGGCACGTCCGGACCCCCGCCCGTCGTGCTCCCACCGCTGCCGCCCCCCGACCCCCGACGGTCGCCGCCTCCGCACGCGGCCGCCACCAGCGCCACCGACGCCCACCACACCCCGACGCGGGGTGCCCGGCGGCCTCCATCGAGGTTTGCGAGTCCTGCACGCCTTGCCATCGTTTCCTCCGCGCTCATTCGTACGGCACCGGCGGCAGGTGCTCCAGGGTCCCGCCCTCCTCCACGCAGCATCCCGGCGGGACCGAGGTATTCGG
The DNA here is from genome assembly GCA_026989935.1 of Polyangiaceae bacterium. Taxonomy (GTDB): domain Bacteria; phylum Myxococcota_A; class Polyangia; order Nannocystales; family Nannocystaceae; genus J032. The sequence continues at coordinate 967 of JALSIN010000442.1, read as the reverse complement.
GGAAAAGCTGTTGCACGGCACGCCATAGCTGATGAACTCTGAAAACCCGAAGTCACACGCCTTCGGCGCTTCGAAAAGCGGACCGTACCCGAGCTGACCGTCGGTGCCCTCACCCCAGCACCGCAGCGAGTTGTCCTCCAGACGCGCACACACCGTCCCTGCCGTGCGCTCCACCTCCACCACGTGCGCCCCCAAGAGCTCGTCCAGGTCCAGCGGGTCCTGGGCCACCGTCCCCGGCGCGCCTGCGTACGCCGACGAGGTGGGCCACCAGCACCGCCAGCGCCCGTCCTCCAGCCCCTGGTAGCAATACTTCTCCACGTCCCGCACCGGCCCCACCTCCACCGGCCCCGCCTCCAGCGGCGTCTCGTCGTCTCCGACGAAAAACCGCGTCACCGCACTCCAGTGCCAGATCCCCCAGCAGAACAGCGCCCCGTCCTGGCGGATCGCGCAGGTGGTAACGCTGCCCACGGACTCCAAGTGCACCGCCGCCCCCCCAAGCTCCACCGGCGGCGCCGACGACGGCACCTCGTCGTCTCCGATGTTTTCATCCTGCCCCGTCCCCAGCACCCCCGTGACGTCGCAGCCCCCCACGGCGCCACAAAACAACGGATCCTGCCGCTGCGCCCCGAAGCACCGCACCACGCCGTCTGCCAACAGCACACAGGTGTGCATGTGGCCCAGCTCCACGTCCACTACAGGCCCCCCCACGTCCACCGGTCCCACGTCCTCCGGCTTCTCGTCGTCCCCCACCCACCATTCCTTGTATCCAAGACCCAACTGACCGCTCCCGTTCCACCCCCAGCAGTACAGGTCCCCGCCCTCCACCACCGCGCAGCCGTGGTATCCGCTGAACCCCACGTCCACCGCCGGCCCCGGCAGCGGCACCTCCAACGGCCACGGGGGGCCGTCCGTCTTGCTCCCCTGCCCCAAGGGATACCCATACCCCACATCGACCCCTGCATAGCAC